>NZ_BAABFA010000008.1:0-405001 GCF_039540515.1 Nemorincola caseinilytica | reverse complement strand
CAGTATCGTTACTATAGCGGTATCATAACAACCGGTAGTTGTCGTGTAGGTCACCATGGTGGTGCCTGCGGCAAGGCCTGTTACCACGCCCGTGCCCGATACCGATGCTGTCGTCGTAGGCGTATTGCCCCAGAAGCCGGGAGGTACAGGGCCGCTCGTCAGCGCCGTCGTAGAACCTGCGCATACCGTAAAGGTGCCCGTTATCGCCGGTGGCGCTGCCGTCACAGTGGCGGTGGCCGTAGTATAACAGCCGGTGCCCAATGTATACGATATAGTGGTGGTACCACCGCTGGCACCATACAATATACCGCTTGTAGAACCTATGGTGCCTACAGCTCCTGTCACGCTGCTCCATGTACCGCCCGGTGTAGAGCTGCCCAGCGTGGTCGTTGCGTACTGGCATACTCCCAGTGTACCTGTTATACCCGCAGGGTTATCGCTCACCGTCACCGTAGTAGTGGCGATGCATCCGCTTGGCAGTGTATAGGTCACCACGCAGGTACCTGCGCCTACACCCGTTACCACGCCCGTACCCAGGCCTACCGTCAGTATGGTAGGGCAGGAAGCGCTCCAGGTGCCCAGCGGCGTCACATGGCTCAGGGTCGTTGTCGCACCCACGCATACGCTCATCGTGCCCGTAGGCGCAGGCGGCGTTGCCGTCACCGTTACCGCACGGGTGATATAACAGGCAGGGCTCAGAGAATATCTTATCGTATCTATACCTCCGGACACACCGCAATAGGTACCTGTCGATGCGCCTATCGTGCCTACTCCAGAAAAATTATTGCTCCACGTTCCGCCCGCCGTACTGTTCACATAGGTAGCGCACGATCCCGCACATACGCTCGCCGGGCCCGTTATAGGGCCGGGGGCCGCTACCACAGTTATAGTTAGCATGGCACGGCAGCCGCCCGCCGTATACGTCAGTATCGTAGTACCCGCAGGGCCACCCGCCGTCACCTCACCGCTCAGCACTCCTACTGTAGCAGGACCGCCCGGCGTTATCGACCAGAAACCACTGGCAGGTGTACTCGTAAAGGTCGTCGTCGTACCGATGCACATGCTCGCAGGGCCTACTATCGGCGTAGGGTTAGGGTTCACCGTCACTACTGCTGTAGAGCGGCAGCCTGTGGCCAATGTGTAGGTCAGCCCCGCTGTGCCCAGCGAGCTGCCCGTAGTAGCGCCACCTGCCGTCACCGTTACAGAACCCGTGCCCGCGCTTGCGCTCCAGGTACCGCCCGCAGGTGTACTTGTGAACGTCACCGTAGATGAGAGGCATACAGAGGGCGGCGTAGGGCTTATCGCCGTGGGCGATGGGTAGACCGTCACTGTCCGTATCGCATAACATGGCCCTACCGTATAGGTGATGTTGACCACGCCGGCGCTGGCACCCAGGCCAACACCCGTCACCACGCCGCCCGATACCGTCGCCACGCTACCGTCGCTGCTCGTCCATACGCCTCCCGGCGTCAGGCTCGACAGTGTCGTTGTACTGCCCACGCATACCGTAGGCGTGCCTGTCACAGGCAGCACCGCCGTGCTCACGTTCACCGTGGCCGTAGCACGTGTAGTGCAGCTACCCAGTGTCGCTGTCGCGGTATATACCGTTGTTGCCGCAGGCGCAGCATAGACCGTTGAAACAGGCGAACCCGCCGTATAGGGCGTTGAAGCGCCAGGATCCGTATATAGCCCTGCGACAGCCGTCCATACCACGGCCGAGGGCGCATTCAAAGCCTGTGCAGGTCCGCACATCGTCACCACCGAAGGGGTGATAGTGAAGGCCGCAGGCGCAGGGTTCACCGTTACTACCGTGGTAGTGCTGGTGGTACAGGTGCCATTGGATACAACTATGGTATAGGTACCTGCAACGGCTGGGCTCACTGTTGTCACCAGGCTGGTAGAGGAAAAACCACCGGGGCCGCTCCATACATAAGATGTAGCGCCACCGCCCGCAACACCAGTAAGCGTCACAGAGCCGCCGGGACATACAGGTCCGCTGTTCGAGGCAGAGACAGTAGCAGAACAGGGCGACCACCTGTACACCTGATTGTTGGCAGGATATGCGGCTATTACCTGAAATGGGCCGACAGGAGCGGGAGAAGGACCAAAATTGGGCAGCGTTCTTCTGTTCACTCCCGGAGTACCACCACTGTTGGTAATGCCTATGGTCGCACCGGGATCGCTAGGCCAGGAAAGTGAAAAGACACCATAACAAAAGTCTATTACATTGGAGCTCTCGTATAATTTCACTTGCACATTGGCATTACCGCCTGCAGCACCTGTAGACCAATGGTGAAAATTGTTCCACTCAAAAGTGAATATCCTGTTGGGGGCAACACCTGTGGTCTGATAGTATGCCACATGACCACCACCATGCAGATCGTCCCAGAAAGGTAATATCCAGCCTGTAGTAGCGATATTAGCAAGGATATTGGTAAAGGGGTCATCAATGGAATTGGCAAAATTCAAAAAGCCATTAGAACATGCAGCAAGCTGAAAATAGTTGGTGCCGCAATAGTTGAATGTAAAACCTATAGGGATATTCTGCTGTGTGATATCATCTGCACTGATAGAAGCAGGAGTTCCTGTACCGGCGATACTTACATAAGGGCTAGAGAACGCGGAAAAATTGTAAAGTGATGGTGTTTGTCCATATCCGACGATACTACTGAATACACCACCAAGACAAACAAAAAAACTGAATAGAACTCTTTTCATTTTATCACTTTGTATGTTGATATGCCTATTTATGATCTCAATTGAAAATTGATCTCCTCTTACATTATTTGACCAGGCAAATAATAAAAAGCACTATTGAAAATACGGAAAAAATACAAGATCGTTAATTTTTGATCAAATTATCACAGTAAACTGGCGTTTTTCTTTCACACCTTGTTAGTAACCGAAAATATATTTTTTGAAATAAATCACTTTACCATTCAATTAAACACGAATTGCATTAAACATAATTCATGTATTTAAATACAAAATGAGACATTAAAAAATACGTCATATCAATATACATGACAAGTAAGCACTTTGTGAGAAGTATATAGATACTGCTACCTTTGTCCTCTTACACATCGGAAAATGAATAGCAACAACTACAAACTGGAAACAAAACTGATACACGCAGGCGTAGAGCCAGACCCTACGACAGGCGCCATAATGACCCCGATCTACCAGACCTCAACCTATGTACAGGCTGCACCAGGCGATCATAAGGGATACGAATATGCACGCACACAGAACCCTACCCGCACTGTGCTGCAGAACGCACTTGCCGCTATAGAGAACGGTAAATATGGCCTGAGTTTTGGCAGTGGTATGGCAGCTACCGACGCAGTGATGAAACTGCTGGTGCCCGGCGACGAGGTAATAGTATCGAACGACCTGTATGGTGGTACCTACCGGATCATGACCAAGGTATTCGCCACCTATGGCATCAAATTCCACTTTATATCCATGCACAATGCGGCCGATATAGAGCAGTATGTGAATGCCAATACCAAGATGCTGTGGATAGAGACACCTACCAATCCGTTGCTGAATGTGATAGATATAGCGGCATCGGCCGAAATAGCCCGCAGGCACAAGTTGCTGCTGGTTGTAGATAATACCTTCGCATCGCCCTACCTGCAAACCCCACTGGACCTGGGTGCCGATATAGTGCTGCATTCTGCCACCAAATACCTTGGCGGCCACAGCGATGTAGTGCATGGTGCCCTGGTGGTGAACGATAGCGCACTGGAAGAAAAACTGCGCTTCATACAGAACAGCTGCGGTGCGGTGCCCGGCCCGCACGACTGCTGGCTGGTGCTACGCGGCATAAAGACACTGCATGTGCGCATGCAGCGCCATTGTGAGAACGGTGAGGCCATAGCACGCTACCTGCGGTCGCACCCGAAGGTAGGCAAGGTGATATGGACCGGCTTTGAAGATCATCCGAACCACGATATAGCAAAGAAACAGATGCGCGGTTTCGGCGGCATGATATCCTTTACACTGAAGGATGACAACATAGATGCGGCCATAAGCGTACTGAGCAAAACAAAGCTCTTCTCGCTAGCCGAGTCGCTGGGTGGTGTAGAGTCGCTCATAGGCCATCCGGCTACTATGACGCATGCATCCATACCCCGTGAAGACCGTGTGAAGAACGGCCTTGTGGACTCTCTCATACGCCTCAGTGTAGGTATAGAAGACAAGGACGACCTGATAGAAGACCTGCGCCAGGCCATAGGGTAATTCCTATTTTATATCGTATAAATGAGCGGGCCCGGAACATGTGTTCCGGGCCCGCTCATTTATACGGATCCAACTTATTCCTTACACCTGGAACACACCTACCTTGAACTCTTTCTCGTCTTTAGAATGGTTGGCGGCATTGATGCCTTCTGATATGACGTGGCGCGTTTCTGCGGGGTCTATTATCTCATCTACCCACAGGCGGGCTGCAGCATAGTAGGCCGATGTCTGCGTATCGTACTTATCGGTTATCTCCTTCAGTAGTGCTTTTTCCTTTTCGGGGTCTATCACCTCGCCCTTCGCCTTCAGCGATGCTACCTGTATCTGCAGCAAAGTTTTGGCGGCCTGCTCGCCACCCATCACGGCTATCTTGGCATTGGGCCATGCGTATATGAAACGGGGATCGTATGCCTTGCCACACATAGCGTAGTTGCCTGCACCATAAGAGTTGCCTATAATGATGGTGATCTTCGGCACTACAGAGTTGGCCACGGCATTCACCAGCTTCGCGCCATCTTTTATGATACCGCTCTGCTCGCTGCGGCTGCCCACCATAAAGCCCGTTACATCCTGCAGGAACACCAGCGGTATCTTCTTCTGGTTGCAGTTCATAATGAAGCGTGCCGCCTTATCGGCACTGTCGTTGTATATCACGCCGCCCATCTGCATCTCGCCCTTGCCGCTCCGTACTATCTTGCGCTGGTTGGCCACTATACCTACGGCCCAGCCATCTATGCGCGCATAGCCGCACACTATGGTCTTGCCATAGTCTTCTTTGAACTGGTCGAACTCTGAGCGGTCCACTATGCACTTTATCACATCCACCACATCGAACTGCTTGTTGTTCTTTACCGATATGATACCGTATACATCGGTCAGCTCTTTCTTAGGCATCTCGGGCTTCACGCGGTCGTAGCCACGACGGGGCTGCTCGCCCATCTTATCTACTATGCGACGTACCTGGTCCAGGCACTCCTGCTCGGTATCGAATTTGTAATCGGCAATGCCGCTCACTTCGGTATGCATCTTGGCGCCGCCCAGGTCCTGCTGGTCGGCATTCTCGCCTATGGCTGCCTTTACCAGGTATGGCCCCGCCAGGAATATAGAGCCATTGCCCTCTACCATCAGTGTCTCATCGCTCATTATAGGCAGGTAGGCACCACCTGCCACACAACTGCCCATTACAGCCGCTATCTGGGTGATGCCCATGGCGCTCATCTGCGCATTGTTGCGGAATATGCGACCGAAGTGTTCCTTGTCGGGAAATATCTCGTCCTGCATGGGCAGGTACACCCCTGCGCTGTCCACTATATATATCACGGGCAGGTGGTTCTCCATGGCTATCTCCTGCAGGCGCAGATTCTTCTTGCCCGTGATGGGGAACCATGCTCCCGCCTTTACCGTATTATCGTTGGCCACTATCACGCACTGGCGGCCACATACATAGCCCAGGCCGGCCACGGTGCCGCCTGCGGGGCAGCCGCCATGCTCTTCATACATGCCATAGCCTGTAAAGGCGCCTATCTCTGTGAATTTGCTGTCCTTGTCTATGAGGTATTGTATACGCTCCCTGGGCGACATCTTGCCTTTTTCCTTTGCCTTCTCCATTGCCTTCTTTCCGCCACCCATGCTTATGATGCCATGCCTGCGTTTCATTTCGCTAATGGCAAGGCGCATCTCATCATCATTCTTGTTGAATTCAAGATCCATTGTGTATGTATATTAAGTGGTAAAAATAAGGAAATGCACGGGTTATGCTAATTTCAAATAGAGCGTGCCTGTGCTTAACATTATTATTTCTCCTCTACGCTTTCCAGGTAAAGAGCCTCTACCTTTTTGCGGGCCCATTCGGTCTTGCGCAGGAATTTGAGGCTTGAACTGATGCTGGGGTTCTCGTGAAAACAATTGATGCGCACACGGCGGTCCATCTCTTCCCATCCGTAATGCGCCACCAGGTGGTGCAGTATTGCTTCCAGCGTTATGCCGTGCAGGGGGTTGTTCTTCTGTTTTTCGGGCATAGGGTAAAGATACACCTGCCGAACAGAACTGCATCATTCGCTGTAGAACAGACAATGCCCGGCTTTTATAGATCTTCGTTAACGCATAAATATCAGCATCTGTCGTCAATTGATGCTATTTTTACACCCTAACGATCACATACTTTTTATGAAGATAGTAAAGCGCATATTGCTCACTCTGGGCATACTCATCGTTCTGCTGCTTGCGGCCGCCATCATCATACCTGTTTTCTTCAAAGACAAGATAATGGCCGTGGCCAAGGAGCAGATGAACAAGCAGCTTAACGCCACTGCCGACTTCAAAGATGTGGATATATCCATACTGCGCAGCTTCCCCCGCCTGTCGGTGAGCATAAAGGGACTGAGCATAGTAGGTGTGGATGCCTTTAAAGGCGATACACTGGTAAGCGCAGAGAGCATAGATGTGGCGCTAGACCTGATGAAGGCCATGAACGGCCAGTACGAGATACTGAACCTGGGCCTGGAAACACCGCGCATACATGCCATAGTGCTGGAGGACGGCAGGGCCAATTGGGACATAGCCAAGCCATCGGCCGAGCCGGAAAAGCCCGAGAGCAAAGAGAGCGCCCCCTTTGCCATGAAGCTGCGCAAATACACTATAGAGCATGCCTTCATAGACTATAACGATAAACAGGGCAAGATGCACGCCACCATTTACAACCTGGACCACAGCGGATCGGGCGACTTTACCAGCGATGCGTTCACGCTTTCTACCAAGACCACGGCCGATGCCATCACCTTCATCAATGGCGGTGTACCCTACCTGAACAAGGTAAAGACATCGATAGACCTGGACCTGGGCATAGACAACAAGAACAGCAAGTATACCTTCAATACCGATAAGATACAACTCAACGGCCTGAAACTCTACACAAAGGGCTGGGTACAGATGCCCGATACCACCAATATGCTGATGGATATACAGTTCGGCACACCATCGAACGACTTTAAGGATATCCTCTCGCTGGTGCCCGGCATCTATACCGCCGACTTCAAAGACGTGAAGACCACGGGCAAGCTGGCCCTGAACGGTTTTGTAAAAGGCACATACAATGCATCTCAACTGCCATCGTATATGGTGAACCTGGGTATAGAGAACGGCTCGTTCCAGTATCCTGCATTGCCGCAAAAGGTAAGTAACATACAGGTGAAACTGAGGGTAACGAATCCCGATGGCGTCACCGACCATACGGTAGTAGACCTCTCTAAATGCCATGTAGAACTGGGCGCAGAACCCTTCGACCTGCGAATGCTGCTGCGCAACCCTATGACCGAACAGTGGATAGATGCCGCTGCTAAAGGCCATGTGGACCTGGGCAGGGTGAGCCAGTTCGTAGCACTGGAGGCAGGCACCAAAATGGCTGGCGAGATAACTGCCGATGTATCGGTGAAGGGATCGATGGCGCAGGCGCAGAAGAAACAATTGGACAATATAGATGCAACAGGCACCATAAGCGTTAGCAATGTGTCCTATGCATCGAAAGACTATCCTGATGGTGTTACCATCAGTAGCCTGTTGCTCACCTTTACGCCAAAGAACGTTACGGTGGCCAACCTGAAGGGCCAGTACATGAAGACCAACTTCAGCGGGGGTGGCAGCGTGGACAACCTGATAGGTTATGCCATGAACGACCAGACACTTACCGGCTCCTTCAACCTTGTGGCCGACCAGGTAGATGTGAACAAATTCATGGGTACAGAGCCTGCGCCTGCACAGCCTGCAGCGGCGGCCCCGCCTGCTACAGACCCCTTCCTGGTGCCTGGCAACCTGGACCTGCAGCTCACTACCACCGTTGGCAGCGTGAAATATGACAACATAGTGCTGACCGGCGTAAGCGGCGGACTGGTGATACGCGACCAGGCAGTGACCCTGAAAGATGTACATGGCAAAACACTGGATGGAGAGATGCACATGAGCGGCTCATATGCCACCAAGGCCGATAAAAAGAAGCCCGATATAGCTTTCAGCTACAATATGCTGGCAGTGGACATACAGAAGACGTTCAATGCCTTTGAGGTGGTGCAGAAGATGATGCCATCGGCAAAATATGTATCGGGCAAGGTAACATCGAACCTTACCATGAACGGCAAGCTGAATGGCGATATGTCTCCTGACATCAACAGCCTCAGCGGCAAGGGCGACCTGATGGTACTGGGCGGGCAAATGAGCGGCTTCCCCGTTACCGATGCACTGGCCGAAAAGCTGAAGCTCACCCAGTTCAAGACCATTGCGCTGAAGGATATGAAGCTGTTCTTCGAGTTCCAGGATGGCCGTGTGACCGTGCAGCCATACAAAATGAAGATAGGGCCAGATATAGAGGCAGAGATAGCAGGTAGTCATGGCTTTGACCAGAGCCTGAAGTACGGCGCCAATATAGTGGTGCCACGCACCCTGCTGGGCAGTGCAGGCAATGCTATGGTGAACAACCTCATAGGCCAGGCCGCAAGCAAAGGTATACCGCTTACCGTAGGCGATAAGGTGAACTTTGCGGTGAATGTGACAGGTACCGTGACCAAACCCAAGGTAGAGACCGACCTGAAAAGCGCGGCCAACAATGCGGTGAACAATGTGAAGGAAGAGATAAAGAAGGAGATAGAAAAACGCGTGGACAGCGTGAAGACCGTAGTGAAGGACACACTGAAAGCAGTGAAGACACAGGCGGTGAACGATGCCAAGGAAGAAATAAAGAAACAACTGAACGGCCAGAGCGATAAGAAGCCCGAAGAAGCGGTGAAAGATGCCGCCGAAAAGGCAAAGAAAGGATTGAAAGGATTATTCAAATAAAAATAACCGTGCCATGAGAATTTGGCACGGTTATTTCTTGTAAAATTGTAGAGGAATAATACCTATGTCCAGGTTATATCAGATAAAAGACGTTATAGAGTGGCGTGCATTTGGTGTATGTAATGCTATAGGCGACCGTATAGGGGTGGCCACATCGCGCATACGGCTATGGTTCATTTACATTTCTTTTCTCACCATGGGCTCGCCCATCATAGTGTATATGGTGCTGGCCTTCTGGATGAATATGAAACACTACATACTGCAGAGCCGCCGCAACCCGCTGCGATACCTCTGATCTATCAGCCCCGGCCATCCCCTCCTGACCATTATCAGCCCCATTTGTGGGCAATGGTGTAACTTTGCCACCTCATTTAACCAAAAAACAAGGAAGGTACACCATGCCAGTGCTACACAACCGTGTGAACAATGAGGAACTGAGACAGCGTATGCTGGCAGAGACAGAGCCGCGTACCACAGTATCCTTCTACAAGTATTTTCATATCGCCGATCCTGCGGCGTTCCGCAATGCACTTTATGTGCAGCTCAATGAACTGAAGGTCTTTGGCCGCATTTACATAGCCGCCGAGGGCATCAATGGCCAGGTAAGCGTACCACAAAGCCTGTACGAGGCTTTCCGCGATGCGCTGTATGCCGCAGCCCCCGAGCTGAACGGTATACGCATGAACATTGCTGTGGACGATGATGGGAGGTCTTTCTGGGTACTGCGCATGAAGGTGCGGCCCAAAATAGTGGCAGATGGCATAGACGACCCCACCTTCGATATGAGCCGCACGGGCAAATACCTGAAAGCCGGCGAATACAACGAACTAGCGGAAAAGCCCGGTACCATAATAGTGGATATGCGCAACCACTACGAGTACGAGGTGGGCCACTTCGAGAATGCGATAGAGGTTCCTTCCGATACCTTCCGCGACCAGCTACCCATGGCTGTAGATATGCTGCGGGGCAACGAGGACAAGAACATCATCATGTACTGCACGGGCGGCATACGCTGCGAAAAGGCAAGTGCATATATGCTGCACAATGGGTTCAGGAATGTGTTCCATGTAGAGGGCGGTATAATAGAATATGCGCGTAAGGCAAAAGAGGAAGGACTACCTGTGAAGTTCAGGGGAAAGAATTTCGTGTTCGATGAGCGGCTGGGCGAGCGCATTACCGATGAGGTGATAGCCCAGTGCCACCAATGCGGCGCACCCTGCGATACGCATACCAACTGCAAGAACGATGGCTGCCACCTGCTGTTCATACAATGCGAGGCATGTGCGGCTAAATATAGCGGCTGCTGCAGCGAAGTATGCCATGAAGAGAAGGACCTGACACCCGACGAGCAGCGAGAACGCCGGGCGGGCCGCGAGAACGGCATGATGATCTTCAACAAATCGAAAGACCACCCGCTGCGCAAGCATAGGGATGAATGGAAAGAACAAAGAACTCCTAAAGACGAAAGCGAACAGTAAATGTTCGCTTTTTCTTTTCATGCTTACTGCCTTTTACCCACTACCGTGCTTATTACAAATGATGAAGCCACCGTATAAGCGGTGGCTTCATCATTATTGGCCATTTATTATCTTTCTTTTATCGTACCAGCAGCACATCGCCTTTGGTCTCCTGTGTCTTGCCACCGCAGTCATACTTCAGGTAGAAGAAGTATGTACCCATATCCTGTGGCACACCGTTGAAGGTTCCATCCCATGAAGGCTCTGAGTTAGCGCTTTCGAATACGGTCTGTCCCCAGCGATTGGTGACCCTGAACACATGGAACCTCCTGTAGCCATCGAATATGGGGCGGTACCTGTCGTTCTTGCCGTCGCCATTAGGTGTAAAGGCGTTAGGCATATTCACGGTACAGCATTCGTCAGGGTTCATCTGCTTACTGTACGTTGCATGACAGCCGAAGGCATCAGTAACAGTAAGCGATACCTTGCTGCGCAGTTGCTCTACCCTGCCCCATATCTCGGGCTTATTCTGGTTAGAGAACGAATGCTCGGGCTCCCACTTGTAGTTGTAGGCATAATCCTTCACATTGGCAGTGAACAGTACGCTATCCTCTACGCAGAACTTGGTAGGTATCTGCGATATGCTGAACCTCGGATCGGGCAGGGTATGTACCTTGATGGTATCGGCAGTAGGCTCTGCTATACAGCCCTCCTTAGTGATACCTACCACATTGAATATGTGGAGACCGCTATCTACCCAGCTTATGAGGTAAGGACCACCGGAGTTCACATTAGCTGTTATGATCTTGATACCGGGCGCTGTCTTCATAGGCTGGCCATCTACTGTCCATATATAGCTGTACGAGTTATCGCTATGGCTGTTGAGGGCCAGGGAGATAGTATCGCCGAGACATACATCGGGCTTGATGTAGAGGTGAGCATCTGGTGCAGGTATCACCTTCACGGTAGCCATCTCTGTAGTAGCGCAGCGGCCACGATATGTGCTGATGGTGAGGAATATATCGTGCCTGCCCCATACGGTATCGAACCTTGCTTCTATGCTGGGGTCAGTGGCATTGGTACCGTTCACGAAGGCCGAGCCTACGGGCAACTGCCATACATAACCCGGATCGACCATGCCTGCAGGCGCTGTATTTGTGAATGTCAGCGAATCGAACTGGCATACCCAGTCGCGCTCAGGTATTATCTTGAACTCAGGCTTGTACAGTACGGTCACATTTACAGGCACCTTGGGACTTTCACAACCTGTTATCTCCTGCGTCACATAATATGTGGTGACACCGGGGTTCTCTACAGATGGCACAGGTGCTGTGAACGAACCGGTACCGGCGGGTGCAGTAAGCGAAGTATACCACCTTAGGCTATCGCCAAATGCAAGCACCGGTGCAACAAGAGGATCGTGCTGACAGTAGCTGGTATCGTGTGGTATAGGCATATGCGGCTCTGGCACTATGCGTACAGGGAATGCCGCGCTATCGCTCACGCATCCGAATGGCGATGTCTGGGTAACGTAGTATGTAGTGACACCGGCGCTATCGGTAGATGGCATTATAGAGCTGGTACCACCGGGGAAAGACAATGGAGGTGTAACACCCGGACCATACCATGTAGTAGTATAACCGGGACCGGTAACTGTAACAGAGAGGACGCCTACAGGCTTGAACTGGCATGGGCGAACCTCAGGCACCACAGGTGGCAGGGGTTTACCATGTACTGTTACTATAGTTGTAGTACGGCACGATGTAGGCAGTGTATAGCTGATAGTAACTGTACCGGGCAGGTGACCTGTAACGATACCTGTAGACGAACCTATAGATGCTATAGCAGGATTACTGCTGGTCCATGTACCGCCGGAAGTAGCATCGCTAAGGGTAGTAGTATGGTACTGGCAAACACCTGTAGTACCACCTATTGCCGCAGGAGCAGGGTTAACAACTACTGTTACAGAATCCCTCAAACTCTCGCAGCTTCCCACTATCTGGCTGAAGTATACCTTGTAGGTACCGGCGATAGCGGTATTTATAACAGGAGCAGTAGCGCTGCCTACACCACCCGTTGGTGAAGTGTACCATAGTACGCTGCCGCCCGGCGTTACCAGGCCCGATACTGCAAAGGGAACAAATGCATCGCCTACGCAATATGGCGTAACAGCCGTAACTACCGGTGGCGATGGCAATGGCACGAGGGTAACATGTGTAGATGCAGTGTCCTTACATCCGAACCATGACGTGACTATAACACGGTATACACCGGTATCGGAAACAGTGAAGCCCGATATAGTAGGCGTGGGGGACGAAGAGGAGAATGACGGTGGCGTTCGGCTCCAGCTATAGGTAACCCCCGGCGAATCGCAGGTAGCTGTAAGCGAAAGCGTATTGGCCGCACCTATGCATAGTGGAGCATTACTTGTTGCCGATACAACAGGCTTGTGCCTGATAGTGACCGCTACATAAGAGGTATCAGGTACACCGGCCACTGTCTTGATGACCCTGTAAGTTCCGGACATGCCCGCTGTAGCAGGGAAACGGAATGTTTTTTGTGTAGTGGCGAACGGTGTAGCCGAATAAGGCGCAGGGCCATACCATTGGTATGTAGCACCGGTAGAATCGCCCGGGGCATTTACCCAAAGGGTATCGCCCTCGCATGGCGAATTCGCCTCGGCCCTGTTACACGTCAATATGGTAAGATAGAAGACCTTCTTATGGCAGGAATACATGCCCGTAGCACTATCGGTACCTGTGATGGTGTAGGTGATAGAAGTAGGAAGACCGGGTGTAGATATAGTGACATTCGTACCGGTAGTGGCTGAAAGGCCAAGACCCGGAGACCATGTCCATTTGCTCCAGCTCCAGTTCTTGGTAGTAGCATTCAGTATACTTACCGGTATCGATGTAAGACCCGGGAACTGACAGAAATCGAAAGTATCATAGTTGGGAGTAGGAGGAGCCCATGATATTTTGGGAACACCGTTCACCACTATCTGTGGGTCGGGGAATGCGCTGTCTATACCCAGGTTGCCATTGAATATGTAGGCGTAAGATATTATAGTACTGTCGCCTGCAGGTATGGAACCGAGGTTGTAAGTAAGCGCTATGGCTATGTCATTGTCCCTGGTAGCACCTATAGGACCGTATGTGATGGACGCAGGTGTATATGTGCCTGCCCACAGCTGGTCGAGCGGTGCAGCGGACGTCATAGGCCAAGAATCGTATATGCAGCACCTGGCGCGGCAGTCCTTGGTACCCAGGGACATATAAGAAGCAGCACCTGTAGCACCGCGCGATGATACCAGCACCCTGTGGCGGGCATCTTCGTTCTGGTGTACTATCTGGTTAGTGGTCCAGAAACCGCCGCCGGGCCATGTCTGGTCGTTATCGGGGTCGCAGGAGCGCATGTAGTATACATTGCCTGTAGCTGCTGCGCCGGTATTGCGCAGTACAGTGGTCACTATCACTGCAGAACCGCTCACCTCTACAGCGGTGGTCTGGCGTATGGCCAGGTTGCCACCCGCACTGGTGAAGGTACCGTCCCATACACCACGGGCCACGCCGCCCGCGCTGGAATAGGCAGTATGGTTGCCGGTCATCGTTGCGCCGCCTACGTTGGTGAACGTACCACCGCAGTTCTGGAACGCCTGTGAGCGGGCAGTACCTATCTGTATCTCCCAACCTTCGAACGGAGAACCGGGATAAGTATAGTCGCCCATGAACACAGGTGCACCTGTAGCCCAGCCATTATGGCCATAATCGTAGGTCTCGGCCAGGTTGGTACCAGTGGGTGGTGCCCCTGTGAGCTCATGCCTATGGTATGTGGCCGGTATCGCCCCATTACCATTACATGCGCCGAAAGAAGCGTTCCTGTTCATACCTATGTCAAGGAACGTACCCTGCACAAAGCAGTTAGTACCAACTATTTGAGCATAAGAGGACATAGAGACCAAAGAGCCCAAAAATGCCAATAATACAACGTAGTGTTTTTTCATACTCGATAATGTTATTTATACCGGGACCGTTTAAAAATAATAAAATATTGGTCTACTTCACCCGTTTTGGATCTTTTTTATTTTAAAAAAATTCTACAGTAGTACATTATTAAGATCCTTATTATATCATAAAACCGTATAGTATTGTAGAGACAGGTAAATAAATGCAAGGGTTGGGAGCGGGCCAAAAAAATAATTCAGGGGCAACAATACATAAGAAACAATATAATGTTTTGGTCAGAAAATATGGGCCTGCTTACCCTTATCACTCTTGTGTGCCATAGAACATACCAAAGCAGAATGGGGCACAATTGCGCCTTCTTTGAATATGTGCCGCACATCTATACCCTGCCCGGCAAGGTATACCGATATCATATGAAACCTGTGGCAATGCGATGGGTCGGCCTCGGCGCACATAAGTGCTATAATGTATCCAAGGGCCATACCCTTCTGCAACCGCGCTACCCCTGCCAGGAAGAGCTCGCCGGTAGTTACCTTCTCCATACATAGCTTGCCCCGCTCGTCGAGCAGATGGGGTTCTGTACGCCTCGCGCCGAACTCGGCCCCGAAGTGCAGGTAGTGTATACCATTGGTAATGAGGAAGTTCCTTAATGCGACCTTGTTGTATTGCGGGTTGTAAGCGCTGGCGGCAATGCTCCGTACATCCACAAGGCAGTTGACACCCGCCTGCTGCAACAGCCACAGAAAGTGCTGATGCGAATGCGTGGAATGCCCTATGGTATAGATGGGTAAAGCCATGATCTAGAAAAGGGATAGCTGCTTGTTGCTCACCCGCCTGAAGGCGGATGTGTTCATGTCCATATGCGTTTCATTGATGTGGAACTTGCGGCAATAGAGCTGGAACTGGTCGCGTATCAGCTCGGCGAACTTGCCATCGCCCACCATACGGTTGCCAAAGCGGCTGTCGTTCACCGTGCCGCCATGGCACTCGCATATCTGGTTCCATACCTTATCTGCCCGGTCGGGGAAGGCTTTGAACAGCCAGTCTTTGAATATATCGCCTATGGCACCGTTGAGCCGTACTATGGTGTACCCCGCCCATTTGGCCCCTGCCTCGCTGGCGGCCTTCAGCACATCGTGCATATGCATATCGTTGAGGCCGGGTATGAGAGGCGCGTTCATGATACCGGTAGGTATACCCGCATCGGTAAGGGTCTTTACCACCTTCAGCCGCGAGCGGTAAGAGGCCGTGCGTGGCTCCAGCACCTGCCGCAGGTCCTCATCCAGCGAGGTGATGGAAGAGAACACCCGTACCAGGTTCAGCTTTGCCAGTTCCTTTAGTATGTCCAGGTCGCGCAGCACCAGTGCGTTCTTGGTAATGATGCCCACGGGGTTGCGGTACTCCAGGCATATCTCCAGCAGGGCACGGGTTATCTTCATCTTGCGCTCTATGGGCTGGTAGCAGTCGGTATTGCCGCTTAGCGATATGGTGGCAGGCTGCCAGTTCTTATTGTCGAAGAATTTACGCAGCAGTGCGGGTGCATTGCGCTTCACCACTATGCGGCTCTCGAAATCCACACCTGCACTATAGCCCCAATACTCATGGCTGTTGCGCGCATAGCAATAGATACAGCCATGCTCGCACCCCTGGTAGGGATTGGCAGAGTACATCATGCCCACATCGGGGCTGGTCACTTTGTTCACCAGTGTCTTGCTGTTGTCGAAGATGTATTCGGTATGCCGTTTTTCGGCCTCCCAATCGTCTATGGCCTCGCTGTGCTCCTGCACATACTCCCCTTTCAGGAACCTGTTCCTGGGGTTGTACTGCGCCCCTCTTCCCTTCTCGAATCTGTCGTTGGCCTGCTGGTTTATCATTTGAATTATGAGTTATGAATTATGAGTTATGAATTGAGTAGGTAGTAGATAGTACATAGTAGATGGTCATTATAGGAACTGCCTGTAGTTGAGTTTGGAATTTGTTCTTTGATATTTGGAATTCGTTCTTTGGGATTTGGAATTTGTTCTTTGATATTTGGAATTTGTTCTTTGGGATCTGAAATTTATATCCCCAGTGCTTTGTTCTTCCAGCGTTGCAGGTCCTTGTCCTGGTCGGTACGCTGCTTGCCGGTGATGGCCTTGTGCATGGCGGCAAGGCTCAGGTATTGCTCCTCGCCTGTTACAAGGTCTGGTGGCGGCACATCGCAATAGGGGTCTTCTTCCCTGGGCGGCGGCGGTGGCGGCTTTTGCTTTATCTTCCGCACATAGGGGTCATCCTTCTGCTTGTCCTCTTCCAGCATGTGCTTGTTCTTTATGTTGCCCTTTATATCGCCCAGGTCGCGTACAGAGCCAAAGCCCACGGCATCCTTCAGCACAAAGGGGTTCAGCAGCTCGGCCCCTTTGCGCACTATGTTCTTCTGGTCGTACTCGTCCTTTATCTTGTATATCACTTTCCGCAGCGTATCCTTCCTGAGCCTGTTGTCGAAAAGGCTGTACTGCATCACCTGGCCGCTTATGAACCCCTGTATGGCCACTGTGAGATTGGTGACCTTATCGGTAAGCAGGGTACCTATGCCCCGGCTGCGCTCGAATTCGGCCATGCGCTGCAATATGTAGCTGCGCATTTCCATGGCATCCTGCACGGGTTCGGCCAGCTTTATGGCGGTATCCCACCGGGTGTCATCGCGATACCTGATAGAGAAACAGACCTCGCGGCAAAAAATGTCGCTGGTGACCATACGCTGCTCCAGCCTTGTACACAACGATATGATCATCGACTCCAGTTGTTGCCGGTCACGGCTCTGCTCGCTGCTCATGGTACGGGTAGCACTCATGGTGCGGTTCTCGGCCCGGCTATACATGTCCACCTCTCCAAAGTTGAGGCGCTTGTACCAGTACTCCCCCACTACGCCTCCAAAGGCCTTGCGCAGCAGTGCGGGCGATGCATGCCGCATCTCTACCGGTGTGCGAATGCCTATCATATTCAGGCGGCGCTCATTGCGGGCAGCTATACCGGGCAGGCCCTGCAGCTTCATCTTGCCCAGTTGCTCGTCTATGTTGTCTTCGGTTATTAGCTGCAGGCCATCGGGCTTTTGCAGTTCGGTACCTACCTTGGCCAGGAAACTATTGGGCGCTATGCCTATGCTGCACCTGAGCCAGTCGTACCGGGCAGCTATATCGGCCTTTACCTGCATGGCTATGGGCCTTATGTCTTTATATACCAGGGCATAGGAATGAAAGTTGCATACCGCTTCATCTATGCTTTTGGGTATCACATCATCGCAGTATCGGCGCAGAATGGCCATTATGTCCACATGTACCTGCCGGTACCATGCTGGGTTGGTAGGCGTAGTGATGAGCTGCGGGCAGAGGGCCAGGCATTCGCGATACCTCATACCCGACCTGATGCCATACTGCTTGGCCTCTATAGAGGCCGCTATCACGGCGGGGTCATAGCTATTGTAGGTGACCACCCCCAGCGGCTTGCCCCGCCATTGGGGGTTGCGCTGCTGCTCGCAACTGGCAAAATAGCAATTCATGTCAACATACATGACAAGCGGCTCTTTTTTGGTGCCTGTAGAATTGCTGAAATAGTCTTTTGCGCCTTTCACAGGGCTAAATTAAAGCATATTTCCTAATTATTTGACAAATAAATTGTCACATTTTTTGACAATCATTGACATGAAAATATCTCCACAGGCAAAAAATACCTCTATATATGTACCGGAATACATATCTTGCCTGCCCAAATATCCACCTTATGAATATGTTACGCCCCATACGCCATGCGGCCCTTGTAGCCATGATGCTACTGCTGGCCGGTACCACACAAGCCCAGAAAGCCATAGATGATGCTGCCGTAGACAGCAGTATGCTGCAAGAGATGATGGTACGCACCATACTGGACTCGATAGACAAGACCATAGCCTACCAGTATGGCAAGGTGCCGGTAAAGGATATAGCCGAGCTGAACCTGCCCGCGGGCTATAAATACATACCCGCCGACAAGGCCCAGATGATACTGCACGACCTGTGGGGCAACCCCGAGCGCGACGATGTGCTGGGTATGGTGGTGAAGAACGATTACAAAGTATCGGAACTGGGAGCATGGGCCTTCATAGTGAGCTATGACGAGGACGGCTATGTGAAGGACGAGGATGCCGACAAGATAAACTATGACGACCTGCTGAAAGAGATACAGGAGTCGGAGATAGAGATAAACAAGGAGCGCGTGAAAGAGGGCTACCCCGAGATACACCTGCTGGACTGGGCCGCAAAACCCTACTACGACAAGGACAACAAAGTACTGCACTGGGCCAAAAAACTGAAATTCACCGGCGAAGAACAACTGACGCTGAACTATGATGTGCGCATACTGGGCCGCAAGGGCATACTGAGCATGAATGCCGTGGGCACCATAGACCAACTGGCCGACATAAACACACATATACCCAGCATAGTGAAGATGGCCGTTTTCACCGATGGCAACAAGTACAAGGACTTCAACCCATCGGTAGACAAAGTGGCGGCCTATACCATAGGCGGCCTGATAGCAGGCAAGCTCATAGCCAAGACCGGCCTGCTGGTGCTGCTGCTGAAGAACATAAAACTGATACTGCTGGCCGTATTCGGCGGTTTTGCAGCATTCCGCAAGAAGCTGGGCGGCCTGTTCTCGCGCAAGAAGAAGGAAGAAGAAGCACCTGCTTACGAACCTGCCCCGGCAGAGGCCGTGGCCATACAGGAACACACCGAACCGCACACGCCCGACAGCAACAATAACTCCTGAACAACAGAATAGAGCATGCTCACCATCAGTATCATTGTACTTACCTGCATCATATCTTTTACCGCTTTCAACAGACCAGAAGTATTCGACAAGCTCTGCTTCAACCCCTATATCATGCACCGCGACAGGCAGGAGCTCTTCCGTTTCGTATCGGTGGGCTTCGTGCATGCCGACCTGGGGCACCTGATATTCAATATGCTTACGCTCTACTTCTTCGGCAAGGCGCTGGAGGGGCGCATTTTCTCAGAGGTACAGTTCCTGCTGTTCTATGTATCGGCGCTGGTGCTATCGGGCATAGACGAGTATGTGAAACAGAAGAACAACCCACAATACCGGGCATGCGGAGCCAGCGGGGCGGTGGCGGCCATCATGTTCTCGGTAGTGCTGTTCGCACCGTGGGAGCTCATTTACCTCAAATTTATCATTCCCATACCGTTCATAGTATTCGCGGTGGGCTACCTTATATACTCCTACTATATGGACCGCAGGGGCGGCGGCCTGATAGGCCATGGCATACACCTGTGGGGAGCGCTTTACGGGCTGGCATTCACACTATTGGCAGAGCCGAGGTCGCTCAGTATATTCCTGGAACGGATAGCAAAGCCGCATTTTCTGTGATATGGCTACAGTATATTGGTGTAACTTTACAATATGCGAAAAACTAAAGTGCGCGTTTTTGCATCCGTTAAAGAGCAGGAAGAAGAACTGATAAATTATTGGGCCTCTATAACTCCGTTGGAGCGCCTCAGGAATCTTCATGAAATGATCATTCATTCCTATGGCCTTACCGAAGAAGATATGAAAAAGCCCAGGCCTGATAATTCTATACGCATCCTGTATTATAGGCCATGAACATTTTTTTGACGAGCATTTAATAGACTGCTTCATAGAATATCTACAGGCCGTCTTCAAGACCGATCTGATATAGAAAAATTGCAACAAGTGCAGAAAAAAGAGGAATAACATCCGGGCCTGCCTATTCCCCCGTAAATTTGTGGCCGGAGTATTTATGGCAGAAAAGAAAACAAAGGCCGCCAGACCCGCAAAGGCGGCAAGGACGAAGACAGCAGCCGCACCGGTGGCAGACAGCAGCATACACAACACTACAGAGGACAGCATATTCATAAAGGGTGCGCGCATGCACAACCTGAAGAATGTGGATGTATCCATACCCCGCAATAAGCTGGTGGTAGTGACGGGCGTGAGCGGCAGCGGCAAGTCGTCGCTGACGATGGATACACTCTTTGCCGAAGGCCAGCGCCGCTATGCCGAAAGCCTGAGCGCATATGCACGCCAGTTCCTGATGCGTATGGACAAGCCCGATGTGGACCACATACACGGCATATGCCCTGCCATAGCCATAGAGCAGAAGGTGACCACACGCACCCCGCGCAGCACCGTGGGCAGTATGACGGAGATATATGACTACCTACGCCTGCTGTATGCCCGCATAGGCAAGACCTTTTCGCCCATAAGCGGCAGGGAAGTAAAGAAAGATACGGTGACAGATGTAGTGGACTTTGTAGGCACACTGCCCGTAGGCGCAAAGGTGCAGTTCATAGTGCCGCTGGTGCTGCGCTACAAGCGTACGCTGGAGGAAGAGCTGAACATACTGCTGCAGAAGGGCTTCAGCAGGATATATGTACCTGCCGTGGACGAGCGCCCACTGCGCATAGAAGATGTACTGGCAGGCACGGTATCGGCCGGCAAGCATAAGGTGTACCTGCTGATAGACCGTATAGTAGTGAAGGAACAGCCCGACGAGGATGACCTGCACCGCCTGGCCGATAGTATACAGACCGCCTTTTACGAAAGCGAGGGCGAATGCCATGTGGAAGTGAACGGCAAGGACATACATACGTTCAACAACCGCTTTGAGGCCGATGGCATGATATTCGACGAGCCTACGCCCAATATGTTCTCGTTCAACAATCCCTATGGCGCATGCCCCAAGTGCGAGGGCTTCGGACAGGTGCTGGGCATAGACGAGGACCTGGTGATACCCGACAAAACACTAAGCATATACGATGGAGCAGTGGCCTGCTGGCGCGGAGAGAAGATGAGCGAATGGCAGCAGGCGTTCATACGCAGCGCCTCGCGCTACGACTTCCCTATACACAAGCCTGTGGCCGATCTGTCTGCCGCAGAATATGAGTTGCTGTGGCGCGGCAACGACCGTGTGAACGGTATAGACGACTTCTTTGGAATGGTAGAGCAGAACCTGTACAAGGTGCAATACCGCGTGATGCAGGCCCGCTATCGAGGGCGCACTACCTGCCCCGAGTGCAGGGGCAGCCGCCTGCGCAAAGAGGCACTGTATGTGAGGGTGGCAGGCACACCCATAGCAGACCTGATGGTAAAGCCCGCCGATGAACTGGCCGTATGGCTCAATGACCTGCGGCTGAGCGAGCACGATGCCACCATAGCCAAGCGCATACTGATAGAAGTGAACCAGCGCATGAAGACCCTGCTGGATGTGGGCCTTAGCTACCTGACCCTGAGCCGCCTGGCCAATACCCTATCGGGTGGGGAGAGCCAGCGCATACAGCTTACCAAGTTCCTGGGCAGCAATCTTACCGATTCGCTATACATACTTGACGAGCCCAGCATAGGGCTGCACAGCCGCGATACCGAGCGCCTGATAGGTGTGCTGCGCTCCCTGCGCGATCTGGGCAATACCGTGGTAGTGGTGGAGCATGACGAAATGATGATGCGCGATGCCGACCACATCATAGACATGGGTCCGCTGGCCAGCCACCTGGGCGGCGAGGTAGTGGCCACGGGTCACTACAAGGAACTGATGGCGAACGAGGCCAGCCTGACAGGCAAATACCTGAGCGGCACACTGTCGGTAAAAGCGCCCGCCATAGTGCGCAAGCCTACAGGCAAGATACGCATAGAAGGCTGCCGCCAGAACAACCTGAAGAACATAAGCGTGGACATACCGCTGAACGTGCTGTGCGTGGTAACAGGCGTGAGCGGCAGTGGCAAGACCACCCTTATAAAACAGACCCTCTACCCTGCCCTTATGAAACACTATGGCGAGGGTACCGACAGGCCGGGTATATACAAAAGTCTATCGGGCGACCTGGGCAATATAGCACAGGTAGAGATGGTGGACCAGAACCCGATAGGGAAGTCGTCGCGCAGCAACCCGGTGACCTATATAAAAGCATACGACGAGATACGCAAGCTGTATGCCAGGCAACCACTGGCAAAAATACGCGGCTTCGAGGAAAAACATTTCTCCTTCAATACCGATGGCGGCCGCTGTGATACCTGCAAGGGCGAGGGCGAAGTGATAGTAGAGATGCAGTTCCTGGCCGATGTGCACCTGCTGTGCGAATCGTGCAAGGGCAAGCGTTTCAAGGAAGAGGTGCTGGAAGTGACCTACCGTGGCAAGAGCGTATACGATGTGCTGGAGATGAGCGTAGACCAGGCCATAGCATTCTTTGCCGAAGAGAAGAAGCTGGCCACGGCCCTGCAGCCCCTTACCGATGTAGGCCTGGGCTATGTGAAGCTGGGCCAGAGTAGCGACACCCTTAGCGGTGGCGAGGCACAGCGTGTGAAACTGGCGTCCTTCCTGGGTAAGGGCAAGGCAAAGGACAAGGTGCTCTTCATCTTCGACGAGCCTACCACAGGCCTGCATTTCCACGACATCAGCAAGCTGCTGGGCTCTTTCGATGCGCTTATAGAACAGGGACACTCTATACTGGTGATAGAGCACAATACCGATGTGATAAAGTGCGCCGACCATGTGATAGACATAGGCCCCGAAGGCGGCATAGGCGGCGGCTATGTGCTTTACGAAGGTCCACCGGCGGGCCTAAGGAAGGTAAAAGAGAGTTACACGGGCAAGTACCTGTAAGAATGCGGCACAATACCCTATTTCCCACTGGCGCGGGTCTGGGGCGTGGCCCAGCGCGATGGCCGACCCGTGTCCCATAAAAGAACCGATCTGTGATCGGCAAACGAACTGAAGTATGTCTTTGCATGAAATACGCTTTCCCTATTTTTGACACACTATGCTTACCGTTAACTTCACACCCTTTCCCGAGCTTGTTACAGAGCGGCTGGTGCTGCGCCGGGTGACGCATGCCGACGCGCCTGAGATACTCTTTATTCGCAGCGATGCGCAGATGATGGAGTATGTGAAACGCCCTATATGCGCCAATATGGACGAGGCAATAGCCTTCATAGACCGCGTAGACGGCACTATAGACAGCAACGACTGCATATCGTGGGGTATTTGCCTGCGAGAGGACAGAACAAAGATGATAGGCACCACCGCCATATGGCGCCTTATGAAGGAGCACTACCGCGGCGAGCTGGGTTATGCACTAATGACACAGTACCAGGGCCGTGGCCTGATGCAGGAGGCCCTGACAGCCGTGTTGAACTATGGCTTCGGCACCATGGGGCTGCATACCATAGAGGCCAATATAGACCCGGGCAATACGGCATCGCAGAGGGTGCTGGAGCGTTGCGGCTTTGTACAGGAGGGCTACCAGCGCGAGAACTATTTCTATGAGGGAGTATTCTACGATACGGCCTGCTTTGCCATCCTCACGCCGCTCAAGGGATAGTTGGCACAATTATTGTGCTATATATATTCCAAGTTATCCCCTTACTTACGCTCCGCTATTTGAAAATAATGCCCTGGCTCATCTTTGTAGCATATACAACAGTATATGTGTGCAGAACCAGAACGAAACATGTCCCCGAAGCTCCGTCCACGGTCTTTTCCGGCAACATGCAGTAGTCTTTCCTACTCCTTTATACTGTACCATCGGCTGCATTCTGCGGCCCTTTTGCGGTTTTTGGCATATCGATAGAAAATGCCAATTATATTTCTTATTTTGCAGTCTGTATATTTTAAACTAAAAATACCTATATATGTATTTGAGTGGTACAAAATGCATGGCCCTTTCCATGGGCTGTATCCTGTCTTTGTCTGCCCTGGCAAAGAATGCCGTACCGGTAGCGGGCCAGGACCTGCAAAAACCCTTGTCTTTCATAGAGAACAAAGGCCAGCTTGTAGACAATAACGGCAAACCGCTTACTGCCATTCAATATAAGATGTCCACTCCGGGTATGAACCTTTATATAGGCAATGGTCAACTGCACTACCAGTTCAGGAAGCTGGTAGACCCTAAGGCCGAGATACCAGTGTTCAAGACCTACCGTATGGGTGTAACACTCCTAGGCACCGACCCTCATGCAAAAGTAGTGGCCAGCGATGCCAAAGAATACTACGAGCAATACTACACTGCGGGCGCCAACGGCATCACCGCGCACTCCTTCGGCAAGGTCACTTATCAGAACGTATACCCCGGTATAGATTGGGTATTGTATATAAAGGGCGATAATGTAGAGTACGACTTCGTAGTGCGCCCCGGTGCAGATGCAAGCCTTATAAAGCTGAAATATGATGGCGCTACCTCGCTGCGCCTGACGGCCGACGGCGGCATAGCTGCAGCTACGCCCATGGGCCGTATACAGGAGAAAAGACCCATAGCATATGAGCATGCCACAGGCAAGGCCATAGCCGCCAACTTCAGGCTGAATGGCAATGTACTGAGCTTCCATGCTGCCAAACACAATGGTACACTGGTGATAGACCCTGTGATACAGTGGTCTACCTACTTTGGCGGTGCCAATGAAGATGTGGCCACCTGCGTAAAGGTGAGCCCGGGCAATAACGTATACATAGGCGGTTATACCGCATCTACGGGTCTGGGCTTTACCATCGGTATGCCCAATGCCCCATACAGCACTGTATTCGGGGGCAACTATGATGCCTTCATATCGAAGTACGACCAGAACGGCGTACGCCAGTTCACCACCTACTTTGGTGGTACCGGCAACGACCGTGGCACCTGCCTGGCCACAGACGGTACAGCAGCGGCCATATACCTAGGCGGCTCTACCACAGGCTCTGCGGGCCTTGCCACAGGCGGCGCCTACCGTGGCGCCAACAGCGGTCTCATAGACGGCTTTATCTTCAAGATAAACAACAATGGCGCCAGGCAGTGGAGCACCTACTATGGTGGTCCCGGCAACGACTACATAAATGGCATAACGCTAGACCCGGCGAACAACGTATATATCACCGGCCGTACCGAGAGCGCTACGCTGATAGCCACTGCTGGTGTGTTCCAGGCGGCGCGCAGCGGCTCTGCCGATGCCTTTGTGGCCAAGTTCAACGGTCCTTCGGGTACGGGTACCATCATGTTCTCTACCTACTATGGCGGTACCGGGGTGGATGAGGGCTACTCTGTGGCCTGCGATGCTACCAATAACGTATACATTACCGGCCAGACCACCAGTATAACCAACATAGCCACAGCGGGCGCACACCAGGCCGCACTCAGCGGCGCCAACGACGCCTTTATAGGTATGCTGAACACTACAGGTACTACCCGCTCATGGGGTACTTACTTCGGCGGCCCCGGTACCGATCAGGGCGTGCAGATGGTATGCCGCACCGCTACCGGCGACCTGGGCATTGTGGGCTATACCACTAGCACATCAGGCATAGCCAGCACCAATGCACAGCAGACCACCTATGGCGGCGGTACGCAGGATGGCTTTGTAGCGCAGTTCACCACTGCGGGTGTACGCAGGTGGAGCACCTATATAGGCGGCCCCGACCTGGACTATGCAGAAAGCATTTGCCTTGATCCTCTGGGCCATTTGGTAGTTGCAGGCGGTACGCTTAGCACTACAGGCATAGCCACTCCCGGCGCACTACAGACCACTATCGGCGGCAACTTCGATGCGTTCTCGGCAAAATATACATCTACGCTGGGCCAGAAGATATGGGGATCGTATTTCGGCAATGCGGTCAACGACCATGCACTGGGCATAATATGCGGCACCGGCGGCGATATACTGATGGCAGGCCGTACGGCCAACATCACAGGCATAGCCACTGCAGGCGCAGCACAAACGGCCTATGGCGGCGGCGCATACGATGCCTTCCTTACCAAGTTCCGGATAGATACTTTCGCCCTCATCAACCAGCCTTATATAGATACACTGATATGCGCAGGCGGTACGCTGACGCTGCCCTATGCTGTGAACATCAACTTCAGGGCGGGCAATACCTTCACCGCACAGCTTTCTAATGCTGCAGGCAGCTTTGCTGCCCCTGTTAATATAGGTACGGCAGTATCGTCCACATCGGGCAATATCACCTGCACCATACCTGCGGGCACACCGGCAGGTACGGGTTACCGCATACGCATAACAGGCACGGCACCTGCATACATCTCTCCCGACAACTTCAAGAACATAGCTATTGTGGCAGCACTGCCCGCTGTGACCATTACATCGAACAGCCCCGTATGCGTAGGCAATACACTGGCGCTGAGCGGTACGGCCACATGGTCTATCTCCAGCTATTCGTGGAGCGGCCCGGGTGGTTTCGCGGCAGCCACGGCCAGCACTACCCGCCCGGGCATGACCCTTACCGATGCCGGCGTATACACCCTTACCACCACGCATAATGGCTGCCCTGCCAATGTGAACACCGTGAACGTAGTGGTGAACAACACCACACCACCCGCACCGGTAGCCGCGGCCAGCACCGTGAACTGTAATGGCGGCACCCTCTACCTCTTTGCCGATACTGGTATAGTGACCACAGCCACTTATGCATGGACAGGCCCTGCGGGCTTCTCCTCTGCCCTGCAGAACCCCACAGTAAGCCCGCTGAGCGCTGCCAACGCAGGTATATACTCTGTAACAGATACTGTAGATGGCTGCGTATCGCTGGCCACTACCATAAATGTGACCGTGACGCCTAACACACCTACGGGCATCACCATATCGGTAACGCCCAACGATACTATATGCGGCGGCACACTGGTGAATTTCTCTTCCATGCCGTTCAATTCGGGTGTATCACCCCTGTTCCAGTGGAAGGTGAACGGCATGCCTGTAGTAGGCGCACTGTCTACCACATGGGCATCGTCCTCGCTCACCGATGGCAATATCATCACATGCGAGATGACAAGCGATGCAGACTGCCCTGCACCTGCCGTGGCCGTAAGCAACCCCATAAAGATGAATGTGATAGCGAACGAGCTGATGGTATATATATTTGCCAACCCCGGCGTATCGGTGAACCCGCATGACAGCGTGGTATTCACATCGGCGGTATACAATGCGGGCATAGCACCGGGCTACCAGTGGATGCGCAACGGAAGCGATATACCCGGCGCTACCAATACTACCTATACACTGCACAATGTGACGGTATACGATACCATATCGCTCACCATCACACCTACCATGTCTTGCGTAACGCCTGCAATAGGCAGAAGCAATGTACTGGTAGTGCATCCTAACACTGCAGTTGCAGGTGTGGCACCAGAACTGAGCAGCATAGAGGTATTCCCCAACCCCAACACGGGCACCTTCACCCTGAAGGGCAGCATAGCCGGTGCAGATGTGAACGTGCTTTCTATAGCTGTGGTAAATGCCGTAGGCCAGGTGGTACTGCGCGACCAGGTACAGGTGCAGAACGGCGCTTTCACCAAAGCAGTAGGCCTGAGCGACCTGACGCCCGGTATATATATGCTGCAGCTGAGCACCGATGGCCTCAGCAAGACCATCAGGTTCTCTGTAGAGAAGTAATTCAAGCACTAACAAGACTACCGAAACGCCCGGCTTTGTGCCGGGCGTTCTTTTTGTGTATAGACTGTACCTCTCCCCTGCCCCCTCTCCGAAGAAGAGGGAGATACTATCTACATCCTTTTTGCCCCCATACATCCGCTGTGTGCTACCATAGGACGGTCGCTTACCACCATAATGAATAAGGGCCGCCATATGGCAGCCCTTATAACTATCTGATATTTTGGTGCGATTATGGGAAGATACCCAGCTCTTCGTAAGACACACCAACTTTGTTGATGGCCACAGTGAAGGCGGCTGTACGCATATCTACAGAGTTATCAAGGCTCAGAAGCGCCTCGCGTATCTCATGGTAAGAGCCTATCATAGTGTCTTCCAGGCCAGAGTATACCAGGTCTACTTCATCGGGGCCATGGAGCAGTTGCTTGCGCTCTATGTCAGTTACCCTTTTGCCTGTAAGACCTTCTACGGCCTGCAGTATAGATGTGTTCTGGTTCTCGCTGAAACGCTTGTCCATACGGCCAAAGCGTACATGGCTCAGGTTCTTCAGCCACTCGAAGTATGATACGGTAACACCACCTGCATTCAGGTACATATCAGGCACCACTATGGCACCTTTTTTGTTCAGTATCTCATCGGCCTCGGGGGTCAGCGGGCCGTTAGCGCCCTCGCCTATTATCTTGGCCTGTATACGCGCAGCATTCTCGGCGTTCACCACGTTCTCAAGCGCTGCAGGTATCAGTATGTCGCAAGGCTGCTCCAGTGTAGCGCCGCTGCTAGGCATATTGGTAGCGCCGGGGAAGTTGAGTATAGAACCTGTGGTCTTGCGGTGTTCTACCACTTTGTACACATCCAGGCCTTTTTCGTTGTAGATACCGCCCTCATATTCGGCCAGACCTACTACTATAGCGCCATTATCGTAGAAGAACTTGGCAGCGTGGTAGCCCACATTGCCCAGGCCCTGTACTATCACCTTCTTGCCTTCTATGCCTACAGGCAGGCCCAGCCTCTTCATATCTTCGGCAGTGTTGCACACCTCGCGTACACCGTAGTATACACCCAGGCCGGTAGCCTCGGTACGGCCACGCACACCACCCTGTGTCACAGGCTTGCCGGTGATACATGCCAGTGCATCTACTTCGCCGGGTTTCAGAGAGGCGTAAGTATCTACTATCCAGCTCATTTCGCGGCCACCTGTACCGTAGTCAGGTGCGGGAACGTCTATGCCGGGGCCTATGAAGTTCTTCTTCACCAGCTCGCTCGCATAACGGCGTGTTATTTTTTCCAGTTCGAAAACAGAGTAGTTCTTGGGGTTGATCTTGATACCTCCCTTAGCGCCGCCGAAAGGCACGTTCACTATAGCGCATTTGTAGGTCATCAGGGCAGCAAGCGCCATCACTTCGTCCTGGTTCACATCCATGCTGTAGCGTATACCGCCCTTGCATGGCAGCTTGTGGTGCGAGTGCTGTACACGATATGCTTCTATCACCTCGATGTTGTCGCCGATGCGAACAGGGAATTTCATACTGTATACCGAGTTGCACACTTTTATCTGCTGAAGTATGCCTGGTTCAAAGCGGGTGAATTTCGCCGCCTTGTCGAAGTTGCGCTCAACGCCCTGGAAAAAGCTGTAATTTGTGTTTCCCACGTCTTTTAAGATTTTGTTTGTGTAAATGAATCTATCTTGAAATATTTATTTATTGTTTTTCCTTTTCTAACCTCGTGATCTTGCGGTCGAGATATATGAGGTATGAGAAGATCCCCGCAAATATAGTAGCTAATACAACAACAACAACGTATATTTTCCCTTCGGCCCTCATCTTGTCGGCCATCTCTGTTTCGGCGAAAGCCCCCTGTACCGAGGCGAGCAACAGGGCTAAAATGGCGAATATCTTCCTTGTCATTGTGGTCGCTTTAAAAAATACTATTCCTTTTGTGATCCAATAGTGCTATGCGTATCCTTACCGATGCTATCCAGCAGCCCAGCAGTATCCAGCCGGCATTGGCAGGCCAGAAGACCAGGCGCATACCGCTGTCCAGGTCGTACTTGGCAAAGGCAGGGTTGCCGCCATTGCCGGGATGCAGGGAATCGACCATACGCGGCAGTACGAATATGAGCGGGAACATCATGGCAAATGCAAATACATTGTATACCGCGCTGATGCGGGCACGCTTCTCTTCGTCGCGCATGCCGCTGCGTAGTATGTTGTAGGCAAAATATATGAGCATGCACATGGCAGTGCACAGCTGCTTGGGGTCGTTGCTCCAGGCTGCGCCCCAGGTATATTTTCCCCACTCCATACCGGTGAGCATACCCAGTATGCTGAAGAGAATGCCTACATTGGTGAGCTGGGCCGCATAGATATCGTCCTGCAGCCTGCCGCTACGCAGGTATTTGATAGAATAACCGAAAGCGCCCGAGAATAGCGCTATCATGGTGAACCACATGGGTACATGGAAGTAGAGGTTGCGGATGGTCTCGTTCAGTATATCCAGCCGGGGCACAGGCATAAGGAACCCGGCGACTATAGTATATATCACCAGCAGGCCACACAATATCTTCCACCACCATTTGCGCATACGCTTTTTTGAAAGACGGTGCAAAAGTAGTGGTTTTTGTATAGGAACGATCTATTATTAAAAATGCATTATCTTTCAATAAAAAAGCGCCGGGCAGCACAAGAAGCAAGGTGCATCTGGTAACCTCCATCGAAATGACCTACACATCATGGTAAAAGGAAACGGAACAAAAGACAGCCCCTGGCAGTTGCAGACACCGCCGGGCACATCGGACTACACCATATACAAGGATGATGAGAAGAATGTACTGGTATGCACAGTAGGCAAGACAGTACTGCACTACGACCCTCGCTGCATCAACGACCTGCACACCATGCTGAAAGAACATGGCGACTGGATGGAACTAGGTAGCGCCGATGAGCAAAAACCTGCCAAAGAAGGCACCGTAGAAGCATGGGGGCGATGGGAGAAGAACCCCGTAGGCGGCTGGTATGGACTGAAGAAAGGGCTGCGCGGCAGGTTCGGTATGTATATACCACCACTTATGGAAGCCCTGGGCCTGGCCGAACTGGAGCACAACCCCAAGAACAACCGCATGAGAGCGAAATGACCTGTGCCCGGTCTCTTTTTCTTATTTACCCACATATTCCATGGCGGCCTTTGCAAAGCGTTCCCATTGGGCCGCATGTGCGTAGGGCACCTGCACCCACTCCTTCATGGCGCGCCCCTTGCCCGAAGGGTCGAACAGATGTGCGCCCTGCAGCGCCATGGCCTCTTCATGCACGTTCCCTGCCAGCTTGAAGACCATCTCCTGCTGAAAAAAACATACGAAAGCCTTGCCATTCACTTTGAAGCAAGGCTTGCTTTGCAAGGAGCTAAAAGTACTATTCTGAAAAATAAAATGCCTATCATTTTCGAATTCGAACAAGAATTTCAGGAGCAATTCGGCACCACTTTTCAAGACTATGTAAACTTCGTGGATGAGATCGGTTATAAATTTGCAGAAACCGTAATGGATATCAATTTCTTGGTAATTCCCAAATAGAAAAACTGGATTACATACATCACCTCTGGTATTATACTGCAATACGACCACAAATCGATGAGCATGCAAATGTCATTGCCAAGTAGCTCATCATATAAACGAGCATTTGACTCGTTCGACTCTACTTCATATGTATACACTACCATGTCCGGTCTCGTTTCAAACAGAGCCCATTACAGAGGCAAATAATAACTGCTATAGCCTTTAGATAAAGACACAGATCGTAAAAGCACTTTATAAGGTATTTTTAATGTCTAAAAAACATTAAAAATACCTTAACTATATATTCCCGAACTTTAGAGAACTAAAACCGACCACACTATGACAGACCTGAATGAACAGCTAACACGACTGACCGAAGATGAAAAGACACTGCTGCTGAAAGCGCCCGTACTGATATCTATACTGGCAGCTGCCGGCGATGACCACCTGAGCGAGAACGAGAAAGCAGAGGTGGTACGGCAGGCACACCTGAAAACATTTACCAGCGCCGATGTACTGCACCCCTACTATGCCGAGGTGGACCGCCACTTCCAGCAAAATTTCGACAGTGCGCTGTCGACCTATGTACCATTCGATGAGCAGAAACGCGAAAGCCTGACCCGGGAAGCAGACCACATAAACCGGATAATAAGCAAACTGGACAAGGACCTTGCGAATACGCTACGCAAAAGCCTGGGCGACTATGGCCGCCATGTGAAATATGCCGACAGGAAATTCGTTGGCAACTATATTCTGCCCTTTACCTCTTCCTGACATTCTATCTATACCACTCTAAAACTCTACTGTATGAACACTGCTATAGGCATCTACAACGACCACGAGCTGGCTGTGGCTGCCGTACAAAAACTAAAAGATTCGAACTATCCGCTGGATCGGCTGACCATCATGGGAAAGGCCGAGACCGAAGTAGTGGACGAAGAGATGCACCTGGTGCCGCGTAACCCCATAAACCTGGCAGGTGTAGGTACCGGCACCGCTATAGGTACCGCACTGGGCATACTTACAGGCGTGGGCATCTTTGCCATACCGGGGCTGGGCTTCCTGTATGGGGCAGGCGCACTGGTGGGCGCCATAGCCGGTTTCGACTTCGGCCTGATAGGCGGGGGCATAGCATCCGCCCTCACCACCATAGGCGTGAAGGACGAGAACGAGCAGAAATACCACAAGGCGCTGGAGGCAGGCAAATTCCTGCTGATAGTACACGGCAGCGAAGAAGATGTGAACAATGCACGCGCCATATTGCACCTGCATGGCACGCACAACGACATTACCTACTACCCCCGCAGGGCATAGCGTAGCGCCTGCATTTTCGTATCTTCGGTACCATGCCGCAAAAGATGGTATTGGTAATATTGTGTGTTATGAGCGCGCTCACATGTGTGGCGCAAGCTCACGGGCCGCGCTATACTACTACTTTCGTACCTGCAGAGCATACTCTTTTTGCCGACGACCTCTCGCTTTACAGCACCACACTACCCGCAGCCAAATGGCAGAGCCCCGGGTACAATAGAGCTCCCGACAAAGGCAGCTCCCATGCATCTGTATATATGTATATGGCCAGGGATGGCGCAATGCGCCCCGTAATAACGAATGCAAGACCGAACGCCCAATATGTGACCTTCGAATGCGACCTGTGGCTTGTTTCGCCAAAAGCATCACAGCTCATCATCAGCTTTCCCGATGAGCGTGGGTACGAACATAAAATAGGTATAGACGACTATTGGATACACCAGCGACTATTGGATACACCAAGTATGGGAGGGTGCACTATCGAAGGGTATAGACATAATAACCCCTGTGCGCAAGAGCAAACAAGATATCTATGATATAAACCAATGGCACTGCCTGGCCATATCGGTATCGAAGCAGTATATCAATATTTTCGTGGATGGCAGACATGTGTGGAGCATAGGCCACGATAGCCTCTCTACCAATAATGGCGCCTATGTTTTCGATGGATACTTTCCCTCCTCGTTCACCATCAGTGGCCGGTCGGTGATAGGCCTCAGGCATGTACACCTCGCGCAGAGCGATGCAGTACCACCAGACCAATTAGTAGACATACACACCTTTGATACCTTGCTCACGGGCAATACCTTCGTAACGCACGATATACTCTTCGAGACGGGGAAGGCAGATATACAAACAATAAGCGCAGAGTACCTATATACACTGGTACAATGGCTAAAGCTGAACCCGGCTATAAAGCTGCAGGTAAGCGGCCATACCGATAATGCAGGCCCCGATGCCGCGAACATGACGCTATCGCAAGACAGGGCAACGGCAGTGGCCGCCTACCTATCTGCTGGGGGTATAGATAAAAACAGGCTCACCTGCATAGGCTATGGCGAAACAAGACCACTGAACCCCAATGACACCGAAGAAGGCCGTGCCATTAACCGCCGGGTAGAGCTGCGAAAGCTATGAAGCATGGCGCCATATCTTTATTATTGCAAATAACTGATACATCACTGTATGAACCTGGACAAACTACGCACACTCTGTATGTCTATGCCCGGCGCTACCGAAGGCCTGAAATGGGAAGACCATATATGCTTCATGATAGGGGAGAAGATGTTCTGCATCACATCGGAAAGAGGGGGTGTGAGCCTGAAGACATCGGACGAGGACTTTGAAGTGCTTACGGAGCGCGACGGTATAATACCCGCGCCCTATATGGCGCGCAACAAATGGGTGTACATAGAGCGCTATACTGCACTGAAGCCTAAAGAATGGGAACATTATGCAGGTACGGCCTACGACCTCATTCGTGCCAAACTGCCAAAAAAGGTGCGCGAGGCATGGCCGCCGCGGCAATAGCTCACTTCATAATAGGTATGCGGCAGGCCTGTATCTCGGGGTCGCGGCTCAGCAGCTCTATATTGTCCAGCGCATCGTTCACATTGGGGTATTTTTCCATCACCTTCAGCATCACACATTCGCAGTAGGTCTTTGCCTTGGCAGGGTCGTCTATCCATGTGCGGGCATCGTCCATGCATGCATCATAAAAGGCATCCTTATTCTCCTGGTGCCAACCTGCATTGCACGATGCCAGTAGCAGGGCCAGTGGCAGTATGGGTATCATTCTTTTCATGTCGGGGGTAATGTAGTGTAAAATTAAGGCTTTTACACCGAGCCTGCGCCTCTTCCATCAGCGACGTGCAGGCCCCATGGGTGGAAACTCCTTATCGCTCTTGCAGCCACGCACCTTGCCCATTTTCCATGCCTTCATATCGGCCTCATACTCAGGTTTGTTGTGCTCTGTGAGCGACTCATTGTCCAGCGTGCTCAGGTCGGGCTTGCCGGCGTTCACCCATGCAGTGTACCAGCAACTGGCGGTGAACTGGATAGCGCTGCGCATCTGCCGCTCTACCATACCATCCAGCAATTCATGATACACATGTGCATACTCATAGGTATGCACGGGTTGGCCATACTTGTTCTTCTGCGGGTTGCCATCGGCACCCATCACATATTGCCTGTCCTGCGGGTTATCCAGCTTCATTTTCTGCTCCGATGCCAGCAGGCGTGGTACAAGTCCATGACTGCTGTCTATGACGTTCCATGTGGCCTTTTCTATGTTCTTTATGTGTACTATATCGCCCGTATACAGCTTGTAGTTCCTGCCGAATATCTCCGGCAGTTGCGCCTCCCAGAAGGCATGTATACCATGCTGGCCGGTGGTCTGCCCATCGTGCTCTACTGTGGTGTGCAGGGGCATATGGGCATCGCCTATATAGTGGCCCAGCTCTGCCGCCAGGAAGAGTATCTCGGTCTTGCGCTTATTGCGAAAGGCCTCTGTGAGCTTCTTCATCATATCCTGTATGTGCCAGGGCAGTATGCCGTATTGCATCACCTCGTCCTTGCCATATCTGGCTATGGCGGCATCCAGCGTGGCAGGCAGGGCTTCCTTGCCATAGCCATACTTCTCCAGGTTTATGCAGTGGCGCGGGCCCTCACTTTTATCGCCCATGGTGTATTTGCGGATATCGGGCACAGTAGAGCCTTCTACTATGAAATCGGCATGGTTGTAAAAGAACATGCCCATCTCGCGCGGCAGTGCCATCACAGCGCCCTTGTTTATGTGGTTGTGGCCCCATACGCCCCAGCCATAGGCCCTGTGCGTGCTACCCGTCAATGCAATGGCAAGAGATGCTATTATGAATATCTTTTTCATAGAAGTATATGATAGTGTAAACATACTATTGTTGCACCATATACCATATAGCCGCACAGGGGTGTACAAAAATGTAATACAGGGAACTATGCCGCGCGCATCTTCTTTTGGCGCAGTGCCCATACCACCCATACCACAAGGGTGATGATGAGCAGCATACACAGCAGCAACAGCAGCGGGTGTACCGCCTGGAGAGCCCAGGCGCAGAGCATCACCGCCACATTGGTGCCTGCCAGCACACCTACAGCGCCGCGGTGAGAAAGACCGGCATCCAGCAGGTAGTAATGCAGGTGCAGCCTGTCTGCACGCAGGGGCGATATGCCCCGCAGCGTACGCAGGATGAAGACGCGCACTGCATCGTAGACCGGCAGCAAGAGCATGGCCAGCAGCAGCATGGTCATACCGAGATCGGTATGTATGTGCAGCGGAGTGGCGCTGACAACGGGTGTACTACCCATATACATGCAGCACACCGTGAGAATGAAAATGGTGAAACCCAGCAGCATAGAGCCTGTATCGCCCATGTAGATGCGGGCCGGAGGCCTGTTGAACCAGAAAAGCCCTGCCGTAGCCCCCATGATACTGAAGGATATACCCGCCAGGTAACGGCTGCCCATGAATGCGAAGAGCATACCCAGCACGCCGGTATACAGTATGGCCAGGGTACAGGCAAGGCCATCTATACCATCCATAAAGTTGAACACATTGATGAAGAAAGTACAGCAGAAAACAGTAAGGCCCACACTAACAGGATATGACAACTCATATATACCCAGTATGCCATGCAGCGATGTGATGCGCACATCGGCCAGCATGATGGCCACTGCCGATGCCGCCAGCTGCGCCACCAGCTTCTTCGACGGGCGCATGTTCATGATATCGTCATAGATGCCGGTAAAGAAAAGAATGACAGAGGCCGCTACGACAGCGAACCATGCCCGCTCTATGAAGAAAGCGGCCGTGGTGAGGTAACCTATGAATATGCCTATACCGCCCAGGCTGGGTATCTGTGCCCCATGTATCTTGCGGATATTGTCGGGTATGTCATAGAGCTTGCGGGTACGGGCTATGAAAATGATCTTGCGCACCGCATACACGCTGATGGCGGACGAACACAGTATGGCCAATATGTACTGGAAATATGTTGGTACTGTTTCGGGCATTGGTATGTATAACGTGTAGTGTACGGGTTTTATTTTTCTATAGGTATCGACGGGTAAAGGCATAGAGGTTGAAGTCGGGACGCGAGATGGCATCGGCTATACCTTCCCTTATATCGGCCATACTGATACCCTTCATGCGCTGTGCCTGAACGAGTTGCCAGCACTTCTCTGCCAGCAGGTGTACCCTTTTCTCCGGCACGGCATTCTGTGCCGCCAGGTAGGCGGTTATCTCTGCGGCCAGTTCCTGCAGCCCCTTTTGTTCGGTGGCTATGGTCTTTACCACGGGAGTCTCTGCACCACCATTGGCCCGCTCGTGCGCCAGTATGCGCAGGTTGCGGTATAGGCCCTCGGCGCCATCCCTGTCGGCCTTGTTCACCACGAATATATTGGCTATCTCCATTATACCCGCCTTCAGGGTCTGCACCTCGTCACCGGCCTCGGGTACCAGTGTCACCACGGTACAGTCTGCCAGGCCGGCTATCTCCACCTCGCTCTGCCCTACTCCTACGGTCTCTACCAGCACTATATCGAAGGGAGCCTCCTTCACCACATCGGTTATCTCTATGATGCGCGAATTGAGGCCACCCAGCGCCCCACGGGTAGCCAGCGAACGAATGAAGATATTGGGATGGGTATAATATTCGCTCATGCGTATGCGGTCGCCCAGCAACGCCCCGTAGTTGAAGGGGGATGAGGGGTCTACCGCTATCACGGCTATCTTCTTATTCTCTTTTAGCCAATGCGTGAGCAGGGCATTCACCAGCGTGCTTTTGCCTGCACCGGGCGGTCCCGTTATGCCTACTATGCGGGCATGGCGGTTCTCTGCCAGCTGCAGCAGCAGGTCCTCATGGCCATCCAGCTCGTTCTCTACTATAGTGATGGCGCGGGCTATGGCCCTAAAATTACCCTCCCTTACCTGCTGGTACAGTATTTTGATGTCGTTTCGCACTAATATCTGCTTTTCTGCGTTCCTAATTGATACCAGTATCTCTATCTTGTGAGCAAAAGTAACTTTCTAAACAATAAGATGTTAGACAAGTCGCGGGTGGCGATGATATGCATACTGGGCATGTTCGCCGGTTTCCTGGTATCGCGGGCTGCGCTCTCTGTATCTATGTTCCTCTTCGGGGTGAACGCCATACGGGATGTACCGCCGCGGCTGTGGCTCAAACAGAAATGGTGGCTGCTGGGCCTGAGCTGGGTGGGTATGTACGCCCTGTCGGGCCTGTGGAGCGACGACCTGCATGAATGGAACGACCATGTGCAGGTGAAACTACCCTTCCTGCTGCTGCCCCTGGCATTTGCACACCAGCCACGTTTTTCGCAGCGGCAAATGGAAGTATTCACTATGAGCGGGGCGCTCATGCTCATAGTGGCGGCATGTTACAGTATATCCATCTTCCTTAGCGATCCGCAGCATTATATACAAGAATATAAGGTGTCGCACATGCTGCCCACCCTGCCCAAAAAAGATCATATACGCAGCAGTATAGCATCGGCCCTCTTCATAGCGTGGTGCATATATGTGTGGCCGCGCCTGCAGCGGCGCAATATACGGTGGGTGGTAGGCATATGCATATCGCTGCTGATAGTGTACCTGCATGTGCTGGCCGCCAAAAGCGGGCTGGTATCGTTCTACCTCTTCGTGGTGGCATGGGCCATTTATCTATGCTTTGGCAAAAAGAAGCTACTGGGACTGGCCATATTGATAGCCATGCCCCTTGCGGGTATGCTGGCCATACGCATGATACCCACGCTGAAAGAGCGTGCCAACTATATAGGTTTCACTATTTTCATGTACAAGCACGGCAATGAGACCCACAACCTGGGCGATGTAGGCAGGCTGGTATCGTACCAACTGGCTACCGACCTGATAAAGGCCCACCCGCTGACGGGTGTGGGCGCGGGCGATATAAAGGGCGAAATGGACAAGCTGTATATGGAGCGCTACCCCAATATAGACGAGCGTAGCAGGCTCTTCCCGCACAACCAGTTCCTGACGGTGGCGGTGGGCTGCGGGCTGTTCGCTATGGCGCTGTTCGCTATATGGGTGCTGTGGCCGCTTACCAAGCTGCGGCGCAACAGGCAGAGCTTCTTCTTCTTCATAGTATGGCTGATACTGCTGGTGCAACTGATGATAGAGCCTGTACTGGAGGTACAGTTCGGGGTATTCGTATATGTGTACTTCCTGCTGCTCTTTCTGCAAGAGCTCACCAGCCCCGATGAGGCCACACCAGCCGCTACCCCCAAGCTGGGATAAAAAGCCTATTTTAGCACACGGCCACTACCGCACACATGCAGGCACTGAAAAAAGACATCTGGCTCATTTTGCTGCTGCTGGCATTGTCGGTGCCGCTGTTCTTTCTCAATGTGCACAACTCGCACTCGGCCGGTGGCGACGACTATGCGCTGTATATAAAAGAAGCAAAGAACATAGCTGAGGGCAAACCCTATTACTTATCGGACAATGTGTTCAATAAGCACAACGTACACTATTCCCCACCGCAGTACCCGCCGGGCTACCCGCTACTACTGGCACCTGTGGTAAAGATGTGCGGGATAGATATATTGCCGCTCTGCTACTTTAATACAGTAGTAGCGGCAATGCTGCTGCTGTGTTTCTTCTACTTCTTCCGCAGATACATGGGCGTCATACCCGCTACCTGTATGGCGCTGATGATAGTGTATGGCAGTGTGATGATGGGCCTGAAACAGACCATAGTGGCCGATACCACCTGCCTGCTCTTTGTAATGCTGTACATGGTGGTGCGTGCGGCAGAAAAGCAGAACTCCATACGCATGACACTGCTGGTGCTATTTGCTACCATGGCCATACTTTGCCGTACGCAGGCCGTACTGCTGCTGCTGGCAGAGGTGATATATCTTTTCTACGACACCATAAGGCATCGCAAGACAGCCACTACAAGATCTATACTTACCAGCCCCGGCATGGTTGCCATTGCGGGCAGCAATGCACTCCTGTTCATCTTGAACAAGACCATTTTCTATACCCCCAATTCCACATCGGTATTCTATGCGGCCATATTCCGCGATGCACTGCAAAAAGGCGCACTGACCGTAGTACGCGACAATGTGAATTTCTTCCTGGAGGCCATAAAGAGCTTCTTCCACTACGACACCGACAACAGCATACGCACGGCTATTGTGACCATAATGGAAAGTGCAGGGCTGGTGCTGTGCATCACAGGTCTTCTTATCAGCATAGCTAAAAAGATCAGGTTCACAGATGTGTTCTTCGTGCTCATGTGCCTGCTCATGCTGTTCTATCCTATTCACGATGCACGGTACTTTCTTCCTGCCATAGCGCTTGTGTACCTCTACAGCTATACGGCATTGCGCACAGTACTACCCACCATCACTACCATTAGGCCGTTGTATGTGGGCGTGGCCTTTGCGGGCATATACCTGTTCGCAGGGCTCAAGTATCTGCGCAGCACCACAGAGCCACCTGTGAATTATGTACCCGCACAGAACGACCACAACGCATTTGCATACCTGCGACAGAACGTAAAGGATGATGAGCTGATAATATGCGCCCGCCCGCGCCTGGTATCGCTCTATACGGACAGGAAATGCATCATACATGCATGGCAGCTACCTATGGCCGAGAACAAGCGGATATTCGACAGCATGAATGCGAAATACCTGCTGATAGCCTATGACATTGTAGAGGACTATTACCAACAATACCTGAACGAATACGATCATCCCGTAGATAGCACGGAAATAGCACCGGGATACAGACTGTACAAGATCAGATGATAGCTATACATTATCCCTTACCAGCGACAGCACACTGCCCTGGGTGGTCACCTCCAGCGTGTGCATGGCGCCCAGCACAAAGGCGAAGTTCACATCCTGGTGGCCTGCGGGAAAATTGAAACAAACGGGATAGTCGTACTCCGCCACTTTGTCGGCTATTATCTGCTCTATGGTCTGCCCGAAGGGGCGCGTGGTGTCCTGCATATCGGTGAAGCTGCCTATCAGCAAACCGGCAAGATGATCTAGCTTGCCTGCACGTTTCAGGTTCAGCAGCAGGCGGTCTATATTGTACAGGTGCTCGCCTATGTCTTCTATGAACAGGATCTTGCCCCTCGTATCTACCTCCGATGCCGAGCCAGTGAGGTGTGCCAGTATGGCCAGGTTGCCACCCGTAAGTATGGCCTGCGTTCTCCCCACCCGGTTGAACGGTGATGGCGGCATATCGTATACCATTGCCTCGCCCCTGAGCGCATGTAGTACCGATAGTATATGCGGCGCCTGTGCGGTATCGGGGTTAAAGGCCCCGCACATGGGCCCGTGTATGGTATGCACACCCAGCTTTGCCTGTATATGGCCATGCAGCACAGTTATATCACTGAAGCCGCATATCCACTTGGGTCTCCTTGCAAAGCCCGACAGGTCTAATCTATCTATGATACGGCTCATACCATAGCCACCACGCCCCATCAGTATGGCATCTATACCGGCATCGTCCATCATGCTTTGCAGGTCGGCAAGGCGTTCCTCATCCGTACCCGAGAAGTAGAAGTGCTCGCTGCCTACCGTTTTGCCCACTACCACGCGAAAGCCCCCCTGCTGCAGCAAGGTCACCGCATAGGCTATTCGTTCATGAGACACATAGCCCGCCGGGCATGTGATACCGATAACAGAACCTTCTTTCAGATATGGGGGACGCATTTCTTAATTATGAATTATGAATTATGAAGTATGAATTATGAATTATGAGTTATGAGTTATGAGTTATGAAGCTTGCAATTTGGAATTTGAACTTTGAGATCTGGAATTGGGTTCTTGGAATTTGCTATTGTGGCATTAGGCCCACCCATACCTCATCGCCTCGTACCTGTACAGGATAGGTAAATAATTTATAGCCCTCGCCACTGGTATTGCGGCCATTCACGGGGTCGAAGCGGTACTTGTGCTCGGGGCAAACGATGCGCCCCTGTGCATCCAGCCAGCCGGTGCAGAGGGGTACGCCTGCATGCGGGCATTTCGCAGCAAAGGCATATACATTGCCATGCCGCCTCAACAGGCCTATCTGCCTGCCGCCTGCCGTGGCCTCAGTAAGCTCGTTATCGCGCATGGCCGCCACAGATATCTGCTCTGCCATATGCCACTCGAACAGTGGACGTAGCGTATCGGTATCGTTCATATGATCACGGTTCGTAGATACTTTGTACGGGTACAAATGTAGCCTGTTGGCGGCATACTACACACCATGACAGCGGCGGCACAAACCTGCCAGATCATAAAAAAATGCTACTTTCAAGGCTGCTATAAGCAGCACCATATGGCAAAAAAACAACAACCGCAAAGGCAGCCTGTACAGCCCACGCCTGCACCTCAACAACCCCGCAAGACCGAACCCACTGCGCAGGCAATGCCTGCACGGAAAATGTCGCTGACACTAAAGCTGTCGCTGCTGCTGGGTGTACTCACCTTTGTCATATATTTCAATACCCTGCAGAACGGCTTTGTACTGGACGACACCATGGTATATGCCAAGAACACCATTGTGAACCAGGGCTTTGACGGCATACCCGAACTGCTGAAGACGCCCAGGCTCAAGGGCTTTGGCTACCTGAAGAATGAGAACTACCGCCCGCTATCGCTGGTCATGTTCGCTGCAGAGGTAGGCATGTTCGGCCTCAATGCCACGGCCGCGCACTTCTTCAATATCCTGTTCTTCGCGGTGTGTGTGATACTGTTGTTCCACTTCCTCAACAAGCTGCTGGAGGGCAAGACAGTAGTGGCCTTCATAGCGGCACTGCTATTTGCGGTACACCCCATACATACCGAGGTAGTGGCCAACATCAAAAGCCTGGACGAGATATTCTGTTTCCTGTTCGCCTTCCTCTCGCTCAACATTTTTGTCAGCTATATGCGCACGGGCAAGATATGGTGGCTGCTGCTGGGCCTTATTTCGCTCTTCCTGTCCTTCCTAAGCAAAGAGACCGTCATTACCTTCCTGGGCATTATACCGCTGGTGTTCTTCTTTTACATAAACAACGACAAGCGCAGGGCCATCTTTATGACGGCAGGTGCAGCGGTAGTGGCAGGCGTGTACCTGCTTATTCGCCACAATATCCTCAGCGACTATGGCGCCAGCACCAGCGCGGTAGAGTTCATAGACAATGCCCTGGTAGGCGCACCCAGCATGGCTATGCGCCTGGCCACTGCATTCTTCACGCTGGGTATGTATGTGAAGCTCCTCTTCATACCCCATCCCCTCATCAACGACTATGGCTACAATAGTGTGCCCTATGTAGGCTTTGGTAATGTGTGGGTGCTACTATCGGTGGTCATATATGTGGCCGCAGGCGTGGCAGGGCTGTACAGGCTCGTCAAGTACAAGAAAGACCCATGGGCCTTTGGCATACTCTTCTACATGGCTACCATAGCGCTGTTCTCCAATATCGTTTTCCTTATGGGTTCTGCCATGGGCGAGCGTTTCCTGTTCTTCGCATCGGCGGGTTTCTGCCTGCTGGCAGCACTGGCCATAGAAAAATGGATACTGAAGGCCGACATCAGCTACGACTCATTTGTGAAGAACAAGCTGGCATTGGGTATACTGATACCCGTTTGCCTTATCTTCTCTTACCTCACCTTTGCGCGCAATGCCGAGTGGAAAGATAATCCTACACTGTTCAAGACCGACCTTGCCAAGGCGCCCGAGAATGCCAGGCTGAACTACTACATTGGCAATGAGCTGGTAGAGAATGTACTGCCACAGGAAAAAGATACTGCCAAACGCCGCGAGATACTGAACGAGGGGATAGAACGCCTGCACAAGGCCATTTCCATATTTCCCCGCTATACCGATGCCTATACCGAGCTGGGCACCGCCTACCTGAACCTGCAGCGATACGACTCTGCAGAGGTCAACTTCAAGATAGCCATATCGCAGAGCGCATACCAGTCTATAGCGGCCAACAACCTGGGTACGGTATACCTGCGTACCAACCGGCCGGCCGAGGCCATACCCTACTATAAGCTGGCCATACAGATAAAGGGCGACTTCGTACAGGCCATGTGCAACATGGCAAGCTGCTACTCTGTCCTCAAGCAGTTCGACTCTGCTATACTATGGCTGAACCAGAGCCTGGCCATAGACCCCAACTATGCTGATGCCTATATGCAACTGGGCCTTGCCTACTACTTCAATAATAAGTATGCCGAGGCCGAACCATATTTCAGGAAGGCTATGGAAATGAACCCGACCGATGTGAACGCTGCCAACAACCTGGGCGCGGTATACCTCAATTCGGGCAAGCTACAGCAGGCCGCAGATATCTTCAAACAAGTGGTAGCGGCCAATCCCGGCTATGTGAACGCCTACTCTAACCTGGGGCATTGCTACTACCAGATGAAGCAATACCAGGCCGCGATAGACATCATCACCAGGTCGCTGCAGGTAGACCCGAACAATGTGAAGGACATACCCTATATAGCACTCTCCTACAAAGCCCTTGGCCGGATGGCCGAGGCCGCACAATACGAAGCGATAGCCAAAAAGTATTATCCCGATTTCAAGCTGTAAGGCCTAATGCGATAATGTGAAAGGAATGCGATAATGCGATGAGATCTGTTATTACCTTTTATCACTTTACTTAGGAGAAGTTACCGGCCTTTTGGGTTTGATGATGGCAGGTATGTGGAGGATAAGGTAATCGGCAGTGCAGATGTAGTCGTTGCCCGAGCGCTGGAACGCCTGCCTGTTGCTGTTCAGCAGTGCGGCGGCATACTGTAGTTCCTGGCCTTTGTAGTACTGGCCCACATCTTCGGGCGCACTTTCCATTATTATCCTTGTCAGCTCGGTAAGGGTCTTGTTCTTTATACCGTTCTGCTTCAGTATGGGTATGTCGCGCTGTGTCAACTGCCCATTGGGGCGGGGATAGAGCGTCTTCATCTTCATAGGGTCCTGACCACCCATACCCAGCGAAGGCATCACTACTGCATTCGCACGGTTGATCTCTCCCGATGAAACCCCTGATGGCACCGATCCCGATATGGCAAGAGTAGATGTGGATGTAGCCGAACGCTGGCCACCTGCAGGCCCTGCAGCAGCCACGGTAGGCATACCTACAGACCTGGCGCCTGTAGGTGACGAGGATGCAGCAAGCGGTGCAGGTTGTGTTGGGGTCATAGAACCTGTGCGTGCACCATTGGTAAGCGCCGCCGGTGTAGGCGCCACTGTAGATACAGCCCTTGCCGCTACAGGCACAGCAGCCGTTGCCGGCCCGGTGGGCTGGTTCATTCTGCCGACCGGGAAGGGCGATGCAGTGGCCGGTGCAGTAGCACCTATCTGGGCCTTTGCAAGACCAGTGACCGGTGCGGGTGCAGTAGTGGCAGGCACTACCTTGCCTGGTGTCAGTATATTGGTAGAATTATTACCCGGCACTATAGCATTATTAGGCTGCACGGCAACTCCCGCCACGGTCTTTGAGGCAGGCGATGCCGCTACAGCCGCAGGCATTTGCGTGGTGATACCTGCCTTTGTAGTTATGCCCGCTCCGGCAGGTGGTGTACCTGCATTCGCAGCCCCGGGGCGTATGGTCTCTGCCGTGGCAGGGCGCGATATATTAGATGGAGTTGACCTGCCAGACGCATCTGTACCGGCCGCAACACCGGTATTGGTATTAGCTCCGGGCAGAGGTTCCTTTCCTATCCTGCTCACATATGAGGCCGCAGCAGGTATATTGGAGCGCGGCATAGATGGCATACTTATCTGCGGCATAGACCTCGATGGGTCGTCACCGGCATCACCACCCATTGCAGGGGTAGCAGGTGCGCCCGGCCTGGCCGCTGTACTATTTGTAGTATTGGCTGCAATACTCTTTGCATCTGCAGGTGTACCCTGTGCCGCTATAACAGGCTTATTGCCCTGCTGTGCCGCAGGTGCCCCTGCAAGGGCCGATGTAGCAGGTGCATTATCAGTAACAGCACCAGCCACTCGCTGCTGCGCGGGTGCATTATTCACAGCATTGGCTCCCGTAATAACAGATGGCGGCGTGGCAGGTGCATCGGCCAGCGCTCTTGCTATCTCTTCATCACTTACACCACCACGGGGCATAGTGTATCTTTCTTCGGGAGATACATTGGCGACCGAACCATCGGTGTCTGTCGCCACACCCGTGGCCATGCTATCGCCACTGGCCGGTATACCCTGCCTTATACTGCGTGGCGACTCTACGGCCGCTGTTCGTACAGGCTGCTCTGTGCCCGGTATCAGGCCCAGGAAATACACGGCCGCACCACCACCGGCCAGCAGCAGCAACAGCAATGCTGCTGCCAGCGCTCTTCTACGTCCCCTACCCTTGCCTTGCTCGGGTTCGTTTATATGGTCCAGCAGCTTGTGTGTGTATACAAAAAGACGATTGTACTCCTTTACCCTATATCTTACTTCCGTATCGGTCCATGCAGTATTCGGGTCTTCCCATAGGTCGAACGGCCTGTCGGGGTCACTATCCGCCTCATCTTCTGTATCGTCTGCTGTATTGCTATAGTTATTATAATTATCGTTCGCGGTATAGCTATCGGTATCCTCATCGACCGCTTTCTCATCACTGCCGTAGGCGGCCGCCACTTCATTGTTCCTTACCTCCTGCACTGCATTGTTCCCGGCCTCGTATGGCTCTGTGGGCAAGGCTATGGTCATTGCCTTCTGTATACCCTTTTTGGTACGCACGGCAGTAGAGCGTTGCATCTGTGTCTTGCGCCCTTTGAAATCTTCCCACTCTAATGTGGCTATGATGCCTGCATTGCGCACGAACTCATACACATTTCTGTCGAAAGAGAAGTAAAGTGTGCCGGTATCGCTATAGTGTTTCAGCGCCTCGTCCAGGAATTCCATCACTTCCGTCTCCTTATTGCCAAAGGAGTGTGGCGATGGTATCACCAGGTACTTCTTATCCTCATCTACGAACGAACTGAAGAAGGGCGTTTTGTTCAGCGGTATCAGGTTGGCCTGCGCAGCCACGAACTCGGCCGGCTCGCGTATGATCACATCGGCGCCCTGCGCTACCTTTATCACACCATTCTCTATATTCTCTTCGTTGGTAATGAGGTCCTCATGCAGCGAGTGGAGTACTTTATAGATATACTCGGCCTCGGTGAAGCCATCCTGCAATACCATGCACGAGCCTATGAAGGTGCCGAAACGCTCGGTGTTCAGCTCGCGGGCATAAGAATAGATACAGATACAAATGGAATGCACGCCATCTACTATCTCGCGCCGCACAGAGAAAAGCTCTGAACCGGGATAGAACTCTATGGCAGTATCATTAAGATCGAGCGTGCCTTTGAAATGCGCCCCATAATAGAACACCTGCTGGAAGCCGTATGGCTCTCCGAACGTACCGAATATACCCAATCCGATCTGGCTATTCATTATACGGGCAAACTACTTAAGAGAAAAATGAATGAGTTAGTGATATAAATATCTGCAAAATAAACTCATTATTTCGTTATGCGTTTGCTAATGACGAGCCATTAATATATAAAACAGCCGAGAAGTGAGGATAAAGGCAAAAATCATGTCTTGCGGGGCTTTTTGCGGGCAGCGGGAAACAGTACATTGTTCAGTATGAGCCTGTAACCGGGCGATGTAGGATGAAGGTCCAGGTCGGTAACAGGGTCGTGTATCATGTGCTGGTAATCTTCGGGATCGTGACCGCCGTAGAAGGTCCAGGTACCCTTACCGTATTCGCCATGTATATAACGGGCCTCATTGGCAGGTTTGTATTCGCCCATCACCAGCACACCCGACTTCAGCACATCTTTCCGGAAGGCAGTGGTCTGCCCCATAAAACCCTTTATGGTGGTGGTATGGTTCTGACACAGCATAGCAGGTACGGGGTCGAACTTGGCCGAGAAAGTAAAAAGGCTGAAATAGTCTATGCTGGGCTGAATGGACGTGCGGAACTCTGTATTGTCTATGGTAGAGTACTCGTAATGCATGGGGCTCATTACGAGGTTGAAATCCTTGAAAGCAAAGCACTTCTTGAAATCCAGTTTCTGCTGCGCCTGCTGGTCGGCAGGGTCGCCATCGAACATCGATTCGCATATGTCCACCCCATCTGCCGCAAGGGCTATGTCATAGCTGTCTGTAGCAGAGCACATGGCAAAGAGGTAGCCGCCACCGGCCGTGAAATCGCGTATCTTCTTGGCCACGGCCAGCTTCAACTGCGACACCTTTTTGAAGCCATGGCGTGCCGCTGTGGCCTCTGCTGTCTTCTGGTCGGTCTGGTACCAGGCCTCTTGGCGAAAGCTGGCCCAGAACTTGCCATACTGCCCCGTAAAATCTTCGTGGTGCAGGTGCAGCCAGTCATATTTTGCCAGGTCGTCCTTCAGCAGTTCATCGTCATATACCTTATCGAAGGGTATCTCGGCATAGGTGAGCACAAGGGTCACGGCGTCGTCCCAAGGCAGCTTGTTGGGCGGGGTGTATACCGCTATACGCGGTGGTTTCTCCAGCTTTATCACATCCCCGTTGAAGTCGGGGTCGAGTATGGAGTTCAGTATACCACTGTATTCGGCATCGCTCTTTATCTCGTAGGCCACACCGCGCAGCTTGCACATACGCTCTACCCCCTCTACCTGGTCCATACCAAAGCTGCCACCCTTGTAGTTTATCAGCCAGTCTATCTGCATACCACCTTTCAGAGCCGCATAGGCTATGCCATAGGCCTTCAGGTGGGCCGTCTGGGTCTCGGCATCCATGGGTATGAATATTTTGTTGGCCCATACCGGCATGGCGAACGACATGCAGCACAATGCCGCTACGCATCGCAAAAAGAGGGTCTTTCGTACGCTCATCAGGTTCTTCACAGGCCGTAAATTACCGAATATAGGCATACAGCGGTAAGGCATGAGATATTTTAACGTTACAAGATATCGTCAGAACTTCCATTCGGCTTCCAGCCATTCTTTGGTCTTTACATCGGTGAGGTCTATGGTCACCGGCACTATAGAGGCATAGCCATCTTTCAGCGCCTCTACATCGGTACCGGTACCCTTATCCAGGTTCAGGAATTTGCCTACCATCCAGTAGTAGTCCTTTCCGCGGGGATCTGTCCTGTGGTCGAACTGCTCCTGCCAGCGTGCATATGCCTGGCGGCATATCTTCACACCTTTGAAGTCGCCCTGCGTGGCATTGGGTACATTCACATTCAGCAATATATGCGGCGGTAGCGGTTGCGTCAGCATGCGCTCGGCCACATTGCGCGCCACCTGCGCGGCTATAGAAAAATCGGCATCGAAATCGAAGTTGAAAAGCGATATACCTGCCGATGGTATGTCTTCTATGGCAGCCTCCATGGCCGCACTCATGGTACCCGAGTATATGACATTGATAGAGTGGTTGGGCCCGTGATTGATACCGCTCAGGCATATGTCGGGCTTTTCGTGCAGTACCTTGTCGCGCGCCAGCTTCACACAGTCGGCGGGTGTGCCGCTGCACTGCCATGCATCTATTCCATCGAACACATCTACTTTGTTCAGCCGCAGCGGATGACCTATGGTAATGGCATGCCCCATACCCGACTGCGGGCTATCGGGCGCTACTACCACTATCCTGCCCAGTCCGCGCACAGCATCTACCAGCGCCTTTATACCGGGCGCGGTTATGCCATCATCATTGGTTATGAGTATTATGGGTTCTTTCTTTTGCATATGGTCTGTTGTCTTTGTAACGGTCACTCGCCAATATCTATGGTGTAGGGCAATGCCATCATGGCCCTGCCGTTCATGCGCTGCAGGCTCTTCAGCCTGCTGTACCATTCGTATACGGGTGCAGCTTCTTCCTTCAGCGCCTCGCGTATGGCCGTCTTTGTTTCGGTATTGCTGCCCAGGCGTTTCATAAGCGAGCTTAGCTTATCCTGTGGCTCGGGGAAGGTGACCACCTTATAGTTGCCCAGCTTCGCCAGTGCAGCGGCACTCTCCAGCGCCATATCCAGGCCACCCAGCCTGTCTACAAGGCCTAGTCTCAGCGCATCTGTTCCTGTCCATACGCGGCCCTGCGCTATAGAGTCCACCATCTCGCCCGATAGTTTTCTGCCTGCTGCCACATGGCCTTTGAACTGCGCATATATAGTATCTATAGTACGCTGCATGCGCTGCCCTTCTTCGGCGGTGAGGGGACGTGTAGCTGTAGGGAAGTCGGCATAGGGGGCGTTCTTTACCCCGTCGAAAGTGACACCCAGCTTGTTGTTCATCATCTTGTCTATATTGAACAACATACCGAACACGCCTATGCTACCCGTAATGGTATTGGGCAGTGCGAATATGCTATCGGCAGCAGTGGCGATATAGTAGCCGCCAGATGCCGCATAATTGCCCATAGATACTATGAGCGGCTTCTTTGCCTTTAGCAGGCTCAGCTCGCGCAGTATCACCTCTGATGCCAGTGCACTGCCACCGGGCGAATTCACACGCAGCACTACCGCTTTCACGTTATCGTTCAGGCGCAGTTTCCTTATCTCGTTGCACATGGTCACCGATGCTATCTCCCATGTATTGTTCTGCTCACCATCTACTATATCGCCCTCGGCACAGAGTATCCCTATCACGGGCTTAGTGCCATGAGTGCCGGTCTCTCTTACCTGGCCCGAATAATCATTGATGGGAATGAACTCTATATCGTCTTTCTCGCTCTTGCCGGTCTCCTTCCTTATCAGGCGTTCTACCTGGTCGCGGTAGCGCAGGCCATCTACCATGCCATACTTCTCTGCATCCTGCGGGAACTGTATGGCACCCGCTACGGCCAGTTGGTGTATGGTATCTTTGCCGGTGCGCATATGCTCTGCAGCAGCCAGCAGGAACTGGTCCCACATGCCATCCTGGAATGTTCTTATCTGCAGCTTGTTGGGCTCGCTCATACGGTCTGCACGGAAGGGCTCGGTAGCACTTTTGAATTTGCCTGCATAGTATATCTCGGGCTGCAGCTCCAGCTTGTCTAGTGTGCCTTTGAAGAACGCCAGCGATGTGGACATACCTTTCAGATCGATACTGCCTGAGGGATTCAGGAAAACGCTATCGCATACACTGGCTACGAAATAGGCTCCCTGTGTGATGTTCTCTCCATATCCATACACGAATTTTCCCGACCGCTTGAAATCCTTCAGTGCATTGCGCAGCTCCTGCAGGGCCGCCCATCCATTGGCCGATGGCCCTAGTCGCAGGTATACGCCTTTTATGCTGTTGTCGGTACCCGCCTCTTGCAGTGCATAGGTGATATCGTACAGACCGGCCTTATAGGCAGGTCCGTCGCTGAACGAGGCGAACTGATCTGTCTCGCCCTGCTCATGTATCTTCTTGGTAAGGTCTATGAGCAGTACATCTCCTTTCACCGGCTCTTTTTCATTGTCCGTCACCGACCTTATGGCGCCTACCACAAGAAATACGATGAACACCACGAACAACACCCCCGATACGACGATGGCCAGCAAAGAAGCGAAGAACGACCTGAAGAATTCTTTCATAACAAAACGGATCTGTTGGGCACAAAGATACGCCTGCCGGGCCATGCATATCCACAAAAAGAGCGGGGTATTCCCCGCTCTTGTGTTAATAGAATAGTAAAAAAACTCATTATTGCTCCATCACGAAATGGAAGGATGCCTGGCCCTCCTGCGTGTGCAGTGTGAGGATGTACATACCATTGGCAAGCGCATTGGTCAGCATCACCTGGGCGTCTATCCTGCCCTGTATGGCCCTCAATGTACCCTTATACACCACCTGGCCCAGCATATCGGTCACGTCCACTACCACATCTTCGGTAGCGCCACCGGCCAATGTGCCACGCACCTGGAAGGTACCCTTGTTGGGGTTAGGCATCAGCCTGATGTCGCTCTGTATACCGGCCTGCGACCTCACAGAGGTAGTGATGGAAACGAACACCCAATCTGACGTGCCTATGTTGCTGCAGATGCCATCGCTGATGACCTCGCAGGCTATAGAGTCGCGGTCGTTGAAAACAGCAGTGTAAGAGTCGCTCGTAGCACCCGGTACAGGGTAGCCGTTCACCTTCCACTGGAAGGTGGGCGATGCACCTGCATTGAATGCTACGGCCGTCAGCGCTATAGGCTTGCCCGTCATTACACTCAGACCCGGATCGGCATGTATCACCACCGTAGGTATCACCATTGGTTCCACATACATCTTCACATCACTGCTCACTACACTGTTGGCCAGCCTGCAGCGGTAGTTGCTGGTGAGCGTATAGTTCACCACATTACCATCGCCGGGCATGAAACTGTATGTAGGCCCTGTGCCCACAGGTATACCATTCACCCGCCATGCATATGCAGGGGCAGAACCGCCATACTCCGGTGCAGCCGTAAAGGTGACCATAGCATGCTGGCATACGCTGTCGTTGGGGTCTACCGTCAAGCCTGCCACTGGCAGTGCCATAGGCAGTACAGTGAGGGTCTTATTACCCGTTGCGGTAGCTACGGCCAGGCAGGTATGGTTGCTGGTCATCACTACTGTCACTACATCGCCATCGGCAGGTACAAAGCTGTACGAAAGCCCTGTGCTTACGTTCACGCCATTCACCTTCCACTGGAAGGTAGGCGCGGTGCCGCCATGCACAGGTGTGGGGTTCAGCGTCACTGTTTCGCCGGGGCAAATGCTATCTGTGGGCGAGGCCACTATAGATACCGATGGCGTCTCCTGCGGCGCTATTACCACGGTAGCGCTGCCTGCCATGTCTTTGGTGCAGCCACTGGTGATGTTGGTGGCCAGTACTGTATAGGTACCTGCGGATGTGAGCAGGCCGAAATCGAGCGGCAGGCCTGTACCCGACACATAACCTACTGCAGTAGCGCCATGGTACAGCACATAGCTTACACCCGGCTGAGAGCCACTAAGCCCTATGTGAACACCCGTACCGCCAGAGCAGTAGCTGCCGCCACCTGTTACATTATATACCGTAGGCAATGGCTGCACGGTAACAGAGCGTGTAACACGGCAACCATGACCGGGGAATTCGTAAGTGATGGTAGCAGAGCCAAGAGATACGGGCACTGCTATCACCGTATTGGTAGTGGTAGGTGCCAGTGTGGCCACCGCCGGGTTGCTGATGCTCCATACACCACCTGTAGATATACTGGTGAAATAGCCTGCGCTACCCATGCATATATGCTGGTTGCCGGTTATAGGCTCCGGTGTCGGATCTACGCGTACTATTTTTGTACGGTAGCAGCCCACACCACCCGTTACCACTGTATATCTTATCTGTGCCAGGCCTGCGCTTACGCCTGTCACTACACCGGTGCCGGCCACATCTACCACATAGGCCCTATGTGTAGAATCGCTGGCCCATACACCACCCGGGGTAGCGCTCATCAGTGTCACCGATGAATGTACGCATACGCTGTCCGTGCCGGTGATAGGCGCCGGCAGTGGGTTAACGGTCACGGTCAGTATATTGAAACATCCTGTACCTACTGTAAATGTGACCACGGTAGTACCTGCCACATGACCGGTAACAATACCCGCAGCATCGACAGATGCTATCGCAGGGTTGCTGACGCTCCATACACCGCCCGACATAGAGTGTGTGAGCGTGGTGGTACCACCTGCCTCGCACACCCTGGGCAGACCGCCTATGGCCGGTGGCAGATTGATAACAGTAACTACCGCCGTAGTGCGGCAACCGCTGCCCATTGTATAGGTAACAGGCACAAGACCACCGGTGATGGCGCTCACTACACCTGTCACTGCATTGATAGTGCCATATGGGTTCGATGCGGGATCGGAGCTCCATACACCGCCGGCAGGCGAGCTGGTAAGGTTGGTAGCAAAACCGGCACATACCGTGAGCGAGCCACCTATAGTGGCAGGATTGCCATTGATGGTCATAGGCCATGTTTTGATACAGCCTGTGGATAGCATGGTGGTGATGATGACACTACCTGCCGACACACCTGTTACAACACCTATGGGGTCTACTGTAGCTATCGTGGGATCGCTGCTTATCCAGGTCACACCCGGTGTAGCGCTGCCCAGTATGGTCATATCGCCTACGCAAAGGTTCGATATACCTGTAATATCTGCAGGCAGCGGATTAACGGTAAAGTTTTGCGTACGGATACAAGAAGTAGGCAGTGTGTAGGTTATTATCGTTTGCCCTATACCACCCACGCCGGGCATAGTTCCCGACACGCCTGTCACTATACCTGTACCTGAGCCTATAGTAGCCACCGCAAGGTCTGTGGATGTCCATATACCACCCGCAGGACCACTGAAGAGTGTAGTAGTAAGCCCTTCGCATACCTCTGGCGTACCTGTTATTACTGCTGGCAACGGATGCACGGTAACGGTCACCTTAGCATTACAGCCAGTGCCCAGTGCATAGGTTATCACTGCTGTGCTGTCGCTGAGGCCGCCGTCTATACCCGTTACTATACCTGTAGTGCCCACATCGGCCACCAGCACATCGCTGCTGCTCCATGTACCACCCGGCGTAGCATTGGTGAGGCTTGTGGTCAGTCCTTCGCATACCTGCAGGTTACCCAGTATGCCTGCAGGCAGTGGGTTCACTGTTATAGGCTTCACAGAGAAACAGCCGGTAGAAAGTGTATATGTGATATCGGGGAAGCCAGCGCTATGGCCTGTTACATCGGCGGTAGAAGAGGTCACCGGTGCAACAGTGGCCTTTGAGTTATCGCTGCTACTCCATCCGCCACCGCCTATGGCATTGGCCATGGTTATGACAGAGCCTACGCATACGTCATCGGGCCCGGTTATAGGGTATGGCGCCAGTATCAGGAATACTTGTTTCGATACCGAACATCCTGTTGGGAGCCTGTAAGTGATGATGGTAGTATCATCTATGAGACCATCCGCATTGCCAATGGCAGAATCGGCGAATGCGAGTATAGTAGGATCGGCACTGTACCAGTGACCACCCGGCGTACTGGTATAGGTAGCGGTGGTGAAGTTACAGAACGCATCAGGGCCTATTATAGGTACCGGCAGCGGGTGTACCGTTGCCGTAGCTGTGATGCGGCAACCTGTGCTCAGCAGCGTATAGCTGATATTGGTAGTACCGGCACTGATACCGCTAACTACACCCAGGCTGCTTATAGAACCTACCAGCGGTGCGCTGCTGCTCCACGAGCCGCCACCTGTAGTGTTGGTCAGGGCAGTGGTTCCGCCCACGCACACCTCTAGTATACCGCCTATGTTAGCAGGCAATGGGTTCACGGTAATAGTATCGGTAATGACGCAACCCGTTACAGGCGCTGCATAGCTGATAACAGCAGAGCCTGCGGCAACACCCGTCACCACACCCGATGAGGCACCAACAGCAACATTGCCGGAAGGAGTGTTCCATGTACCACCGGGAGGCGTGTTATTGAGCGTTATCGTTTCGTTCACGCATACTTCGTGCGTACCTGTATGGTGTGCAGGCAGTGTGTTCACTGTCACCGTTGCCACTTTATAGCAACCCGTGGTAGTGAGCCTGTATGTGATATTGGTAGTACCTGCGGCCACGCCACCTACCAGGCCACCTGTGCTCACAGTGCCTATGGCAGTGTTGCTGCTGCTCCAGGTACCTCCGCCTGTACTGTTGGTAAGCAATGTGGTGCCATATGTTGCACACACCTGCATAGTGCCTGCTATATCTGCCGGTAGCGGATGCACTGTTACGGTCGTTGTCTTATAACAACCCGAACCGAGTGTATAAGTAATGGTAGCAGTAGATGCGGGCAGCACGGTACCGTCCACACCCGTTACCACGCCCGATGAAGAGCCCACCGAAGCGATAGCAGGGTTGCTGCTGCTCCATGTGCCGCCACCTGTGCCTATAGAGAACAATGATGTGGTAAGGCCCTGGCACACTTCCATTACGCCTGTTATGTTGGCGGGCAGTGAGTATACGGTAACCACCTGTGTAGCACGGCAGCCTGTTGGCAGTGTGTAGCTGATAACAGTGGTCAGCGGACCGCTCACACCTGTTACTACACCCGGGGCACTTATAGAGCCTACCGATGGCAGGCTGCTGGTCCATGTGCCACCGGCGGGTGTACTGTTAAGTGTAGTAGAGAAAGATACGCATGTAGTGGCGGCTCCTGTTATGGGTGTGGGCAGCGCATGCACGGTCACTACCACACCTCTGCGGCAACCCGTTGCCAGTGTATACATTATGGTGGTGGTATCAGCGCTTACGCCCATCACCAGGCCACCTGCGGCCGCTGTAGCTACAGCGGTATTGAAGCTGCTCCATGTACCTGCGGGTGTGCTATTGAGCGTAGTAGTAAGACCTATACAAACCTCTGCCGTGCCCGATATGGCCGATGGCAAAGGCATCACGGTCATTACCGCCGTCATAGCGCAGCCTGTAGGCAATGTGTAAGATATCAGTGCCGTACCGGCCGTTACGCCTGTCACCTCACCGGTTCCGGGTACAACGGTCACATTGCCGCTGGGGCTGCTCCATGTGCCTGTACCGGGTGTGCTGGTGAGCGTAGTAGTAGCGCCCACACATACCGTGAAGGTGCCTGCTATCGCAGATGGCAGCGGGTTCACCGTAGCGGCAATGGCCAGTGTACAGGTGGTGGGCAGTGTGTATATGATGGTAGTGGTACCCGCTGCTATACCGCCCAATATGCCCGAGCCTGTACCTATGGTGCCATTTGCAGGCAAAGTGCTTGTCCAGGTACCGCCGGTGGGGTTACCGGTAAGCGTAAGGGTGCTTTGTTCACATACCTCGGGCGCTGCCGGTGATATACTTGTAGGTAGCGGATTTACCAGCATTACCGTAGTACGGTAGCAGCCGGTAGGCAGAATGTAGCTTGTAGTGGCCGTACCCGATGACACACCGCAGAACGAACCCGATGCAGAACCTATGGAACCTACAGATGCATTGCTGCTGCTCCAGCTACCGGTACCCGGTGCGCTGGTGAGTGTGGTACATTGGCCCACACATACTGCTGTAGCACCTGTTATGGCCGCAGGCAGCGCGTTCACGGTCACTACCAGGGCGTTGGAGCAACCCGTAGAGGTCAGCGTATAGCTGATGCTGGTAGTACCGGCCGATACGCCGCCTACCACACCTACAGTGTTCACGGTACCTATAGAAGGGAAACTGCTGCTCCATGTACCCGGCAATGCCGAAGATGAGAGTGTTATGGTACTGCCCTCGCACACAGTGGCAGGGCCGCCACCTACTACACTTGGTAAAAGAGGCAGGGGATTCACTGTTACGACCGTAGAGGTGCTGCAACCCGTACCCAGCGAGTATACTATAGTAGATGTGCCTGCTGTAAGGCCGCAGAACAGCCCGCTGGCAGGATCGATGGTGCCAACAGCGGTATTACTGCTGCTCCACGCACCACCTCCCGATGAGTTGGAGAGGGCCGTACACTGGCCTACACAGGTAGTAAGTGTACCCCCTATGGTACCGGGCAACGCATGCACGGTAACGGTGGCCGTGCTGCGGCAACCGTTGGGGATAGTATATGTTATGTTAGATGTACCCGCGGCAAGGCCATTCACTACCGGTGGCGTAGAGGCCACCGTAGGTGTAGCGCTTAGCCATGTACCACCGACAGGTGTGGCAGTGAGCGTGGTAGAGCCCGCTACACAAAGCGCCAGGCTACCCGAAATATGGCTTGGCGTATCCAGCACGGTCACTATAGCAGTATCGAAACATCCCGATGGAGCAACATAAGATACCATTGCAGTACCGGGTGCTAGGGCTGTCACTATACCGCTGCCTCCTATGGTAGCCACAGTAGTTGGCGTTATGTTCCATGCCCCGGGCGCGGGTGTTGCGTTCATTGTTATTGTAGACCCTACGCATACCGTAAAGGTAGGCGCAGTGATGAGCGGCGTTACGTTCACCGTCACTGTTGTAGTGTTATAGCATCCTGTACCCATTATATAAGATACAGTAGCAGTACCTGCCGTACCACCGGTAACGATACCCGAAGAGCTGCCAACGGTAGCTACAGAGGTAGGCGTACTACTCCATGTACCCAGTGGCATAGCATTGCCCAGTGCGGTAGTATAGCCCTCGCATACGCTGGTGATGCCTGTGATACCCGGCGGCGTGGGGTGCACCGTTACCACTGCCGTAGCTATACAGCCGGTAGGCAAGGTATATGTAACTATACAAGTACCGTTACCCACGCCACTCACTACACCTGTACCCAATGCTACGGTAGCTATACCCGGGCAGGCACAGCTCCAGGTACCGCCACCCGTGGTATGGTTCAGGGTAGTGGTAGCACCCACACATACCGTCATAGTACCGGTAGGCGCCGGGGCCGGGGCCAATACTGTAACGGTAGTAGTGCTATGGCAGGTGGCGCTCAGCGAATAGCTTATGGTAGCTGTACCTGTTGCTGTACCTGTGGCCACACCTGTGCCCGGAACTATAGATATACTACCCGTACCCGCGCTACTGCCCCATGTGCCGCCCACCGATATATTGGTGAATGTGGTAGATGGAAATCCCAGGCATATGCTGGATGGGCCTACTATTGGCGCCGGGGTGGGTACTACGGTCACCGTTTGCACCGTAAAGCATCCGCCCGCTGTATAGGTAACATTGGCCGTACCTACACCCGAGCCTGTGACAACACCTGTAAGAGGTCCTACACTTACACTTCCGGTGCCGCTACTGCCCGTCCAGAAACCACCGGCCGGGGTACTGTTCAGTGTCACGCTAGAGCCCAGGCATATAGTGAACTGCCCTGTTATAGGCGTAGGGTTGGGGTTTATGCTCACGGTGGCCGTTCTGTAACAGCCACTGCCCATGTCATAAGATATAGTGGTAGTGCCGGTAGTGATACCCGTTACCACACCCGATGCCGATATAGTACCTACACCCGTGCTCACACTGCTCCATGTGCCGCCTGCAGGTGTGCTGGTAAGCGTAGTGGTAGCACCCACACAGGCGAACAATGAGCCACCAATAGCTGTTGGTGTAGCTGTCACCGTGGCTACGGCTGTGCTGTAGCAGCCTGTTGGCAATGTATAGGTGATAGTGGCCGTACCGGGTGCCACGCCCGATAGGTTGCCCGAGGCATCTACCGAGGCTGTACCTGGTGCGTTGCTGCTCCATGTACCACCTGCAGGCGCACTTGTAAGCGGGTTGGAAGCGCCCGTACACACAGCCATTACACCCGATATATTGGATGGACGCGGGTTCACGGTCACAGTAGCGCCTACGGTACAAGTTCCCACGGTATATGTTACCGTAGCCGTACCGGGTGTTACACCCGTAACGACACCCGATGAAGGGGTAGCTATAGAAACGTTGGGTGATGTACTGCTCCATGTACCACCTGTGGTAGTATTGGTAAGTGTGGTGGTGCCACCGCCCTCACATACTGTAAGCGTACCGCCTATGGCCGGCAGCGCACAACCTGTAATTGCTACCCTGTAATTATCGAAATAGGAATGCTCTTCATATACTTCCGTCCATGTAAAGATGAAGGTCACCGAGATGGACGGCCCACGATGGTTGGCATAGAACCCGAAAGCGGTGAGCGGGGTACCTGTATAGGTAGCATCAACCGCGGTACCGCCCAGCGCTGTCACACCCGCAGAAGGATCGCCGAAGGGGCCGGTAGCATCGTCGCGCACATACAGAGACCATGTATTGGTACTGGGATCGTACGTCACCCGCACACTGGCATAACGCGTACCGTTCGGTAAAAGTGCAGCCGACGCTATTATATTGGTACGGGTGCCCTGTATGCCGCCTGTATAACGTATCAGCTGTATCTGCCTAGGCGTTGTGGGATTGAAACAGACCGCATATCCGTTACCTGCCGTGGCTATATTGGCATTGGTGGCGCCCAGCACCACTACAGAGTTATGGTCGCTACCGGTGAACCCGCTGGCATTGGCCGATGTATACATGTTGAAGGTCCATGTCACCACCCCGGGATTGGATGAGAGCGTAGTATTGAAAGGCGCTGCATACCCGGCAGTAGGTGCAGAGGTATAAACGTAGCCGTTATTGCCACCGGGCGATGTAGGGCCTGCCACCCAGCCCACAAGCGTATTGGCGTCATATGGTGTTGCCGCCGGGAAACTCGCGAAGGTAGTGAACGGACAATTGCCTCCCATCTGTATACCCATACGGGTACCGCTCAGGAAATTGGTGAAGCCTGCAGCGGGTGTACCTCCTGCTATCGCGGGTCCTGTACCTGTGAATGTATTGAGGTAGACCGTCTGCGCAGATGCCCCGACAGAGAGCAACGAACACATCAGTATGAATAGATAAAGCGGCCTGTAAAGAATTTTCATGCGAATTTGTTTTGGGTGATCAATTACTAAAGAATGGGTCCGCAAACTCCTTCAAAAATAATTGAATGTAAAAAATAGCTTATACAAATAGACGTAAAATATTATGTCACAATAACCTATAGGCGTGAAAATACCCAAAAAAGTTAGAAAAAGGCAGGATATAAGATCTTATAATTCAATGCGACTAATATAATTAACCGATCATTAATTACATCTTTCAATGAATGTCCTTTCGGTATATGGTCATTTTTGAAGCTCAGTCGTTAAGCTGATCGCTTAGGAGGGCCTTTACGCCGGGCCACTCAGTATCTATTATGCTATACATAGCGGTATTGCGGTATGCCCCGTTCGATCTGATACGCTCGTTGCGCAATATCCCCTCGAATTTTGCGCCTATACCTGCTATGGCCGTACGGCTGCGCAAATTGTTCTCATCGGTCACCAACTGTACGCGTATGGTATGCAACACCTCGAAACAATAAGTAAGCAGCAGCAGCTTGCATTCCCTGTTATAGCCCGTGCGCCAGTAGCGGGGGGCGTACCAGGTATACCCTATCTCCAGCTTCCTGTATTCGGGAAATATGTTGTGGAGCATGGTACTGCCTATTATACTACCTGTGGCCTTATCTATCACGGTAAAGGCATATTGCTCTCCTGTGGGGCGCTTTAGCACGGCGCTTTCCAGGTACTGCCTGAACTTTAGGGTATCTGCTCCGTTCATAGACATGAACTCCCATATGCGGCTATCTGCGCTCAGCGTCTGCAACGCTGCAAAATGGGTACGCTCCAACGGTACCAGCGATACTCTTTTGCCATCCAGCACTATGGGGTGTTGTATCCAGTTCATATATAAAAACACAGGAGCGGGGGTCGCCCGCTCCTGTAAAAATATGTGTAATGGCCGATATTAGTTCACCAGCAGCTTGCTCTGCGATACTTTGCCTTCGTCTATCACCTGTACGAAGTACATGCCCTGTGCCAGGCCTTTCAGATCCAGCGGTATGCTGTTCTCGCCGGCCATAGTGCGCACTTCCATGTTCCTTATCACCTTGCCTGTCATATCGGTAAGGGCCACGGCTATCGTCCTGCTGGATGCGCTGTGATAGTACACAGTGGCGCTGCCCGATGCAGGGTTGGGGAATACGGTAGTAGCAGCATCAGGAGTATTGATAGAAATGATGCCTGTAGGTACTGTACCTGTGAAGGCCACCTTATCTGCATAGAGATAGCTGCCGGCTACAGGTGTGCTGGCGCTTGAAGAGAAAACTATCATGCCGGTATCGGGTGTGAGGCTTGCCGACTTATATTTCAGCGGTATAGTGAAGTCGCTCCAGCTCATAGCCATGCCGGTAAGTGTACTGTCGGCCCAGGCCACAGTATCGCGCTTGTTCAGAGAAGCGTTCCATTTAGACAGGAACACGCCTACCCTTCCGTGGTCGGCACCGCTGCCCATGTGCTGCCATTTGCCGGTGAGGTTGGCCGAACGGGTAGTATACGGGAAGCCACCTGCAACGGTATATGACATAGGGGATATCACTACATTGAGCGTACCGGTAACTGCTATACCGGGCACTGTCATGGTAGCTATGGTCTTTGTGGTGAGCTTCATGTACGCTGCGCCATCGGGAGCGCTGTTCATACCGCTGTCGCAGGTATATGTGCCGGGCATAACGCCATCAATGGTGGCATTGGCCGAGCCCCAGCCTGTGGCTTCGTGGTAAGAGCCGGTACCGGCAGTGACCCAGGTCTCAAAGCTGGCGTTGGGTATCTGTGCAAAAGCAGCAGAAGCGAGGAATAGAGTAGAGAATAAGGTAAAGATCTTTTTCATTTAAAGCGATTTTGTGGTTAATGAATGTGACGGCAAATGTACTGCATGAGATAACTGAAAACAAAAAAAATATCATACACCATAGAAAAGTCACCCTACCACTGCACATACGGACTTGTATGTTCATTATCTATTCTGCTAATTTTGCCGGGTCATCGCTCATTACGGCCATGTCGCACATCATGGATACACCACATATCTCCGCCCCGCTCAGAAAGGTAGAGAACCTGCATATACTGCTCTGGCTCATAAAAGATACCTGCTGGGCCCTGGTATGGCGGCCGGGCGGCATGCTGATGATATTGCCTACCGTAGGTGTGGCCTTCTACCTCATGGCCCGGTCGCGGCACGACCGCACCGAATTATATCACAACATTGCGGTATGTATGTGGATACTGGCCAACTCATCGTGGATGACAGGCGAGTTCTACAACTACGACCTGAGGCCGCTGGCCGTAGGCTTCTTCAGTATAGGGCTGCTGGTATTGCTTGTATATTATATATTCCTGTCGCGCAGGGGGACGGCAGTAAAGAAGCCCGAACAGGCCGCTATAGATAACTAAGCGGTCATTTGGACACAGTAGGCGGTATCTTCTTCATTATCTCCTGCTGCATGTATAGCTGGTAGCGGTAATTGCTGGATGCCTCCAGCACCTGTACCATGGCCTCCATCTCGCTATCATTGCCGGTGGGGTCATACTCGCGGCGCAGATTGTTGTTGAACACCAGCCCTACCGACTGCCATATCATGGCCGAAAAGCCGTTCTTCAATTCGCGAATGATACTGTAGCAGTTCTGTCCCGTTTGCCGGTTTATGAGCTTTATGAGCACATGGCCCTGGTCCACGCTCAGGTTCTTCAGCGGGTCTTTGAAGGTCACATCCAGCTTATGGTCTATCTGTTTCAGGTAGCGCTTGCGGTCCTTTCGGCTGTCCATACGCTCCAGGTTCTGGTTCACATCTTTCAGTATGGCCGCAGCGGCTATGGCATAGGGATAAGTGATGTATATATCGCGCCTCAAGCGGTTGCGGCGCACGCGGTCCTCCTCGCTGAGGTAGGTGGTACGGGTCTCTACCTCATCCAGGAAAATAAGCGGGTAAATGCCCCCTTTTTCCTCTATAGCCCCCAGCCGTATGGTATCGTTGCCGGATAACTGCGCGAACACACCTGCTGGTAGCAGTAGTAACGTAAGGCATATGATATGGCGAAGGAGAGGAGACATTGCCATGTAAATTTCCGCATTTTATTAATATAAAACCGTGCGGCCGGTAAACTTATTGCTCTTATAAAATGTTAATTCACATACTATAGCAGGCCGCCCATACGTTCGATACGATACCTTTGCCCCCTGATACCATGTACCGATCGTTATTTCTTTTGCTCACCGCCATAGTACTGCTTTCGTCCTGCGATAAGGAGGCCCGGAAGACCCTTACCCCACAGCAGGTGCAGCAGCGCATAGATTCCATTACCGCCGGGCGCGTATACGAGGCCGAGCTGCGCGCACGCAAAGAGCTGGAACACAGGATGAAGATAGAGATAAAGGTAAAGCTGGACTCTATAGCCCGCGCCCGAGAGCTAAGAGCCCAGGCCGCACAACCCTCGCCAGCCGACACAATGCACCAACCGTGAGGATAGCCATAAAACCACGGCCGGTACTGTACTTCGACGGGGTATGCAACCTGTGCGAGCGCTCGGTACAGTTCGTTATAAGAAACGACAAAAAACAACTTTTCCGGTTTGCCACACTATCATCGGCCGCGGGGCAGGAGGCCCTGCAGCATGGCAATATAGCGGCCACAAAGGTAGGCAGCGTAGTGCTGTACTTCAGGGGCAGGTACTATACAAGGTCGGCAGCGGCGCTACATACCCTAAGACTGCTGGGCGGGCTGTGGCAATTGCTGTTCGTGTTCATGCTGGTGCCACCCTTTATCCGCGACCGTGTGTATGACCACATAGCCGCCAACAGGTACAAATGGTTCGGCCGAAAGGAAGAATGCATGATACCCACCCCCGAGCTGCAGGAGCGGTTCCTGTCTTAGTCCCGGTCCGTACTACCCTATTATTCGTTAATTTCATGGCCATGACAATGATAAATGCGCATTTTCATGTAGGTTTGAGTATGGCCAGATGCAGATCATTGCTGATGATATTGCTGGCGACGATACTCAGTATCCGGGCCGCCGCTCAGGATGTCACCTATTCCCGATACGACAAGTTCGACTACCGCAACAGTTCCTATGCCATAGTAGGCATGTCAGGCGGGCTGCTGTATACCTATGTGAAGGATGAAGAGGCCGCAAGGCTGGACGCATATGACGACTCTATGAACAAGGTGGCCACCGTGATGCTGGACTTCTTTCCCCAGCGTATATACCAGGTGCGCTTCGTGGCCTATCCCGATAAGATAATGGCCATATACCAGGCATTGGAAAGCAATAAGGTGGTGCAGTATGTGGCCATGCTGGATGCACACGGCCTCATGAAGGGCAAACCCATAGAGCTGGGCAGCACCAAGACCAGCATATTTGGCGCTACTAAGAATTATTTCTCATCATCGGTATCGGAGAACAAGAAGATGATACTGATATACAGCGCCACGGACAAGAAGAGCGAAATAGAGTTTTCGGGCAAATGGCTGGACGACAATGGCAATATAGTGAAGCAGAGCAAGGCCACCTTCCGTACCGAGAACATGCCCGAACATGGCGAGGTGAATGTGGCCAATGATGGCACGGTATACATGGCGGCCTATACGCCCACCGGCGCACAAGACCATGCCGACCAGTACTGGATACTGGCCCTGGCGCCGGGCGCTACCAGCTTTGCGGCCAAAGAGATGGAGCTGGGCGAGTACTTTGCCACCGGCGGCTATACCCGTATAGACAATGTGAACAACAAGGTATACTTCGGCGGCTTCTATGCCACTTCAAAGAACGGCAGGTTCGCAGGGTTTATCTATGCCGCATACGATATAGCTACAGGCACCTATACCACCCGCCGCTTCATACCTTTCGATAACGAACTGCTGACCAGTGCCGGAGAGCACCGTCGCGGCTACTCGTTCGACAACTACATGGTACGCCAGCTAATAGTGAAGAACGATGGCGGCTTCGTGCTGGTATCGGAAGTGCAGTACATCACTACACGCAGCTCTTTCGCGCCCAGCTTCGGCTACTATTCTTTCTACAGCCCTGCCATGAGCTCGTCGGTACGCGAGTACCACTTCAACGACATAATGGCGCTGGCCTACGACAAGAACGGTGTGCGTGAGTGGAGCGCCTTCATTCCCAAGCAGCAATATTCGCAGGAGGATGAGGGTGTATTCTCTTCCTTCGCGCTACTGAACACCGGTGGTACGCTGGCCTTCCTGTACAACGATTTCGACTCCAACCATTCGCGCATACAGATGTCTACCCTTACACCTGAGGGCAAGACCGATACCCGAGGCCTGTCCATAGAGGGTACCGATTATCCCGACTGGCTGCCACGCTCTGCCAAACAGGTATCGGGCCGGGTTCTGATAGTGCCCTGCTTCCACAAGAAACAGCTCTGCTTCGCAAGGGTGAAATTCTAGAGGTATTATAGCCTGAAACAGACGGCTGCCGTCACACGGCTCTCATTCTTTACCAGGTCGGGCCGCCAGCCTATAGGAGATGTATCCTGCCAGCCATCAGGCGATGTGGTGCCACCCGCGCCGGCAAAGTAAGGTATGCTGGAAGAACGGTAACCATACTCTAGCCTAAGGGTGATGTACTGGCTGGGCATCACGTCTATCGTGGCAGTGGCCTGGAAGAGGTTCAGTGTGCGCCCGCCGGCAATGGCATCGTTATAGTCATTGGCCGCTACAGGCGATGGCACGAACGCAAGGTATGCCCCGGGATGCGTTACATAGTCGCCACGAAGGGTGAGAGCATATTTGTTCCTGTGGAACCATATGCGGTTGGCAATAGATGTGCCCAGCATATAGTTCTTTGAGGCCTCTACCCCATTGCCTGCCTGGAAGCCATAATGATCGTTGATGCTGAAAGCCGCCTGCGATATACCTTTTGTCATTGCATTCTTGTAATATCGCTTCACTATGCTATGATCGTGGTGGTAACGAAGTACACCGGGCATATTGCGTGTATCCTGCCCGGCTATGTAGAAATTGGCCACCAGTTGCAGGTCGGTATCGGGCCGCCAGTAGGTAGAGCTGCCCAGGCCGGGTGCGCGGTTCCAGCTATTATAGCTCTGCCAGCCGTTAAGCACCCATATCTCCTGCTTCAGCTTGCGCGAGGGGAACATCTGCAGCCGCGCGCCGCTGAAGTAGAAAGGAGTGAGATCGCAAGGCATACTGCGCTGGTAGCACCAGTTCTCGTTCAGTACATAGCTTTCCAGCCCTATGTAGCTCATAAAGATGCCCATCTCTGCATTTATGCCATACCACTTGTTGAAATGGTAGCCCGCTGCCGCCTCGCGTATATTGCGCAGGTTGCTGATGCCGGTGTTGCGACCATGGCCTACAGTGCCATCAAGGTCTTGTACTATAGAGGCCATCTGCCCATACTGCAGCCATATGCGTCCTATCATGTTCTTGTAGCCGGTCTCCAGCCCCACGCTGGCCATGTTCAGCGTGAACTCATTGTTGCGCCCTATGGACGATGATATGGTGTGTGTATTGTCTATGGGGTTGTTCACATCATAGTTGTAGTAGCCGTCCACAAAGGCCACGCCCGTCAGTATGGTCTCACCATCCTTATCCTTCAGTGTCAGCGGCAGGTCGGTCTGCCGGTTCTGCCCGTTTAACCATGTAAGTTCATAACCCTCGAAAGGTACCCTTTGTATCGTAGTATCGCCGGCTGCCATTGCCGTATCTGAAAATATGAGCATCATTATGACCAATGATGCGGTCCTTATCTTGTTCGTTCGTTGCATGATATCAGTTGAATTAGTACACTATTTTTTGAGTCGTTGCAATTCTATTTTCTGTGCCGGCTGGTACACCAGTGGCACATGTTCTACCACCACGTCGCTCTTGTCCAGCCCAAAGGCCTTTTCATCGCTCTGGCCCAGCTCTTTCAGGAAGAAGTAAGCATTCAGCAGCAGGCCATCTTTCAGTGCCAGCTCGTTCTCTACCGACAGGAACTTCTCTATCACCACGAACTTCAGATCGGGCTCGCTATTGTACCTGGTAGACCCATCGGGCCTTATGTGCAGGTTCAGTTCCTTATTTGCTACCAGCTCCTTTACTATCTTTTTGAAGTAGAGCTCTGTCTTCGGCTGTATGCGAAAACCCAAATTGATGTTCACCTTTATCACCTTATCATCGGCCAGTTCCGATACATCGTAGCTCATGGTGTAGGGCTCTTCTGTACGGTGTACATGTACGAACCAGTACACATCGGCACGCTTAGGCTTTTTCGAGAATATTGACCTGACTATCTTCTCCTCTACCTGGTTGCGGCTATTGGCCTTGGTGAGGTATACAAGGTGGGTAGAGAACCGAGGTATATCATCGTCCTCGCTCAGCTCTGTAATGAGTGGTATATGCTTGCCCAGGTCGGTGAACTTTACATGTGCATTATTGATCTTCCGGGCCCGGTACCATACATACATCACCATGAAGATGAAGAGCTCGAAGAACAGGAACATCCACCGTTCCTTTATCTTGGCGGCATTGGCAATGAAGAAAGAGACCTCTACACTGGCAAAGACCAGCACTATGATACCTACCGCCAACGGATGCCACCTGCGCCTGTATAACAGGTATACCGACAGCAGCACGGTCGTCATCATCATAGCCACAGTGATGGAGAAACCGTAGGCGGCCTCCATATGTATAGAGCTGCGGAAGTACAGTATCATCAGCAGGCAGCCTGCCCATAGTATCGTATTCACACTGGGTATGTATATCTGTCCCTTCACATCGGTAGGCTGCCGTACTGTGACGCGCGGCCAGAAGTTGAGGTTGATACCTTCGTTGATAAGCGTGAACGAACCGCTTATGAGCGCCTGCGAAGCTATGATGGTAGCCGCCGTAGCTATGATGATACCCGGCAGCAGGAACCAGTGTGGCATCATATCGAAGAAAGGATTCGCATCGCCTATGGTGCTTTTGCCCTGGTGCAGTATCCATGCGGCCTGCCCTGCATAGTTGGCCACAAGGCTTGTCTTCACAAAGGCCCATGTAACGCGGATATTCTTTATACCGCAATGCCCCAGATCGGAGTAGAGGGCCTCTGCGCCCGTAGTACACAGGAACACCGAGCCCAACAACCAGAACCCATGCGGATAGTGTGCCAGCAGGTCGTAGGCATAATAGGGGTTCAGTGCTTTCAGCACATCGGGATAGTGCATCATATTGGCAACGCCCATCACCAGCAGCATGGCGAACCATACGAACATCACAGGCCCGAATGTGCGCCCCACTGCCGATGTACCGAAACGCTGGAACAGGAAAAGCCCCGACAGTATGGCTATAACTATACCCACTGTAAGCGAATTGCCGGGAACGATGATGTGCTCCAGCCCCTTCACAGAGTTGAGGCCCTCTACCGCCGAAGCCACAGAGAATGGCGGGGTGATGATGCCATCGGCAAGCAGGGTAGTAGCACCCAGTATGGTAGGTATCACCATTTTTTTGCCATATCGGCGCACCAGCGCATACAGCGAGAAGATGCCACCCTCGCCCTGGTTATCGGCCTTTAGTGTGAGCCATACATACTTTACAGTGGTCTGTAGCACCAGTGTCCAGAATATGCAGGACACACCACCATATACAAGCTGCTCGGTAACGGCGCGTGTGCCTACTACCGCCCGCAGGGCATAGAGCGGGCTGGTACCTATATCGCCATAGATAATGCCAAGGGCTACGAGCAGGGTGGCAACGGTCACCTTGCCCGGGTCTTTCTGATCCGGTCTCATTGTTGTCAGTTATTTAGTGTTCTGTCAGATGTGGTCGGCGCCAGCGAACCTGTACCCTATTCGCGATTCGGTAAGTATGATGGCGGGCCTGTTGGGGTCTTTCTCTATTTTCTTTCTTAGCTGCGCTATGAACACGCGCAGGTACTGCGATTCGTTGACATAACTATTGCCCCACACCTCGCGCAGCAGGTATTGGTGTGTCAGCACCCGCCCCGCATTCCGTGCTAGCAGCGATAGCAGCGTATATTCCGTAGCTGTGAGTTTTAATGTTGCTCCGCCCTTCTTCACGGTACGGGCCGCAAGATCTATGGTGATATCGCCTGCGGAGACCACAAGTGTGGCATCATCTGTACCCGACCGGCGCAGCAGCGAGCGTATGCGCGCCAGCAACTCACCAGTACGGTAGGGCTTCACCAGGTAGTCGTTAGCACCATTATCCAGTGCCCTTACTATATCCTCTTCACTGTTCTGCACCGATAGCATCATTATAGGGTGCGTATACCACTCACGCAGCTTCCTCAGCACTTCGTGCCCGCTCTCATCGGGCAATCCTATATCCAGCAGTATCATATCCGGCGGATGCGTTGCTGCGGCTACTATGCCCTCTCTTCCCGTTGTGGCATGCAGCACCCCGAAACCACTGCTCTCCAGGGTTATCTCCAGCAGCTTCCGCATCTGCGCTTCATCATCTATCACCAGTATCGCTGCCTTACTCATGTTTCAGATTCTTTAGATAAGACATCTCTGCAGGCAGCTTTACGGTAAAACGGGCACCACCTTCTACCCTGTTCTGCAAAGTTACGGTGCCATCCATGGCCTCTGCGAACCCGCGTACTATGGACAGGCCAAGCCCTGTGCCGCCAGTGGCCGTATTGCGCAGCCTATAGAATTTTTCGAACACCATATCTATCTCCTGTGGCGGGAAGCCGGGCCCATTGTCCTCTACCACAAGCTCCAGCACATTATCAACTGCTGCTGCGCTTATGCTTATGGTGCTGCTGGCAGGGGTATAGAGGGTAGCGTTCGACAGGAGGTTGTACAGTACCTGTTCCAGCATGCCTTTGTCAGTACGCGCCAGTGGCATATCTGCGGCTACCTGCACCAGTATCTTCTGGCTTACTTTGTTCTCTTCTATCTTTCTTACCGTATCATATAGCAGCTCGCTCATGTCGCACCAGTCATACTTCAGCTGAATGAACCCCGATTCCAGCCGCGACATGTTCAGCAGGTTCTCTACATGCTGGTTCAGCTTCATAGAGGCTATGGCTATTTCGCTCACCAGGTCGCTGCGGTGGGTATCGGTAAGGCGTGCATTGCTGTGCTGCAGGTTATCGGTAGCAGCTATGATGGTGGCTATAGGTGTACGCAGCTCATGCGACAGCGAATTGAGCAGGGTATTGTACAGGCGAATGGTATTTATGCGCTCCTCCTTCTGCCGTGCCACTTTCTGCACCTGCCGTATCTTGTAGGTGAGCGCTGCGCTGGTAAGCGCCACCACGAAGTACATCATGAGGAAAATAGCATCTTCGGCACTGCTGACGATAAAAGTGAAATAGGGCGGAATGAAAAAGAAGTCCCATACCACAGCACTGAGCAGCGCGGTGAGCAGTACCGGCACTATATCGAACAGCATGGCAATGAAAGATACCGTAAGCAGCAGTATGAAAGCTACTACATGATAGCCTATGTAGGGCGATACAAAGGCACAGAACAATGATACCAGCGCCACAGTAACTATACTATAGAGACATTGCCTCTGCTGACTGATAGTATTGATGAACAGCTTTACCATGCTATACCCGGAACACCGGGTCATTGTTTGCGGGCACAAAGGTAGGCGCTTGCCTATAAGTGCCGCATAAAATAACGCTGACGGAACATAAAGATTTTATAAAGAACTGCCCCGGTATGCCTACTCGGTCTTGTATATGCCACCCTGGTAGGTAGACAGGTATATGTTCTTGTTCTCCAGGTACAGCAGGCTGCCGTTGCGGTCCCAGCGGGGCTTTATCTTCATGTCGGTAAAGGGGGCGCCGCGCAGGTCGGTATAATCGTTGTTGAAAATGGTGCCATAGCGGCGCAGCAGTGTACCATACCACAGCATGGTCTCGTAGCCGCGCATCACCATTTCGGATGGTACACCGCCGAAATCCCTTCTGAAAGCCTGCTGTATGGATAACTGTAAAGTACTGTCGCCTTTGGCAAAATTGAACGGGTAAGTAACACGCACAGTGATGTTCTTATAGGCGTTCTGTTTGCGCAGCGATGGTATACCGTTCCAGGTAGGCATACCCCACACCTCGAAGTGTACACCCGGATAGTACCGCGCCAGCGATGCCAGTATACTATCGGCGAATGTGGCATCGAGGATGCTCACGGCCAGTATATTGGGGCGGGTGCTGTCCAGTATGCCTGCCAGTGTCTCGCGGGTAGGTAGCGTATTGCATTGCAGCTTGTGAAAGGTGACATCGCTATACAGGTCGTTCAGCATATAGAGCGCGGCATTGTCATCGGCCAGCGAAGAGGTGCGGTACAGCAGGGGCACCGTTTGCCCGGCATACCTGCGCGACAGCTCGTCTATTATGAACTCGCAATGGCTCTTCACCGAGGGTTGCAGCATGGTGAAGTACTGGTTGTCCTTCACCCATCCGTCGTAGTTGGTGAGTGCCGATACGAAATTGATCCGCTTCTTGCGCGCATATGTTGCCAGTGCAGGTATATCGTGCTGCTCCACGGCGCCTATTACCAGGTCGGTAGAATCGAGCTTGCGGTTGCTTATCAGCATTTCGGGCGATTCGGAGAAAGAGCCTGCATCGTGTATGTATACATCCAGTTGCGCCCCAGCACGTTCCAGACTATCGGCGGCCAGCTTTACACCCTGGTAAAAGGCAAGTCCCGCCGCAGCCTTATCGGGCACCTTGTCTTTGAAGGTAACCGACTCTCCACGCACCAGCTCATCGAGGTATAGCGGCACTACCACGCTCACGCGGTATCTTTTTTTCAGCCTTGTTTCGGGATAGCTCAGTTCCTGCTTACGTTTGGGGCCGGGCTGTTTGGGCTTTTCTTTGTTGTCATTCCCGGCAGCGGCCTTTGCAGCACCATTGGGCGCCTCTGTAGCATATTTTTCCTTCCTTTTCCTTTCCCGGCGCTCGGCACGGGTCTCCTTCCTATTCTTTTCGCTGTGCTGCGGGTATGTATATGCACCTGCCTCTGTACCTATGGCCAGGTACAGCATCGCCAGCAAAAGAAACATCCTTTTTCCCATCATGAACGGCGCAAAATTATACATTCATCCATGACATCGATATAAACAGAATAAATATCGATAGCGGCTTCACGCACACTTATGTATGGTTTTATCAGCATATTTTTTTAATTTCAGCACTTCTTTACAAAAGCGTAACGCAACATGAAAAAACTGTTTACATGTATCGCATTGCTTTCCTGCATGCATAGCGGAGACATACTGGCACAAAAGCTACCCGGAAGGCCCACCGGCGCACCAGCGCAGCAGGCAGGCACCGTAAGCAACGACGTATGGACCCGCATACCCCTTTCGCAGGCCCCGCCGCGCCGCGCCCTGTCGAACGCTACTAAGTTCGACCTGTACAGGCTCAACGTCTCTGCGCTCCGCACCCAGTTCTGGGCGGTGTCATCGAGCTATGCCAATGCGTCCATCATCAGCATACCCATGCCCGATGGTACGCGCCGCGACTTCAGGGTTTGGGAAACGCCAATGATGGACGAGCACATGTCGGCCTTGTACCCGGACATCAAGACGTTCACCGGCGAGGCAGTGAACGACAAACGCGTTACCGCCAAGTTCGACTTTACGCTCTTCGGCTTCCACTCTGCCATATTCGACGATCGTGATGTGGCCTTCATAGACCCATACGACGGCTATACCAATGAATACTATATCGTTCACTACAAGAGCAATGAGGAAAGACCGTATTCGCAGCGCATGGTATGTGGCGTACATGGCTCTATGAACGAGCCACAGCCCGGCGGCGAGCTGATGCCGCAAAAGACAGCGCCCGCGCTGCCCGGTACCGACCTGAAGGACCTGCATTTGCACGGCATGCCTGTAGACCTGCACAATACCGATGGATCTACGCCACTCACCACAGGCGACCATGGCATGGCGGCCCTTACCACCAATGGCGCTACACTGCGCACCTACCGCCTGGCCCTCAGCGCAGACCACTTCTACTGCCAGGCAGCCCCTGCTGCAGCTACGATACCTACCTGCCTGAGCAAGATGACCACCTCTATGAACCGCGTGAACGGTGTGTACAACAGGGAGATAGCAGTGCAGCTGAACTTTGTGACCAATGAGAACCTGCTGATATGGCCCACTGCCACAGGCAGCAGTAATGGCAACGATCCCTTTAACCTTGTGGATTCGGACGGTCCTTCATGCCTTGACACCAACCAGTCGGTATGTGATGCCCGTATCGGTTCGGCCAACTATGATGTGGGACATGTGTTCACTACTGGCGGTGGCGGTATAGCTGCTGTGGGTGTACCCTGCCTCAACGGCCAGAAGGCCAGGGGCGTAACGGGCACTTCATCTCCCGTAGGCGATGCCTTCGATATAGACTATGTATGCCACGAGCTGGGCCACCAGTTCGGATCGGGCCATACCTACAACAACAACCTTGATGGCGCATGTGGTGGCAATGCATCGGCAAGCCAGGCATACGAGCCCGGCAGCGGTGTCACCATCATGGACTATGCCGGCATATGCAATCCTGACAATGTGCAGTCCAACAGCTCGCCCTACTTCAGCGCCAGCAGCCTGGAACGTATACAGGCCGAGCTGACACAGACAGGCCCCGGCGGTGGCAGCACCTGCGCGGTGAACACCACTACCAGCCATACCCCTGCCACTATAGCGGGCTTCATAGCTACCTACAATATACCTTACAAAACACCGTTCGAGCTGACGAGCCCCACCGCTGTAGGCTCTGGTACCGATACGGCCATGACGTATGGCTGGTTCCAGTGGAACCTGGGCGACTTCGGGAAGCGTTTCAACCAGACGTTCTTCAACGGCCCTATATTCCGCAGCTACCAGCCGGCATACACCGAGACGCGTATCTTCCCCACGCTCTCCAACGTACTCTCCGGCGTACTGGTGAACAGTGGCGAGAAAGCCCCGGATACGGCCCGCTACCTCACCTTCAAAACGGTGATACGCAACATAGCAGGCGGCCTGGGCTGCTTCCGCATACCTGACGACACCATACACATCAATGCCATAGCTACAGGCGCGGGCAATGGCTACAGGGGCTTCCGCGTTACCAGCCAGAACACCGCAGTTACCTATACCGGCGGCTCTACACAGACCATAACCTGGGATGTGGTAGGCACCAACGCTGCACCCGTGAGCGCAGCCAATGTGGACATATACATGTCTACCGACGGTGGCAACACATGGCCATACACCATAGGCACCTTCCCCAATACGGGAACGGCCAGCGTGAGCATAGCCAACCCTGCCACCACCACTACACAGGCGCGTATAAAGGTGAAAGGATCGGGCAATGTGTTCTTCAACATCAACTCTTCCAACTTCACGGTGAACCCAGGCCCTACTACAGCGGCCATCACAGGTACCTTCACCGTATGTATAGGCGCCACTACCGACCTGGATGATGCCACACCCGGCGGCACATGGAGCAGCAGCACCCCAGCCGTAGGCACAGTGAACAACACTAACGGTATAGTAACAGGTATAACAGCTGGCACTACCACCATCACCTACCATGCAGGCACAGGCAATGTAACTGCCGTGGTGACCGTACTGGCCATACCCGCACCCGGCGCCATCACCGGCAATGCACCTGTGTGTGTGAGCAACACCCTCTCGCTGAGCAATAGCACACCGGGCGGCGTTTGGAGCAGCACCAATACTGCCGTAGGCACGGTAAATACATCGGGCGTAGTTACAGGCATCAGCGCAGGTACTACTACCATATCCTATACCGTTACCAATGGCTGCGGCACAGGTGTAGCTACCGTGAATGTGACCGTGAACGCACCTGTGGCCGTGAACCCCATCACCGGTACACCACAGGCATGCGTGGGCAGCACTACCGCACTGGGCAATACTACGCCATCGGGTGTATGGAGCAGCACCAGCACTGCTGTAGGCACGGTGAATACTTCGGGCACTGTAACCGGTATAGCTGCGGGCACTACTACCATCAGCTACACGGTAACGGGTGGCGGCTGTACCTCTGCCTCGTCGGTAGTAGTTACTGTGAACAGCACACCTGCGGCCACTGTGAGCCCATCGGGCACGGTCACCATATGCACAGGCGGCAGCCAGGTACTCACTGCATCGCCCTCTACTGCAGGCCTTACCTACCAGTGGCAGGATGGCGGCACGGACATAACAGGCGAGACCAATGCCACCTATACAGCAACCGCTGCGGGCACCTACCGTGTACGCATCACAGCGGGTATATGCACAGGCACATCTACTACAGTAACGGTATCGGTGAGCGGTACAGCGGTAACACCATCTGTTAGCGTGGTCACCACACCGGGCACCAATATATGCTCTGCCGTAGGCGTGGTCACGTTTACCGCTACCCCTGTGAACGGTGGCAGCACACCTGCCTACCAGTGGTATGTGAACAGTACTGCAGTAGGTACATCATCGCCCACATATGCATACACACCTGCCAATGGCGATATAGTGACCTGTGTGCTCACCAGCAGCCTGCCATGCGCTACGCCATCCACAGCATCGGATGCCGATACCATGACGGTAGCTACCAGCGTAACACCCGGTATCAGCATAGCGCCCGACCCCAACGATACCATATGTACCGGCGGCTCTGTGACCTACAATGCAGTACCTGTGAACGGCGGCCCTACCCCGGCCTACCTGTGGCGTGTGAATGGCATAAGCGTGGGTACAGGCCCCAGCTACAGTACCACCCCTGCCAATGGCGATGTAGTGCTGTGCCAGATGACGGGCAGCGCGGCATGCGCATCTGCAGCCGTAGTGACCAGCGCACCGCTGGTAATGACCGTACAGGCGCCTGCTACCAATGTGGTACACATCAGCGCCAGCCCCACTACCATACATCCCGGAGAGACCATCACATTTGCGGCCATAGCGCCCAATGCAGGCCCATCGCCTGTGTACCAGTGGTTCATAGATGGTGTGCTGGTACCCGGCGCTACATCGGCCACATATGTTACCAGCTCACTGGTGAATGGCCAGGTGGTACACTGCAAAGTGACGACCAGCATGGCCTGCGTTACGCCGCCTATAGCGCTTAGCAATGGCTTCACTGTATCTGTAACATCGGGCATATGGGAAGTGACGAAGAACGGCAGTTCGTTCACCGTTAGCCCCAACCCCAACAAGGGCACCTTTACTGTGAACGGCAGGCTGGCCGGCACAGGCAATGTATCGGTATATGTGGCCAATATGCTGGGCCAGACCGTGTACAGCACAGCAGCGCAGGTAAGGAACGGCAGCATAAGCGAAGAGATATCGCTGGATGCGTCTCTGCCCGCAGGCACCTATATGGTGATCGTTACAGCAGGCGAAGAGCGTGCCATATTCAGGATAGTGACACAGAAATAACACAAAAACACCGGGCCGCATGATGCGTCATGTGGCCCGGTCAAAAAATGTTAAGAACAACGAACGATCATTTCTTTTTGAAATATTCCCGGTTTTCTTGTTGTTTTATAAAAAAAATGTAGATTTGCTCCATTATTAATTTTTTATTCATTCCACAATGCAAGAAGGTACAGTAAAATTCTTCAATGAGACCAAAGGATTTGGCTTCATTACGCCTGCTAACGGCGGCCAGGACATCTTTGTTCACGTATCGGGCCTGAAAGACCAGATCCGCGAAAAGGACAGGGTTTCTTTCGAAGTACAAAATGGTAAGAAAGGTCTGAATGCAGTGAACGTTAAGGTTATCTAATTTTCACAGCAGACATACATTATATCATTCCAAGACGTGTTTTGCAACACGTCTTTTTCTTTTTTATACGGTCAGCCCTTCTGTTGTTTTATGGTCTCCCATGTGGCGTAGAGGGTTTCCTGCGCAGGCCTGTTGGCGGGCACCTCGTGCAGTGGCTGGCAGGCAATGAGGCTATCGTGGCAGTCGGCAGGCAATGCCTGGTATAGCCGGGTGCCCATGGTCTTCCAGGCCAGCATATCGTCGCTCACCTGCTTTATCACTTTGGCGGGGTTGCCCACCACCAGCGATCGCGCAGGTATGATGGTCTTGGCCGGCACAAAGGCCATAGAGCCTATTATACTCTCGTCGCCCACCTCTACTTCATCCATCAGTACAGAGTTCATACCCACCAGCACATTGCGGCCTATGTTAGCGCCATGCACTATGGCCCCATGGCCTATATGTGCCCCCTCGCGCAGGGTGATGGTGATGCCGGGGAACATATGGATGGTACAGTTCTCCTGCACATTGCAGCCGTCCTCTATCACTATACCGCCCCAGTCGCCGCGTATGGCTGCGCCGGGGCCTATGTACACATCTCTGCCTATTATCACATTGCCGGTAACGGCGGCCTGCGGATGCACGAAGGACGATGGATGTACCACCGGTATGAAACCTTTGAAAGAGTAGAACATGATGAGAAATGATGGCTGCTGTATGATCAGCTCATACCTCCGTAAAGGTACATGAAAACGCATAATGCCAGGGTGACGGCAATGACCACATAGGGGAACATGCGCTGCCTGCGGTTTTGTCGCTGGCGGTCTGCGGCATTTGCAGCTATCATGCCCTTCATACCGGCATCGCTACCTGCAATGAGCCGCAGGCCATGCAATACCTCGCCCAGGTATCCTATCTCCAGCCGCTCGGTGGCCTTCAGCAATTCCGATACTATGGCGCCGTTCACAGCCTTATCGCCGTCGCGCAGCAGTACGCCTATATGCGCGTCGGACAATATGAGCATTATATATGCCTGCAGGGCGCGCTGGCTCATGCGGTGCGTGTCCATTGTAGCCAGGCTGCTGTTCAGCTCCATGCATACCTTTCTTAGCCATTCAGGGGTCACAGCATCTTCGTAAGATGTCTTGGAGCCCATGCCCATCAGCCAGCGTTCATCATCATATTTGGCGCGCCTGTCCTTGTCGGCCAGTATGCCATATGCCTCGGCCACCTCTTTGAATTGTGCCTCGCAGAACTCATTACCGGGGTTCTTATCAGGGTGATAGCGCACGGCAAGCTCCCTGTAGGCCTTTTTTATTTCGGCCTGCACGGCAGATGGTCTTACTCCCAGCGTCTTGTAATGGTCCTTCAGTTGCATTTTAAGAACATTGCAAAGTTACGCGCGTAGCATGAAAGAAATATGCATGAAAAGCTAAAAGCAAGACAATGCAGCCGGGAATTTGTGGATATGTCGTCCATCATCCTTTTGAACATTTGTCTATTTTCACGGTCTCTAATTCATCATTACAATGAAACACATCATCGCATTACTGGCATCCGCTATCCTGTTCTTTTCCTGCAAAAGTGAAGAGGAGAGATATTTCGAAGCAGGCAAACACCTGGTAGCCGCTGCCGACACGGCCAATAACCATATTGACGATTGGAACAATAGCCTGGAGAAAAACCCCTCCCTGCTGATAGAACCCACTATGCAGGATATTTTCATCGATCTGGACTCCGTCAGGTTCGTAGCGCTGGGTATGGCATCGCAGGCATTGGAAAAGCTGCATGGCGAGCGTAAAGATGAACTACAACGCCTCATAAACGAAGCCAAGGAACGTGTACGCAGGGTGGAGGAAAGAACACAGCTGGCAATGAAAGTGGCTGAGACACTGAATGCAGAACAGAAATTCCCAGACGAGGAGTAAACATCCATCCCGGCAATAATACAAGGCTCCTTACGTTATGACACAAAGGAGCTTATGAAACTGATATATCCTTTATTCATTCTCTTGTTGGTCGTTCTTGCATCCTGCGAGAAACTGGGGCTTTGCCACGATGCGGAGTACCATATGCATAAAACACCCTATACCGGCACTCAATTGCGCACAGATGGCTTCTACTATGGCGAACCCGATACCGACTATGTAGGGGTGATACGGCGCACCATACTGGTCCTTTACAGGAATGGGGTGATAATGATGCCCGGCAGCCCCAAACAAGATAGCATGGAACATTACTTAAGCCAGCCCGGCAGAAAGGATGTTGTCTACGAGTGGGGGCTATTCGCCATAGACGATACGGCCATCAGTATGGAGAACTGGATGCCCGCACACGGCGGTTGCTCCCCTATCGGATATACCACCGGGCAAATACTGAACGACATAGCCTTTGTGCTTACTGCCAGGGAAACAAGGAGAAGAAAAGGAAAGACGGAAAGAAAAGAATACAACGAACTATATATTTTCAGACCACTCGCCGACAAACCCGACAGTACCAACGATATACTGGACTGACGATGTACCTGGGGGGCATCATTTTTTCTCATCCTTGTACCGCCACAGGTAGAAACAGGCCTGCGTACGGTATGGTGTCCATTTGGCAGATATGCGCAGCATGTTCTCCCGCATAGCTTTCTTATCGGTCATATCCAGACCATATATACGGGCCATAGCCTGCTGTATGCCCAGGTCGTCGGGTGCAAATACATCTTCCCTGCCCAGGGTGAACATGAGCAGCATCTCTACCGTCCACCGGCCTACACCCTTTATGGGCAGTAGCAGCTCCATCACCTCCTCATTGCTCTTCCTGTTCAGCATCGCATCGGTTATCTTATGCTCTATAAAGTACTGCGCTACATTATGTACATAGCTGGTCTTTGCATTGGATAGGCCTATGGCCCGCAGCGTATCGAACGGGGTATCGGCTATCTGCTGCGGTGTAGGCTCCTTGCCACCGTATAGCTCCAGGAAGCGCCTGAATATCACATCGGCCACCTTTGTAGATAGCTGCTGGCTCATGATGGATGCACACAGCCGCAGGCACACGTTCTTTCGCTTTTTCAGTATATAGGGTTCTGCCACAGCCCGCAACACAGGGGCAAGTTTCTTATCTTTAGACAGGTGTGCTAGGTGTGCGGGTATGCCGGTATCGTTCGCCATGCTATAAAAGTAGCGATAGCTGCCATTATAACGGTGCCTTATAGCACTATAATTGCCCCAGATCAAAAATGTATGTATATACATGTATCTTTGTATGGTAATTGCCTTTTTCATCACCCTTAAAAGATACATGATATGCAAAGGCGTGAACTATTAAAAGCGGGTGGCCTGCTGGCCATAGCACAACTCACAGGTATGTCCACATTATCAGCATTAACGAAACTGGGCGAGACCCTGGCGCCATCGCCACTGATGCCCGTGCTCTTCATAGGCCATGGCAACCCCATGAACGCCATAGAAGACAATGCCTACCACAAAAGCTGGCAGGCGCTGGGCAAGCAACTGCCCCGTCCGCAGGCCATACTATCGGTATCGGCACACTGGATAACGAAGGGCACACGGGTAACGGGCAATACCCACCCGAAGACCATACACGACTTCGGCGGTTTTCCGAAACAGCTCTTCGACCAGCAATATCCTGCCCCGGGCTCTCCGCAGTTCGCAGAAATGGCAAAGAAACTGGTAACGCACAGCCATATACAGACCGATGATAGCTGGGGCCTGGACCACGGCACATGGAGCGTACTGCTACCTATGTACCCTGCGGCCGATATACCGGTGTTCCAGCTAAGCCTCGACTATGACCAGCCCACAAGCTACCACTACGAGATAGGCAAACAACTGGGCAAGCTGCGCGAAAAAGGAGTGCTGATAATAGGCAGCGGCAACCTGGTACACAACCTGGGCGCGGTAGACTGGAGCGGTACCGGCAAGAAGGTATACGACTGGGCGCAGGAGTTCGACACGCGTTTTACGCAATGGATAGAAAAGGGCGACCACGCATCTGTACTCAACTACCAGAAGATACTGGGCAATACGGCCACCATGGCCCATCCTACCTACGACCACCTGCTGCCCCTGTTCTATATACTGGGCCTGCAGCAGAAGAACGAGAAGATAACATGGTTCAACGACCGCTTCGATATGAGCTCTATATCTATGCGGTCTATGATAATAGGATAAGGGAGCTTTTTCACCCGGTTCACCCAATAAAAGGATGGGCGTTGCAAATGCAACGCCCATCCTTTTATTCTATCTCTGCAAAGTGCATTACTTCACCAGTACTACCTTGCCCAGGTAAGATGTAAGCTCGGTAGATATACGGTAGATATACATGCCTGCAGGTATATTGTTACCATCTATGGTGGCAGTATACTCTTCGCCGGGGTTTATCACATCGTTGAAGATAGTGGCCACCTTGGCGCCTGTAGCTGCGTTGAACACATCTATCGTAGCATGCTTGCCCTCAGGCAGGTTGAACCTGATGACAGATGACGTTACGAACGGATTCGGATGAGCGCCATACATAGCACCTACACCACCTTCCGAGATGTCGCTACCGCCATTCGTGCCACGGGCAGCAAGACCTGTTACTGTTGCAGTGGCAGAGGCAGTATCGCCATTAGCATCTGTTACCAGTACAGAGTATACACCTGCATACAGTCCGCTCAGGTTCTGCGTAGTAGCGCCATTGCTCCACAGGAATGTATAAGGAGCCACACCACCTACTACGGTCAGCAGTGCGCATCCGTCATTACCGCCTATAGAAGACACATGCGATGTATATATCGATGCGAACATCACCTGTACGCTCACATTCTTAGTAGCTACCGCTGTACCGCAACCATTGGTAACGGAGTAGCTGATAGTGGTAGTACCTGTGGTCACACCTACTACTATGCCTGTGCTGCCTACTGTAGCTACAGCAGGGTTGCTGCTGGTCCATACGCCGCCGGGTATAGCATTGTCAAGGTCTATATCGGCTCCTATGCATACATTAGAAGGCCCGGTGATGGTAGATACCACAGGCAGCGGGTTGATAGAAACGGCCTTGGTAGCAGTAGAGTAGCCACAGCCATTGTGTACCGAGTATGTGATGGTAGTAGTACCTGCGCCTACACCTGTAACTATACCTGCGCTGCTCACGTTGGCCACTGCGGTATTACCGCTGCTCCATGTACCGCCCACAGTGCTGTTGGTAAGGGTCACATCGGCGCCCACACATGTAGCTGATGGGCCGGATATGGCCGCTACAGGAGGTGTTGTACCTACAGGTACTATTGCCGTGGCCGATACAGTACCGCACATATTGCTTACAGAGTAAGAGATGACAGGCATGCCACCCGCTATGCCGGTGATATAACCTGCACTGTTCACGGTGGCAAGTGCGGTATTGCTGCTGCTCCATACGCCGCCCGGTGTAGCATTAGCTGCGGTTATCGTCCAGCCTACGCAGATGCTCATGGTACCTGTGATAGGTGTAACTACCGGCATCGGGTTCACTGTCATGGTGCGTACCACATACGATGTACCGCATGCATGTGTGAGCGTGTAGGTAACATTCGCAGTACCTGCCGACAGGCCGGTAACTATACCGGTAGCGCTGCCTATAGAAAGTACTGTATTGTATGCTGCACTCCATGTACCGCCGGTCATGCTGTTGGTGAGGGTAGCAGTAGTACCGGGGCATACCGTTTCTGCACCGCCTATGGCAGGTATGGTAACAGATGTAGGATCTACCATTATGCTCCTGGTAGTGGTAACAACACCGCAAGATGTATTGTGTACATAGCTGATGACAGCAGTACCTACACTTACACCTGTGACCGCACCCGATACGATACCTACGGTAGCTACAGCGGTATTGCTGCTGTACCATGCACCGGCAGGTGTAGCATTGGTGAAGGTAACAGCCGAGCCTGCACATACATTTGTGGGGCCAGATATAGGACCTACCACAGGCAGTATCTCTACTGTTATGTTCCTGACACCGAAGGCAGTACCGCAAGAGTTGGTAACGGCATACCTTATAGCAGCCATACCGGTATCTATACCATATACCCTGCCATCAGCATCCACAGTAGCTTTTGCAGTGTTCATGCTGCTCCATATGCCGCCAGGGGTAGCGTTAGAGAATACCACGCTCGATCCACGGCATACTTTGGCAGCGCCCACTACTGTGCTTACAGTAGGCACAGGATTGTAGGTCACGGTTTTTGTAGCTACAGCAGTGCCGCAGGCATTCGTTACTACATAAGAGATAGTAGCTGTGCCATAACCCACACCTCCTACAAAGCCTGTGGCGTTCACCCTGGCTATAGTAGTATCAGAGCTCTTCCACACACCACCTGTACCTGTAGTGGTGAACTGTGTGCCACCTGTCCCGCATAGGGCCGTAGTGCCAGATACCACACCGGCTACCGGCGGTACGCTCACTGTTACATTTATGGTGGTGATAGCGTTGGCAGTGCCATCATTTACTTTTACTACGAACGCATCAGCACCCACATAACCCGAGGCCGGCGTATAGCTGAGGCCCGAAGGAGTAAGCAGGCTACCGGTAGATACCGTAGTATGACCGGCCACCAGCGTACCATGTGCAGGGCCGCTCACTACGCTCCATGTCTCGGTCTGCGTAGTATCGAAGTCTGTTACGGCCAGGTTGGTATCTATAGCTATAGGTGTGCTGCCTGTACATACGTCTATGGTCTGTGTAGCGCCCTTCCTGAAGAACGGAACCCTGTTGTACTGGCCCATTATCCTTATCACGTTGTTCGCCATATCGGCTATATAGATATGTCCTGCGCAGTCGCGGGCAAGACTTGTAGGCTGCCTCAGTTTGGCCAGCAGTGCCGGACCGCCATCGCCGCTATAGCCTGGCACTGTATTACCTGCTATGGTACTGATGATACCTGCGCTGTTCACCTTACGAACCACAGAGTTGCCCCTTTCAGAGAAATATATATTGCCCGAGTTGTCGGTGGTCACGCCGCTAGGTCCGTTCAGCTTGGCCGCTGTGGCCACACCACCGTCACCTATATAACCTGCCACACCGTTACCCGCTATGGTAGTGATAGTACCTGAAGCATCTACCTTACGCACTACCTGGTTGTTCATATCGCATATCAACAGGTTACCCGAAGCATCGGCATGTACTGCTATTGGGCTGAACAGTTTGGCGCTGGTAGCAGGGCCATTGTCGCCGGCATAGCCGGATACACCCGTACCCGCTACTGTAGTGATGATACCTGATGGTGTGACTTTACGCACCACAGAGTTACCGGCATCGGCTATGTAAAGGTTACCTGAACCATCCAGTGTGAGGCCCGATGGGTAAGACACCCTGGCAGCAGTAGCAGGACCGCCATCACCTGTATACCCTGTACCTACGTTCGTCACCCTGGTTATGATGCCCGATGTGCTCACTTTGCGTACAGCATGGTTGTTGTAGTCGGTAAAGTACAGGTTGCCTGCAGCATCAAGGATGATACCCTGTGCATGCGATATCTTGGCAGCAGTAGCAGGGCCACCATCGCCGCTATAGCCTATGGTACCATTACCTGCTACTGTGGTTATCACACCTGTAGGACTTACCTTCCTTATCACTGCATTGTCGTAATCGGCTATGTATGCATTGCCGTTGCAATCTACAGCTACATTGTACGGGTGGCCCAGTTTGGCGATCGTAGCAGCATTGTCGTTGCCGCTATAGCCTGCTGTACCATTACCCGCGAACGTATAGATGTTCACCGACTGGTTCACAGTGATGTTGATGTTCTGTGCCGTAGAAGTACAATAGCCATTGCTCACAGTAAGAGCGCCGGTATAAGTACCCTCTGTTGCAGATGCCGGAACAGTTATGGACATTGGCGATGTAGTGATGATAGCTCCGCTGATGTTGGTGAACCCGGCAGCCGCAGCGCCTGTACTCCATACTATGCTGTAGGTATTAGGCGTACCCGTAGTAGTGAATGGCATTGATGCCGGACCATGACCTGCCACTACAGGAGCTATGAGAGAAGTAGTGACAGTAGGCACAGGGCGAACTGTTACTGTATAAGTAGCATGAGCAGTGCCGCATGCATTGCTCACCGAGTAAGACAGTGTAGCGACACCCGGAGCTATGCCCGTTACCTGGCCAGAGTTACATGGGCAGGTTATGGCTATGAGCGGTGTGCCGTTGCTCCAGTTGCCACCGGGCACTGTAGATGTAAGCGGAACTATACCACCCACACATACATTGGTAGGACCAGATATAGTACCCGCCGATGGTGTGCCATGTACGGTAACTGTGCGTGTAGCATAAGATGTTCCGCATACATTGCTCTTGGTATAAGTTATGGTAGCAGTACCTGCACCTACCGTGGTCACAGTGCCTGTGCTGCCTACTGTAGCTACAGCCGTGTTGCTTGATGACCAGCTACCACCTGTTACTGTATTGGCAAGACCCACCAGCGTACCTGTACATACCGCCGCTGCGCCACCTATTATAGCAGGTATAGATGGTGTCACATTCACTGTTATGGCCTTGGTAGCGTAGAATGTACCGCAGGCGTTCGTAACAGAGTATGTAAGTATCACATTTCCTGCTGCTACCGGTGTTACCACACCTGTAGCATTCACAGTAGCTATCGCGCTGCTGCTGGTGCTCCATACGCCACCTGCAGGTGTTGCAGTGTAGGCCGATGTAGTACCTGTGCATGCATTGGATGCGCCATCACCTATGGTCACTACAGTAGTACCGAAGTGAGTGATGGTGTATACCTGTGCAGCGCTGCAGCCGTTAGCATCGGTAGCGGTCACAGTGTATGTACCTGCACCCAGGCCTGTTGCATCTTCTGTAGTAGCGCCATTGCTCCAGCTATAAGTATAAGGAGCAGTACCACCACTCACTGTGATATTGATACCACCTGTAGCGCCCTCGCTGCAAAGTACGTTGGTAACGCTACCTGTTATAGACACCACAGCAGGCTCTGCTATAGTGAATACCTCAGGCCTTGTGCAACCGTTGGCATCGGTGATAGACACAGAGTATGTGCCTGCCGACAGGCCGCTGATAGATGATGTGGTAGCGCCTGTGTTCCAGCTATAGCTGTAAGGAGCTATACCACCGCTCACTGCCAGTTCTATAGAACCATTGCTGGCACCATTGCAGCTTACATTGGTAGCCTCGTAATATACCGATATAGATTCGGGGCTTATAACAGAATACTCAGCAGTAGCTTCGCAACCGTTGTTGTCCCACAGTATCACCGAGTATGTACCTGTCCAAAGACCGGTATCGTTCTGGTTGGTAGTACCGTCGCTCCACATGAAAGTGTAAGGGCCAACACCGCCTGTTACATCCAGGTATATCTCGCCCATGCCGTGTGCGCAACCGCATATCACATGGTTGGTAGTGCCTGTGAGTACGATAGGCGTAGGCTGAGTGATGGTGTACACCCTTGTATCTGTACAGCCATTACCATCCTGCACGGTGAGGGTATATGTACCTGCACCTGCAGTAAGGTCTTCTGTAGTTACACCATTGCTCCAGTTGAATGTATAAGGAGCAGCACCGCCAGCCACAGATATATTGATAGAACCGTTATCGCCATGACATGTAGCATCTGCAACCACACCATTCACCACCATTTGTGTAGGCTGTGTGATGGTGAATACCTCATCGCGTGTACAGCCGTTAGCGTCTGTGATGACTACAGAGTATGTACCGGGAGCCAGGCCGCTTAGGTTCTGCGAAGTAGCGCCATTGCTCCATACGAATGTATAAGGAGCTATACCGCCTGTTACTGCCAGCTCTATAGCGCCATTGTTAGCACCATGACGGCTTACATTGGTCACATCGTTGTATACAGACATTGACCATGGGCTCACTACAGAGTAAGAACCTGTTGCAGTACAACCGTTGAGGTCGGTAACTACTACAGAGTAGGTACCTGTCCACAGGCCGGTATCGTTCTGGTTGGTAGTACCATCGCTCCACAGGTAAGTGTAAGGAGCAGTACCACCGGCTACTGTCAGGTATATCTCGCCCATACCGTGCAGGCAACCGCATACTACATGGTTGGTAGTACCGGTGAGCGCCATAGGTGCAGGCTCGGTTATTGTTTTAACGATAGTTGCTGTGCAACCGTTCGCATCAGTAGCAGTAAGTGTATATGTACCTGCGGTTGCGCCTGCCAGGTCTTCTGTAGTAGCACCATTGCTCCAACTATATGTGTAAGGGGTCACGCCACCTGTTATGTTCGCATCTATAGCCCCGTTGCTGCCGCCGTTACATGTAACATTGGTAGAAGTAGCGCTCGCTGCAAGCACCGCAGGCTGAGTGATGCTATAAGAACGTGTTTTCACACAACCATTTGCATCTGTAACGGTAACACTATATGTACCGGATGTAAGAGCTGTCACGTCTTCGGTGGTAGCACCATTGCTCCATACGAATGAGTAAGGAGTAGTACCGCCGCTTACTGTGATGTTTATAGCACCATTGTTACCACCATTGCACGACACATTGGTCTTCGCTTCCAGTACCGATATAGCAGCAGGCTGTGTGATGTTGTATGTGCGTATTACCTTGCACAGGTGTGCATCCTTCACGGTCACTGTATAGGTGCCGGGAGCCATACCTGTCATATCCTGCGTGGTAGCGCCGGTATTCCATGTATAAGTATATGGAGCAGTACCGCCACTCACTGTCAGATCTACCGAACCATTGTTCAGACCATTGCAGGTCACATTGTTCACCACATTGGTAACAACTACGGCCGCAGGCTGTGTAAGCGTGTACGACTTAGTGAGCGTACAACCATTGGCATCGGCGATCGCCACACTGTAGGTACCGGCCATCAGACCCGATACATCTTCTGTAGTAGCACCGTTGCTCCAGTTATAAGTATATGGAGTAGTACCACCTGTTACAGTGATATTCAGCGCACCTGTAGTACCGCCATAGCAACCTACCTGGTTAGCCGTGCAAGACTCTGCGATCGGCGCAGGCTGAGTGATGGTCTTGCTGGTAGTAGCTGTACAACCGTGGGCATCTGTTACCAGTACAGAGTATGTACCTGGTGTAAGGCCACTCAGGTCTTGTGTTATTGCACCGTTGCTCCAACTATATGTGTAAGTAGCAGTGCCGCCGCTTACCGTAAGACCTATAGAGCCATTAGCTGCACCCGTACAAGTAACATTAGCAGATACCGCGCTTGCTGCCAGTGTAGCAGGTTCAGTAACGGTAACGCTGCGGGTGATGCTGTAGCCATGTGCATCTGTTACCACTACAGAGTAAGTACCTGCGGCCAGACCGCTCAGGTCCTGTGATGTTGCGCCATTGCTCCATACATATGTATAAGGAGCAGTGCCACCTGATACTGTCAGGTCGGCAGTAGCATTGTTGCCACCGTTGCAGTTCACATTCGTATTGGTAACGCTTGCTGTGAACTCCTCGGGCTGCGTCAGCGTAACTGTCTCAACAGTTGTGCAACCATGTGCGTCCGTAACAGTAACAGTGTATGTACCTGCTGTCAGACCGGTAACGTTCGCAGTAGTAGCACCATTGCTCCACAGGTATGTATATGAAGTAGTACCGCCCGTTGCTGTAACGCTGGCAGTACCATTGTTGCAGCCATAGCAGAGTGCATTGGTAGATGATGCTGTTGCACCTAATACCGCAGGCTGGGTTATCGTCTTTGTAACTGTAGCTGTACAACCATGAGTATCTGTAACAAGCACAGAATATGTACCGGCTACCAAGCCGCTCAGGTCCTGCGTAGTAGCACCATTGCTCCAGTTGTATGTATAGGCTGTAGTACCACCGCTCACGCTCAGGTCTATCGAACCATTGGCCTCACCATAACACCTTACGTTCTCAGATGTTGCGCTTGCTACCAATGTAGTAGGCTCAGTAACAGTAACGCTGCGGGTGATGCTGTAGCCATGGGCATCTGTTATCACTACAGAGTAAGTACCGGCAGACAGACCGCTAAGGTCCTGTGATGTAGCACCATTGCTCCATGTATAAGTATATGGTGCAGTACCACCGCTTACTGTCAGGTCAGCAGTAGCATTGTTGCCACCATTACAGTTCACATTCGTATTGGTAACGCTTGCTGTAAAGTCCTCGGGCTGCGTCAGGGTAACTGTTTCTACAGTTGTGCAACCATGTGCATCCGTAACGGCAACTGTATATGTACCTGATGTCAGACCTGTAACATTAGCTGTTGTAGCACCGTTGCTCCACAGGTAAGTGTATGGAGTAGCACCACCCGTTGCTGTAACGCTGGCAGTACCGTTGTTGCAGCCATAGCACAATGCATTGGTAGATGATGCTGTCGCACCAAGTACCGCAGGCTGGGTTATCGTCTTTGTAACTGTAGCTGTACAACCATTGGCATCTGTTACCACTACACTATATGTACCGGCTACCAGGCCGCTCAGGTCCTGTGTAGTAGAACCATTGCTCCAGTTGTATGTATATGCAGTAGTACCACCTGTAACTGTTACATCTATCGAGCCGTTCGCCTCACCATAACACCTTACGTTCTCAGATATTGCGCTTGCTGCCAGTGTAGCAGGCTCAGTAACAGTAACGCTGCGGGTGATGCTGTAGCCATGGGCATCTGTTACTACTACAGAGTAAGTACCGGCAGACAGACCGCTCAGGTCTTGTGATGTTGCGCCATTGCTCCATGCATAGATATAAGGGGCAGTACCGCCGCTTACTGTCAGGTCAGCAGTAGCATTGTTACCACCATTACAGTTCACATTCGTATTGGTAACGCTTGCTGTGAACTCCTCGGGCTGCGTCAGCGTAACTATCTCAACAGTTGTGCAACCATGTGCGTCCGTAACAGTAACAGTGTATGTACCTGCTGTCAGACCGATAACATTAGCAGTTGTAGCGCCATTGCTCCACAGGTAAGTGTATGGAGTAGTACCACCCGTTGCTGTAACGCTGGCAGTACCATTGTTGCAGCCATAGCAGAGTGCATTGGTAGATGATGCTGTCGCACCAAGTACCGCAGGCTGAGTTATTGTCTTGCTCACCGTAGCTGTACAACCATTGGCATCTGTAACAAGTACAGAATATGTACCCGCAACAAGGCCAGTGATATCCTGTGTGGTCGCACCATTGCTCCAGTTGTATGTATAGGCTGTAGTACCACCTGTAACTGTTACATCTATCGAGCCGTTCGCCTCACCATAGCACCTTACGTTCTCAGATGTTGCACTTGCTACCAATGTAGTAGGCTCGGTAACAGTAGCGCTACGCGTAATGGTATAACCATGTGCATCTGTTACCACTACAGAGTAGGTTCCGGCAGACAGACCGCTCAGGTCCTGTGTGGAAGCACCATTGCTCCATGCATAAGTATATGGTGCAGTACCGCCTGTAACCGTCAGGTCGGCAGTGGCATTGTTACTACCGTTGCAGTTAACATTCGTATTAGTGACGCTTGCTGTAAAGTCCTCGGGCTGCGTCAGCGTAACTGTCTCTACAGTAGTGCAACCATGTGCGTCCGTAACAGTAACAGTGTATGTACCTGCTGTCAGACCGGTAACGTTCGCAGTTGTAGCGCCATTGCTCCACAGGTAAGTGTATGGAGTAGTACCGCCTGTTGCTGTAACGCTGGCAGTACCATTGTTGCAGCCATAGCAGAGTGCATTCGTAGATGATGCTGTCGCACCCAATACCGCAGGCTGGGTTATTGTCTTTGTAACTGTAGCTGTACAACCTTTCGCATCTGTTACAAGTACAGAATATGTACCGGCTACAAGACCGCTCACGTCCTGGGTGGTCGCACCATTGCTCCAGTTGTATGTATAGGCTGTAGTACCACCTGTAACTGTTACGTCTATCGAGCCGTTCGCCTCACCATTGCACCTTACGTTCTCAGATATTGCGCTTGCTGCCAGTGTAGCAGGCTCTGTAACCGTAACACTGCGGCTGATGCTGTAACCATGTGCATCTGTTACCACTACAGAGTAGGTACCTGCAGAAAGACCGCTCAGGTCCTGTGTGGAAGCACCATTGCTCCATGCATATGTGTATGGTGCAGTACCACCGCTCACGCTCAGATCTATCGTACCATTGGCACCACCATTGCAGCTTACATTAGTATTGGTAACGCTTGTTACAAGTGCATTAGGCTGAGTAATGGTAACTGTCTTTACTACCTGGCAGTTGTTGGCATCTTTAACAGTTACAGTATAGGTTCCTGCGGCCAGACCACTTACACTTGAGGTAGTAGCACCTGTGCTCCACAAGTATGTATAAGATGGTGTACCACCACCTGCGCTCACACTGGCAGTACCATTGGTACAACCATTGCACAGTGCATTCGTAGATGATGTAGTAGCGGTAACAGCCGATGATGCAGTTATCGTCTTACTAACCGTAGTAGTACAGTTCTTTGCATCTGTAACCAATACAGAGTAGGTACCAGCTACCAGACCGCTCAGGTCCTGTGTGGTTGCACCATTGCTCCAGCTATATGTATATGCAGTAGTACCACCGCTAACGCTCAGGTCTATCGTACCATTAGCGCCGCCATTGCAGCTTACGTTCGTTATGGTCGCTGAAGCAGTAAGTACTGCAGGCTGACCTATCGTCTTGCTCAGTGTTGCGATACAACCTTTGTTATCGGTAACGGTCACAGAGTAAGTACCGGCAGAAAGACCTGTACGGTCTGCTGTAGTAACACCACCACCCCAATTATAAGTATACGGTGAAGTACCACCACTGACCGTCATGTCTATAGAACCAGTAGAACCACCGTTACAGCTCACATCTACTGTGGTTGCTGTAGCAGTAAGTACTGCAGGCTGAGATATCGTCTTGCTAACTGTAGCAGTACAACCTTTGCTGTCGGTCACCAGTACAGAGTATGTACCTGCTACCAGGCCACTGCGGTCCTCTGTGGTAACACCACCACCCCAGTTATAGGTATAAGGTGCAGTACCGCCGCTTACGCTCACATCTATAGTACCATTGGCACCACCATTACAGCTTACGTCGGTAGATGTAGCTGTAGCTGCAAGCGCCACAGGCTGGGTGATGGTAACCGTAGCTGTTGTTGTATAGCTGTTCGCATCTGTAACTATAACAGAGTAAGTGCCAGCCGACAGACCGCTACGGTCCTCTGTAGTAACACCACCACCCCAGTTATAGGTATAAGGTGCAGTACCACCGCTCACGCTCAGGTCTATCGTACCATTGGCACTACCATTGCAGCTTACATTAGTATTGGTAACGCTTGTTACAAGTGCATTAGGCTGAGTGATGGTAACTGTCTTTACTACCTGACAGTTGTTGGCATCCTTAACAGTTACAGTATAGGTGCCTGCGGCAAGGCCACTCACACTTGAGGTAGTAGCACCTGTGCTCCACAAGTATGTATAAGATGGTGTACCACCGCCTGCGCTCACACTGGCAGTACCATTGGTACAACCATTGCAAAGTGCGTTCGTAGATGATGTAGTAGCGGTAACAGCTGATGGTGCAGTTATCGTCTTACTAACCGTAGTAGTACAGTTCTTTGCATCTGTAACCAATACAGAATAGATACCAGCTACCAGACCGCTCAGGTCCTGCGTAGTAGCACCATTGCTCCAGTTGTATGTATAGGCTGTAGTACCACCGCTCACGCTCAGGTCTATCGCACCATTGGCAGCACCATTGCAGCTTACATTGGTAAAGGTCGCTGAGGCAGAAAGTACTGCAGGTTGACCTATCGTCTTGCTCAGTGTTGCGGTACAACCCTTGGCATCGGTAACTGTTACAGAGTAAGTACCGGCTGAAAGGCCTGTACGGTCCTGTGTAGTTATACCACCACCCCAATTATAAGTATAAGGCGAGGTACCACCACTGACCGTCAGGTCTATAGTACCGTTGGCACCACCGTTACAGCTAACATCTACTGTAGTTGCTGTAGCAGTAAGTGCTGCAGGCTGAGATATCGTCTTGCTAACTGTAGCAGTACAACCCTTGGCATCGGTAACTACTACAGAGTATGTACCTGCTACCAGGCCACTGCGATCCTCTGTAGTAACACCACCGCCCCAATTATAGGTATAAGGTGCAGTACCGCCGCTCACGCTCGCATCTATAGTACCATTGGCACCACCATTGCAGCTTACGTCGGTAGATGTAGCTGTAGCAGCAAGCACCACAGGCTGAGTGATGGTAACCGTAGCTGTTGTTGTATAACTATTGGCATCTGTAACTATAACAGAGTAAGTGCCTGATGACAGACCGCTACGGTCCTCTGTGGTAACACCACCACCCCAGTTGTAGGTGTATGGTGTAGTGCCACCGCTCACGCTCAGGTCTATCGTACCATTAGTGCCACCATTGCAGCTTACATTAGTATTGGTAGCGCTCGCTACAAGTGCATTAGGCTGAGTGATGGTAAAGGAAACAACAAGCGTACAGTTATTAGCATCTTTTATGGTCACTGTATAAGCACCGGCGGCAAGGCCGCTTACACTGGATGTTGTAGCACCTGTGCTCCACTGGTAAGTATATGGCGCAGTGCCATCGGAAGGCGTTACACTTGCAGTACCGTTCGCACAACCATTGCACAGTGCGTTCGTAGAAAAATTAGTTGCTGTAAGTACAGCAGGTGCAGTTATCGTCTTGCTCACCGTAGTGGTACAACCCTTGGCATCTGTAACAAGTACACTGTAGGTGCCTGCACTCAGACCCATCAGATCCTGTGTAGTAGCGCCATTGCTCCAGCTATATGTATATGGGGCAGTACCACCGCTCACGCTCAGGTCTATCGTACCATTGGCACCACCATTACAGTTCACATTCGTTGTAGCGGCAAACGCAGAAAGTACTGCAGGCTGACCTATCGTCTTGCTCAGTGTTACGGTACAGCTCTTGGCATCAGTTATGGTCACTGAGTAAACGCCGGCGCTAAGACCCATACGATCCTGTGTGGTAGTGCCATTGTTCCATGCATAGGTATAGGGTGCAGTACCACCACTCACGGTCATATCTATCATTCCGTTAGCACCACCGTTACAGCTCACATCAGTAGTAGCAGCCGTAGTTATAAGAGCTGCAGGCTGAGATATCGTCTTGCTAACTGTGGTCGTACAACCCTTGTTGTCTGTCACCAGTACAGAGTAAGTACCTGCTACCAGGCTGCTGCGGTCCTCTGTAGTAACACCGCTACCCCAATTATAGGTATATGGTGCAGTGCCACCGCTCACGCTCACATCTATAGTACCATTGGCACCACCATTACAGCTTACATCGCTAGATGTAGCTGTTGCGGCAAGCACCACAGGCTGGGTGATGGTAACCGTAGCTGTTGTTGTATAACTATTGGCATCTGTAACTATAACGGAGTAGGTACCTGATGCCAGGCCGCTACGGTCCTCTGTAGTAACACCACCACCCCAGTTATAGGTGTAGGGTGTAGTGCCACCGCTCACGCTCAGGTCTATCGTACCATTAGTGCCACCATTGCAGCTTACATTAGTATTGGTAGCGCTCGCTACAAGTGCATTAGGCTGAGTGATGGTAACTGTATTTACTACCTGGCAATTCTTGGTATCCTTAACAGTTACGGTATAGGTACCTGCGGCAAGGCCACTTACACTTGAGGTAGTAGCACCTGTGCTCCACAGGTATGTATAAGATGGTGTACCACCGCCTGCGCTCACACTGGCAGTACCATTTGCACAACCATTGCAAAGTGCGTTCGTAGACGATGTAGTAGCGGTAACAGCTGATGGTGCAGTTATCGTCTTACTAACTGTAACGGTACAACCTTTGGCATCTGTAACAAGTACAGAATATGTACCTGCGCTCAGGCCTGTAAGGTCCTGCGTAGTAGCACCATTGCTCCAGCTATATGTGTATGCAGTAGTACCACCGCTCACGCTCAGGTCTATCGTACCATTGGCACCACCATTGCAGCTTACATTGGTAAAGGTGGCCGAGGCAGAAAGCACAGCAGGCTGGCCTATCGTCTTGCTCAGTGTTGCGGTACAACCCTTGGCATCGGTAACCGTCACAGAATAGGTGCCGGCGCTCAGACCTGTACGGTCCTGAGTGGTTATGCCACCACCCCAATTATAAGTATAAGGTGAAGTACCACCACCAACTATCAGGTCTATAGAGCCGGTAGAGCCTCCAAAGCAGCTTGCATCTACTGTAGTAGCCGATGCCGACAATACATCCGGCTGTGCTATCGTACCCGACCATGTTGCAGTACAACCTTTATTATCTGTAACGGTCACAGAATAGGTACCGGCGCTCAGGCCCGAACGGTCTTCTGTTGTTATGCCACCACCCCAGTTATAGCTGTAGGGCGATGTACCACCGCTGGCTGTCAGGTTTATCGACCCGTTACTGCTTGCATAGCAGCTTGTATTTGCAGTGGTCGCAGTTGCAGAAACGCCTGATGCCGGCTGAGATATGGTCTTGCTAAGTGTAGCGGTACAATTGTTGGCATCTTTTACGGTCACTGTATATGTACCTGCGCTCAGGCCCGTAAGGTCCTGTGTGGTAGCGCCATTGCTCCACAGGTATGTATAGGGCGATGTGCCGCCGCTTACCGAAAGATCGATAGTACCGTTAGCACCACCAAAGCAGTTCACATTGGTAAATGCCGCAGAGGCGCTGATGGCATTAGGCTGTGTAAGGGTCTTGCTGGCAGTACCCTTACAGCCTTTCGCATCTGTAACGGTAACTGTATAGGTACCTGCAGAAAGACCGCTAAGGTCTTCTGTAGTACCGCCATTGCTCCACAGGTATGTATAAGATGGTGTGCCACCGCTTACCGTCAGGTCCACTGTACCATTGTTGCTGCTGTAGCATGTAGGGTTAGTGCCGGTGGCGCTTGCAGATACCGATGGGTTCACTGTCACCACGGTAGTATTGAAACAGCCGGTGGTGGTCAGTTTGTATGTCATCACCACAGTGCCGGCGCTTACACCTGTCACTGTGCCATTCGATGATGCTATCGTAGCCACACCGGGAGTACCGCTTATCCAGGTACCCGATGCTGTAGTGCACGAAAGTGTAGTAGTAGTGCCTATACATACATTGCCGCTGCCGGTTATGGTAGCGGGTGTGGGGTTCACACTAACGGTCACTGTAGAAGTGGCAGAGCAGCCGCCGCTTATAGTGCCCGTTACAGTATATGTAGTAGTAGTGGTAGGCGTGGCCGTGGGGTTAGCACAGTTGTTGCACGACAGTGTTGCAGCCGACGTCCAGGTATAAGACGTGGCGCCGCTGGCCGACAGACCTGTAGACGAGCCATTGCATATGGTCACGTTCGAACCTGCGCTCACCGATGGACTCGATGTTACGGTCACAGTCACCGAGGCGGTCTTCACGCAGCCTGCCGCGCTTGTGCCTGTCACTGTATAGGTCTTGGTGCTGGTAGGGTTGGCCACAGGGCTGGCACAGTTGGTACAGCTCAGGCCTGTAGATGGCGACCATGAATAGCTGGATGCTCCCGTTGCTGTAAGCGTAGTAGAACCGCCGTTACATATAGTAACACCCGAACCCACACTCACCTCGGGCAGTGGGTTGATGGATACGGTAACGCTGGCAGTACCTGTGCAGCCGTTAGATGCCGTACCTGTTACAGTATAAGTAGTAGTAGTGGTAGGTGTTGCCGATGGGCCGGAGCAGGTAGTGCAGCTAAGGCCGGTAGCAGGAGACCATACATAAGTAGATGCGCCACTCGCTGAAAGCGTTGTCGCAACGCCTGCACATTTCGTAACGTTAGAACCCGCACCTACTGTCGGGGCAGCGTTCACCGATACGGTCACTGTAGCCGTCTTCGAGCATCCTACAGCATTGGTGCCTGTAAGGGTGTAGGTAGTGGTGGCAGTAGGCGTTGCAACCGGGCTGGCACAGGTATTGCAGCTAAGGCCCGTAGCCGGAGACCATGAATAAGTAACACCACCTGTGCCGCTCAGGGTAGTAGATGCCCCCCTGCATATGGTCACGTTAGAGCCTGCGTTTATGGTAGGCGATGCATTCACCGATACCATTATGGTAGCAGTGCTGGTACAGCCGCTTGCAGGGTGTGTGCCTGTTATAGTATATGTAGTATTGCTTGTGGGATTGGCAACAGGGCTGGCACATGTGGTACAGGAAAGGCCCGTGGCCGGAGACCATGTATAAGAAGTAGCTCCTGTCGCATTCAGCGTAGTAGAGCTGCCCGAGCATATCGTTACGTTCGATCCTGCCGTAGTGGTAGGCATCGTGTATACAGGTATGGTGCCATATGCTATATTCGATGTAAGGCCATAGTTGTCGGTAGCTGTGTACTGGAATACCGCATCACCCATATAACCATCGGCCGGGTCGAACTTCAGGCTTGCAGACTGTGATATCGTCAGTGTAAGTCCGGCGCTGGCAGCCACATAGGACGAACCATTGTAGTAGTACAGTATCCCCTGCGATGCAGAAGGAATAGCTACGATCTTATAGCTCGATATCACACCACCCGAATTCGCATCGGTAGCGCTCAGCGCTGGTACACTTACCTGGCCGGTACCATTGGGGTTGCATATTGCCGCCCTTGCCACGTCATTGGCTATAGGCGCTACCGTGTTCGAAAGCTGGAACACACCCGATACACATAGCATATCCAGGCCACCGTTGCCGGGTTCTGTGTTCGTAGGGAAATATGTGCTGTTGTTCCAGTCCACTACCTTGCTGCCGCTCGACCCTGATGGGAAATCGCCACCGAATACCGAGTAACCGTATATCACCGTACCGTTGGCTATACCTAGGTCCGAGTAACGGATGAAAACACCACCTATACCCTGGTTGGCATCTGTAGTGGTCGATATTCTCAGCCTGCTGTCACCCTCGTCCATCCTCAGTACGTTCGATGACATCACGGTTATAGGATTCACCGAACCATAGTGCGAAGAATTGAGCCACAGCACCTGTGTATAGGCCGATGGAACATCCGAGCTGTTGAGGTTGGTTATAACAGAAACGCAAAAAGGGTCATGCGCGTTCAGCACACCCCTGTCCATTACTATGAAACCTTCCTGCGAGTTCGATACCACCGTATACCCATCTGGTATTATGTAGTCGAAACGCTCGATGTTGTTGTTGTTACCATTACCATCTGCCGAGTTGTTGAAGATGTTGTCGGTACCTGCGTTCAGTCCCCTCGCACCGTTGAACATCACCTCCATGTCTGTCTGGTATGGCTGCCTCATGTTCAGTGTTGCGCCATCCGATACATCACTGCCTGTGGCCTCGTACCATAGCAACTGGCGTGTACCGCTTACAAGGCTGTTATCATGCCTCCTCATTTTCACGAACGCATTGGTGATGTTCCTGTATGCGTATGTGTTCGAGCCTATGGAGAATGAGCTGAAATTCAGAATGTTGTTGCTGGTACCGCTGCTTGTACCGAACTTGTAGTAATAGTCGTTATCGGAAAGAGGGCTGTTGGGCGCACCGCTTTGGCTATAGCTCTTGCCAGTGCTTGCTGCAGTATACGTCGAATTGAACGACTGTATACCCAGCTGACCAAAGCTGGTATTGGCCACGAACAGTAAGGCAGGTAGCAGCAGTGATATCACCCTTGCCTGTATCGCAGATCTTTCAGTAGTAAACTTTGCTTGCATAATGTGTGTTTTTCCCTCTTTCCCTAAATATTTTCAATACCTTTTTCGACCCTGCGGTCTTAGCGCACTATAAAGAGTGTACAAATGTACTTTCAGCCTCTTACAGATTATTAAAATAGTTAATTAATGAATTGTTAATGACAATCGATTAACCTTCTTCTTTTCACTTACCAACAGCTTATAAACATCCATTTTTCTCACATTTCCATTAGCTTTTGATACTTGGTTCCGGCACAGATCTCCGGCTCGCATTTTACTCATATGCTAATTTTGTGCCAAAATCATATAATGCTCATTTTCAACAAAATGAACATTATAAAATAAAAATAAAATCCATTAAAAAGACAAGATCTCCACAAAACGGAATGCAGATCAAGTCTCTATGAATGAAAACAGGTAGCTTCTCAGCTACCCTTACAAAAAATATGAATTATGTATCTCTCTCAGTTTTTTTTACCAGTTGTTCACGTTCACTTTGCTGGCGCCTGCCGTAGGTGTGGTATATACAGGTATGGTACCATATGCCGTATCGGACGCGATACCGAAATTGTTGGTGGCCATATACCCGAACACGGCAGTACCCATATACCCCTCGGCCGGCTGAAATTTCAGGCTCCTTGCCTGCGACAGGGTAAGGGTGCGGCCCTCGCCCACAGGCATATAGCCTGTGCCATTGTAGTAATGCAGTATACCGCTGGCTATTGCCGGTACGGTCACTATCTTATATTCCACTACCACGCCACCATTGTTCAGCTCGTCAGCGTTCAGTGCAGGTATGCTCACCGGACCCATTCCTTTTATGTTGTTCACGGCGGCCCTCACTACATCATTGGCTATAGGCGCCAGCACATTCGATACCTGGAAGAAACCCGGCACTGCCAGCACACCCAGCTCGCTCCCAAATACCGAGTAGCCATATACCACCGTACCATTGGCCAGCCCAAGGTCGGCATAGCGGATGAAGACGCCATTCATACCCTCTTTCAGCGATAGCTGTGCGGGGTCTATATGCAATACCTGTGTATAGCCCGATGGGTTGTCTGCACCATCCAGGGTCTTTATCACTGCCACGCTGAATGTACGCGTCACATCTTTGCTCAGTACCACAAAACCTTCCTGCGTATTCGCTACTACTGTATGGCCAACGCGCACTATATGGTCCAGTCGGGTACCATTCTGCTCATGCTTTCCGGTTCTTATCTGCCCGTTCGCAACATTCCTGTGTGCATAGGTCTTGCCCCCGGTCACGAACGAGCTAAGGCTGGCCGAATTGCTGCTCATATACACAGGACTCTGCACCTGTATACCCACCTGTGCAAAACCTGCCTGCGCCGAAAGCAACAATGCTACCGGCATCAGCATGGCCACCACTTTTGCAACTACCTTGTGTTTATAAGAGAATATCGCTGGCATCGACCATATTATTTTCAAGATAGCATTACCAAAGTATATGCCAATAGATCAATTTTGTGTTTTTGAATTATTTATACATAATATAATAAACTAACTATTCCATCAAAAGGATAGATATTCCAAAATATGGGATCGGATGTGGCCCCCGAAAAGCGCAAGGGCGAACGATGGTTTATAATATCGGGAATTTCGTAAGCCTGCTATCCGTACACACCCATATCGGAAATACGGTTTGCGTACCTTTGCGCCCACTCCAATGAAGCGGCCGTATACTATAGCACTGGTGGGCAACCCCAACAGCGGGAAAAGCTCGCTTTTCAACTCGCTTACGGGGCTGAACCAGAAAGTGGGCAACTTTCCCGGTGTAACGGTAGATAAGAAAACAGGTATCTCTGCCATTTCCGACACGCTGCGCGCCAGCATCATAGATCTTCCCGGCACCTACAGCCTGTACCCCAAAAGCGCCGACGAGCAGGTAAGCTGCGAAGTACTGCTGAACAGGGAAGCCACAGAGCGGCCCGATATGATATTGGTGATAGCCGACGCATCGAACCTGAAGCGCAACCTCCTTTTCTGCTCGCAGATAATGGACCTGAAGATACCCGTGGTCATAGCCCTCACCATGATGGACATAGCCCGCGAAAAGGGCATGACCATAGATACGGCAGAGCTGCAACGGCTGATGGGTGTACCTGTGATACCCATAAACCCCCGCGCCAATAAAGGCATTGCCCAGCTAAAGAAAACGATAGAAGAGGTACACCGGAACCCCGTGCAGAACCGCCAGTACTTTACCGATATACCCGCGCTGCACACCCCATGGATAGCCGATATACAAGAGCTGTGCGGGCAAGCCAGCGGTTATGCGGCCTTTCATATAGCATGCAGCTACAGCACCCTGCATTACCTGAATGCCGCGCAGCGCATACGCATAGGCGCCATACTGGGCGAGACGGGTTTTCACAGGTCGCGCCTGCAGGCCGAGGAGATAGTGCTGCGCTACCGCCGCATAGATGCCATCATACAGCAGTGCGTGGTCACCGATAGTCCCATGCGCAAAATGCTCATCAGCGACCGCATAGACAAGACCCTGCTGCACCCCTTATGGGGCAATATCATACTGCTCATAGTGCTGTTCCTGCTGTTCCAGTCCATCTTCTGGCTGGCACAGTACCCTATGAACTGGATAGAGGCCCTTTTTGCTATGGCAGGCAATGCCACAGCACAGGTGCTGCCACCCGGCTACCTTAGCGACCTGGTAGTGAATGGCATCATAGCCGGCCTGGGCGGTATAGCCATCTTCGTTCCGCAGATAATGATACTGTTCGGCCTCATTACCATACTGGAGGACAGTGGCTACATGGCCCGCATCAGCTTCCTTACCGATCGCATCATGCGCAGCGCCGGGCTCAATGGCCGCTCTGTAATGCCCCTTATCAGCGGCATGGCCTGCGCGGTACCTGCCGTGATGGCCGCCCGCACTATACAGAACCGTAAGGAGCGCATCATCACCATACTCGTTACCCCGCTTATGAGCTGCTCGGCCAGGCTGCCGGTATATACTATGCTCATTGGCCTGGTCATACCACAGCACAGGCTGGGCATCTTCAACCTGCAGGGCCTGGTGCTCATGGGCCTCTACCTGCTGGGCTTTGTGATGGCCCTCATAGTGGCCCGCGTCATGGACCTGCTTATAAAGGCCAAAGAGCGCAACTTCTTCCTTATGGAACTGCCCGTATACCGCGCCCCGCGCTGGAAGAACGTAGGCATCACCATGATAGAGAAGGGCCGCATATTCATACGCGATGTGGGCAAGGTCATCATGGTGCTCTCTCTCATACTGTGGGCCCTGGCGGCCTTCGGTCCTCCCGGCCGCATGCAGGCCGTAGAGAGAAGGTACGAGGCGCTTATAGCACAGGCGCCCGAGGCACAGAAACAGGAGCTGCAACAGCAAATGGCCACCGAAAAACTGGAACATTCCTTTGCAGGCATCATGGGCCACGGTATAGAGCCTGTTATCGCTCCGCTCGGCTACGACTGGAAGATAGGTATAGCCCTAATCACATCTTTTGCCGCGCGCGAGGTCTTTGTAGGTACCATGGCCACGCTCTATAGCGTAGGCAATACCGATGACACCAAGACCCTCACCGAAAAAATGCGCGATGCACGCCGCCCGGATGGCTCACCTGTGTACACATTGGCCACAGGCCTTTCCCTGCTTATCTTCTATGCCTTCGCCATGCAGTGCATGAGCACACTTGCAGCCGTAAAGCGCGAGACCCGCTCGTGGAAATACCCCGCCCTGCAATTCGTATACATGGGCCTGCTGGCCTATGTAGGCGCCTTTATCGTTTACAATATCTTCAGGTAAAAAGAAACGACCGGCATGCCGGTCGTTGAAGTAAGATATAACAGAACTTTTTTGTTCTTCTCAGAGACGTCTACGCCTGTTTGAAGTGCTTTTTGAACATCCCTATCAGGTCTGTCTCTATGAACTTGCTGGCTAGCTGTATCATATTGCAAAATGCGGGTGCATGCGATATACCATGACCTATGATCACAGGACTGTTGATACCCAGTACAGGTGTTCCACCATAGGTCTCGAAGTTGAATGTATCCAGGAAATCATCCTGTACGCCCCTCTGTACTTTCAATATATCGTACACGCTTTCCGCCATCTTTATGATCACGTTCCCTACAAATCCCTCGCACACTATCACATCTACCTTATCGTAGAACACATCCCTGCCTTCTATGTTACCCGCAAAGTTGATACCCGATGCCTCTTTCAGCAGTGGGTAGGTGGCCTGGGCCAGTATATTGCCCTTGCCCTCTTCTTCGCCTATGTTCATCAATCCCACCTTGGGGCTTTCTACGCCCAGCACATGGTGGGAATAGATAGAACCCAGCTGGGCGAACTGTACCATATGCTCGGGCTTGCAATCGGCATTGATACCGGCATCCAGCAGGCAACTAAATTTGCCATCTATCCGCGGAATGGGTGCTGCTATCGTAGGGCGCAGCACACCTTCTATCGCTTTTACCGAGTACATGGCGCCAACAAGCATAGCGCCGGTGTTGCCGGCGCTTATGAATGCATCTGCCATGCCCTTTTGCATCATGCCAAAGCCCACAGCAATGCTGGAACCTGGCTTTTCTTTCAGCGCCTTGGTGGGATGCTCATGCATGCCTATCACCTCGCGCGCTTCTACAAAAGTATAGCGGTGAGAATATTTCTCTATTAGCGGAAGATAGGGCGCAGCAGCATCCGGATCACCAATAAGCAGCACATGCACCGGTGCATCGGGCATCTGCTCAAAGTACGACTGCACTCCCTTAATGGCTTCAGCGGGTGCGTGATCGCCCCCCATAATATCAAGGCCTATCTTCATGGGGTGAAAATAGTAAATTATTGATCAGTTTCACCCTCGGCTGCAGGAGCTTCTGCTACAGGAGCTTTGTCCACTACCACCCTACCGCGGTAGTAAAGCTTACCTTCTACCCAGTGTGCGCGGTGACGCAGATGCGTTTCGCCCGTCGTCTGGTCCAGGCTCCATGTTTCTGCAGTGGCCTTGTAGTGTGTCCTGCGCTTTGCGCCCCTTTGCTGCGAGTGCCGTCTTTTAGGATTAGGCATTTTACTTTATTTATATGGTTAAACTATTACTTTCTTACTTACTTTTTGTTCCCTTCCCCGTGTCCTTTTTGCCTTTCAGCGCTTCCAATCCTTTCCACAAAGGGTTGTCGGCCTTTGCCTCTCCCTCCGAAAGCCGGTCCAGCAGCCTCAGTGCTTCGGGGTTGCATCCCGCATCGCCATCGGGTCTGTCGGGGTGTATGCGCTGCAACGGCACACTCAGCATCATGAACTCATACAGCCATGCGCTGATATCTATGACTGTTTCGCTGCGCGGAATGAACACCACATCGTCCTCATCATCGGGCATATGCTCATCATCGCCACCGGTCAGCTTTATCAGCAGGTCGAACTCGTCCCACAATCTCAGCTCCAGATCGTCTCCGCAGCGGTCGCAGGCTACCGTCACTTTGCCATCTATGTCGAAGTTCAGCATGAAAAAGTTCTCATGCTTGTCGAACCCCAGGGTAATGCGCGCATTCCAATTGCGGAATTCGGTACCCGCCTCACGCTCCTGCATAAAACGATCGTCTATATCGTATATGTAGGTGTGTGGTCCGGGCTTTAGGCCCTGCCAGGCTATCTCGAACTCCCAGTTGTGCTTCATCCCCTTACCCCTCTACCCAACGGCCCATATAGGACCATTATTTTAACCCCATCAACGATGGGTCGGGTAAAACGGGCTGCAAATGTAGTGAAAATTATCGATGATCACATCAATTTATTTCGCTTTACCAAAAAAGCGTGCAATACTTCCTCCACAGGTCGGCTCAGGTCGGCTTCTATTCTGTCTATATGGTACTGGTGGCAGCGCTGCTCTACCATCAGCCTGAAATTGCGCATTTTTTCTATATATTCATCCCTTATCTGCTGCGGTTGCAGTTTCACGCGCTCCCCGCTCTCCATATCCACGAATTCATAGGGCCTGTTCTCGAACTCGAAGTTCACCTCCTGCGCCCCATCCACTACATGGAACAGTATCACCTCATGCTTGTTGTACCGCAGGTGCTGCAGGGCCGAGAAAAGCTCTTCCACGTTCTCCGCATCATCCATCATATCGCTGAATATCACCACCAGCGACCGTTTGTGCATCTGCTCTGCCACCACATGCAGGGCCTTGGCCGCATTCGTTGTCTTATTGTCGGTGTTCAGGTCCAGTGTACGCTGCAGCTCGTTCATCAGCATGCGGTAGTGGCTGTGCGCCGACCGGCATTCGCTCATATAGTACACCTCCTGGTCGAAGAGGGTGAGCCCGCAGGCATCCAATTGGCGTTTCATCAGTTGCAGCAGGCTGGCCGCCGCCACACAGGCAAATTGCAGCTTGCTGATCCTTTCCCCCTCCTTCGGGTACTGCATCGATGATGATGTATCTATCACCAGGCCGCAGCGCAGGTTGGTCTCCTCCTCAAATCGCTTTACGAACAGCTTGTCGGTACGCCCATACACACGCCAATCTATATGGCGTAGCGGGTCGCCCTGGTTATACAGCCTGTGCTCGGCAAATTCTACCGAAAAGCCATGAAAAGGGCTCTTATGCAGCCCCAGTATGAAACCCTCCACCACCTGCCGGGCTATAAGTTCCAGGTTCTCGTTCAACGGTCTTTGCAGCAGCAATGGTACAAGTTTTAGTTACCGGCAAATATAGGGGGAAAGAGACATCTATCTTGTTATAATTCACACTTCTGGCGTACCTCGCCATGAACATCTATAGTATCTTCATAACTTCGGTATAACACATAGAGATGATCTACGCCGAACTAGAACACATCAATTTTGACCGATGCCATGTGCGCACTATATAGTTTTTCATCCTGATCATGCAAGGCAAAGTGTAAAAGTGAATGCAACTACATTAGTTGCTGGTCATTTGAATACAGCATGGATAGGTGATGTTTACGTTGATGCAATAGGGAATGGTAATGAAGACCCATATGTCTTTCACGATCCTTGGCTATATTCATACTGCCACGCATCGCAATTAAGGAGAAATATACGTCCCGACAGTTTTCTACAAAAAGGTTCTGTAATGATATTTGTTAGTGGACAAGAAGCCAACAATGATAGACTTACGATAGATACGTTCTTTGTAGTTGGCGATATACAAAAATGGAATGGTCAGGATAGCCCCGAATTACCAGCTAAGTTTTCTGATCATCATAACAATTCAGGATCAGCATTATGGCAAAGACACTTTAAGTTTCCTTTTGAAGGCTCCCATATTCGCGTTTCCCATACCTACGAAGCAGAGCAATGGGTGTATGGCAAGGAGCTTTTCTCATTCTTACCATTATCTGCTAATGGTGGCAGAACAACTATTCAGTTCGACAATATTGATGTAGCATTAAGGAACAAGATCAAGAGTAAAGTAAAAGGCAAATACCCTGTTCTGTTGGAAGATGCAGATCTGAAGATATTGACAGCTCTGATCGAAACCAATACGGTTACTAAGGTCTTGAAAGATATTGTTTTCCTATCCGCTCGTCCTCGTCTGTGACAAGGATACAACGGCAGTGCGTTTGCAACGCACGAAACTCCCCGCCCTCCCCACTGGCGCGAGAGTTAGCGCAGCGCTCTCGTGCCTCACACAGATCAGCCGGTCTGCGATCGGCCGAAAACAGAAGGTCTTCTGCAAAAAGCCCCGACAATATCCTATTTTTGCCCCATGCAATTGAAACCAGGTAAAGGTCTCGGAGACATCACGTTCGGCATGCTGCCCGCCACTGTAGAAAAGCTGCTGGGCAAGCCCGACCGTATATTCGTAGTAGACGATGAAGAGGAGGAATTCATATACCAGTACAACGAACTGCGTACCATGTACACCTTCTACAAGCACGAAAAAGACCGCCTGGGCTACATCCGTTCGTCCAACCCTGCCATCACCTATAATGGCGCTCTCCTGCTCGATCAGCCTATAAAAGATGTTCTGGACGGCCCTATGAAGGACATAAAGAAGTGGCAGGCCGAGAAATACGACTTCTTCGACACATACATGAACGAGAAGAGCTGGATAGTGCTGAACGTAGAGTACGACCGTATAGCCGACATAGAGGTAGGCGTACCACTGGATGGCGATGAGGTATATGTATGGCTATAAGGCACCGTAAAAAGGACCGACAAGATCCTGCAGAACATAACAACGCATTACCTCTCCTCGGGGGAGCCTGCCTACCGCAGGCAGGGCCAGGAGGGGTTTTGTCTGTCAGGTGACAATACCATTGATCGTCAATGCACGATACATCGTACCTTTGCACCTCGAAACACGGTCCCTGCCACAAAACGGGACCAACATAATATGCTGGATACGATAGAAGCGGCCCTTGAGGACCTGAGACAGGGAAAACTACTGATAGTGGTAGACGACGAGGATAGGGAAAATGAGGGCGATTTCATTACCGCCGCCCGCAATGTGACACCCGAGGTCATCAATTTCATGTCGAAACATGGCCGTGGCCTTATTTGTGCCCCCATCACCGAGGAGCGTTGCAACGAGCTGAAGCTCAACCTGATGGTAGAGAACAATACCGTACTGCACCAGACTCCCTTTACCGTATCGGTAGACCTCATAGGTCATGGCTGCACCACGGGCATATCTGCCCACGACCGCGCCCGCACCGTACAGGCCCTCATAGACCCCGCTACCACGCCCGAGGACCTGGGTCGTCCCGGCCATATATTCCCCCTTCGTGCAAAGAACGAGGGTGTGCTGCGCCGCACCGGCCATACCGAGGCCACTGTAGACCTGGCCCGGCTGGCAGGCTTCGAGCCCGCTGGTGTGCTGGTAGAGATAATGAACGATGACGGCACTATGGCACGCATGCCACAACTGCAGGAAATAGCTAAAAAGTTCGACCTCAAGATCATTTCTATAAAAGACCTTATCTCCTACCGTCTCATGAAGGAGACGCTCATCAAGGAGGAAGTAAGGGTACACATGCCTACCCGCCATGGCAACTTCGAGCTGGTGGCCTTCCGCCAGACCAATACCGGCGAAATGCACCTGGCCCTTATAAAGGGCGAGTGGGAAAAGGACGAGCCCGTACTGGTACGCGTACACAGTTCCTGCTTCACCGGCGATATACTGCATTCCCTGCGCTGCGACTGTGGCGAGCAACTGGAGGCTGCCATGAAAATGGTAGAAGAGGCCGGTAAGGGCGTAGTGCTGTACATGAACCAGGAAGGCCGTGGTATAGGTCTTATGAACAAGCTGAAGGCCTACAAGCTGCAGGAAGAAGGTAAGGACACCGTAGAGGCCAATCTGGCCCTGGGCTTTAAGAACGATCAGCGCGACTATGGCGTTGGCGCCCAGATACTGCGCCACCTCGGCGTTTCCAAGATGCGCCTTATGAGCAACAATCCGCGCAAGCGTGCGGGTATGCTGGGCTATGGGCTGGAAATAGTAGAGAATGTGCCTATAGAGGTATGCCCCAACGAGCATAACGAGTTCTACCTGCAGACCAAGCGCGACAAGCTGGGCCACGATATCCTGAAGCAACACTAACGTCAGGCGCCTGCCTGTGCAGCTATCTGCGGGGGCACGTCCAGCCCCATGGCTCTCATTTCCTTTATGTGGGTCCTGGCCTTGTCTATGTGCCCTAGCTCCATGTATAGCAGCAGCAGGTTGTTGTGTGCCATCATATTGCCCTGCGCTCTTCGCAGAAAACGCTCCAGCACATTGATGGCACCCTGCTTATCGCCCTTCTCCATGTATACACGCGCCAGGTAAAAGTCGCACTGTACATAGTCCGATATTTCCTTTTCTACCAGCAGGTATTTTTCCGATGCCAGTACAGAGTCTTTGCGCTGCAGCACCTCTGCCATATAGTAGTTCAGGTATTTCTCCCTGGGGTCTAGCCTATATGCCTTGCGGAACAATTCTTCCGACCGTGCGAACTCTGTCTTCTCCAGCCTTGCCGCCAGCATCATATTGGCATATGCCGAATTGGGAGATGTCTCTGCCGCCTGTGTCCAGAACGATAGCGGATCGGCAAAATGCTGCTGGTGCCTGTTGTTATATGCCCCAAAGAAAACACATACTGCCACCCATATCATTGTCAGCCTGCGCGGTTCCAGCTTATTGGCCAGCAGTATCGTTTGCGGCAGCAACAGCAGCATACCCATCATGGGCAGGTACAGCCTGTGCTCAAAGGTCTGTTTGTTCAGCTTTTCGGGCACCAGCAGGGCCGGCATCAGGAAGAGCAGCATTATTATCAGTGCTGCTGCTACGGCCTTCTCATTGCGGCCCTTGTTCAGCAGCACTACTGCCACCATCAGCACAATGGCCACTATGCCATACCACAGCACAGTGTCCTGCTGCATAGGAAATACGCTCAGGTTGAAGGGCAGCCACATCTTGCCTATGTACTGCACCAGCACGGGCAGCCTGCGCACAAGGTCGCCCATGGCATCGGCCGTTCCTATGCCCGATGCCGCTGTGGTAGCTGCCGCACGCGCGCCATACCATATCACAAAGCATACGGCCCATACTATATACTGGGTCACCAGCGGCTTTTCGTTCCACCGCCTGCCCATGTACAGCACCAGTAGCGCCAGCATGGCCGGCGCAGCGAACACAGCCGTCTCCTTGGTAAAATATGCACACAGCAGCCATATGCCCGATAGTATCAAATCCACCGGCCTGTTACTACCCACATACCTTATGGCATACTGCATGAACAACAGCACGAACACGGCCAGCATGGTATCGTTACGCCCGGGTATCCAGGCCACGGCCTGTGTAAGCACGGGATGTACGGCAAATACCAGCGCCAGCAGAAAGCCATGCAGCCGCTTTACACCCAGCATCACCGTAAGCCGGTAGAAGAGCAGCACCGCACCCATATGCAGCAGTATATTCACCAGGTGATACCCGGCCGGCTCATCGCCTGTGGCCTGGTAGTTCAGTATCATGGCATCAGAGAACAGCGGACGGTAATAAGGGTCCTTCGTAGCATCGAAAAGACCACGGGTAAATGCCTTGAGCAGGTTCCCTGTATCCTCGTTATATGCCCTGAACTCCCTTATGAATATGGTATCATCCAGCTCGGTAAAACCCAGCGAGAACGAAGGAAAATAGATCGCCACCACCGCCAGTACCAGCAGCAGCATGGGATATGGTATACCGAAGGGTCTGCGCTCTGCAGCAGGTGTTGCCTGCACAAGCTTTGCAGGTTGCGGAGGGGTTCGTTGCTTATTCTGGTTCTTGCTCACAGGTACAACAAATATATCACGGAACATCCATAAGCACAAGAAAGCCGGTGATCATCAGACCACCGGCTTTCCCATATTTTCTATGTATGCCTTATTACTTGGCTACAGTTATACGCGCGCTGTGCCTGTTACCGTCTTTGGTCACGGCGGTCAGCATATATATACCTGCAGGCTGGTCTATCACTACATTGGTAGCAGTGTTAGAAGGTACAATGAACTCCTGTACTTTCTGGCCTGTTACATTGGTCAGTATCATCACCACATCTTCCCTTACGCCCGATGTCAGGTTCACTGTAAGTGCGCCCTGCGTAGGGTTGGGGAATATGCTCAGGCTGGCCGTACCGGCACCTACCGACCTCACATCGCTGGTGCCGGGCAGGTGAACGGTAAATGTCTTAGAGCGTGTACCGCAGCCATTGGTCTTGGTATAGGTAAAGACAGAAGTACCTGTATCCAGCACCACGAAGAAACCATAACCTATCAGCGGAGCCATACCTGGGTTGCTGCTGGTGAAGGTACCGCCTGTAGGTGTAGCGCCAAGTGTGTAGTAACCACCCAGTGCTATAGAGCCGGGGCCTGTAAGAGTTATCACCGGTGCTTCATTCACATATACTGCCTTGAATACGCGAGACCTGCCGAAGGCTGTGGTCACATAGTAGTCTATAGTGTCTTTACCTGCTTCTACACCTGTCACTACACCGCCGCTTGTTACAGTGGCTAGTGTGTCATGACGGCTCACCCATGTACCACCTGCTACAGAAGGGGTCAGGGTTATCATACCGCCTGTACATACCGTATCAGGACCGCTAAGTGTACCAGGTGAAGGAAGAGGGCCTACATGCAACACTATAGAAGAGACTGTAGTGCCGCAAGTGTTGGTCACGGTATACCTTATAAATGCCGAACCTGTGGCCTCGCCATGTACCATGCCGCTGCTGGAGCCAATGGTGGCAACAACGAAATTGGTAGATGTCCATACACCACCGGGAACTATATTGGTAAGCAGGAGGTTCGAATCGATACCCACACTGTCGTTGCCGCCTATGGGGGCAGCAGGTATGTCTACTGTTATGGTATGCGTAGCTACACTTGCCCCGCAGCTATTGCTCTGGTAGTAAGATATCACCGATGTACCTATGCCTATACCTGTTACATTGCCCGAAGTGCTTACCACCGCTACGCTGGTATTACCGCTTATCCACATGCCGCCTGTTGCAGTTGCGGTCAGCGTTGTCCAGCTACCGGCACATACTGCCGATGCACCGCTGATGGTACCTGCGGCCAGCAGAGATTCTACTTCTACTACTGCCTGTACGGTCACAGTATTACATGCATTGGTCATAGAGTAGGTTATGGTATCTATACCGGCAGAACCGCCTGTGAGCACACCTGCAGCAGATATAGTGCTGTGCGGCACCACATCGGTAGACCATGTGTGTGTACCTATCACGTTGGCGTTCGTCAGTGTTATGCTGTTACCTATACATACCTGGTCAGGGCCCATTATCGGGTAAGGCACCATCGCCGAGTCTACCCTTATCCGGGCCGACTCTGAAGAAATACCGCAGGTGTTCGTCACAGTGTATACAGCGGTATCTATACCGAAGTCCACACCGGTCACAACACCGGCAGCATCTATGGTCGATATCGTAGGATGCAGGGTGCTCCATGTACCACCGGCCACCGCATTGGCCAGCGCTATGGTGCCGCCCTCGCATACAGGCATTGCGCCCGTTATGAAAGCTGCAGTGGTATCTACCGTCAGTATAGCGGCGGCAGATGTGTCCATACCACTTGTATTGATCACTACACAGCGGTAGCGATAGCCGTTCAGGGACATATCGGCTGTTACACGCAGTGTATCGTTGTAAGTACCGAGATATACGCTACCGTCTGCTGTGGTATCCCAACTGGTACCACCATCGTTAGAGTATTCCCACATAAAGGTAAGCGGTGCCGTGCCGGTAGCGGCAACGTGGAACCATGCATGGTCTGCAGAGCAGGCAGTGTCTGCGACAGGGTCTGTAGTCACCACTGGCACCTGCGCTTTCGCCGTTATGGCAAAAAAGCTACAGCAGAGTGCAAGTAGGCTTGATAAGTAAACACTTCTTTTCATGTTTCTGTTGTTTAAAGTACCTTAAGTATTAAATAATTGTTAGCCCCGGCAGCAGTGGTCTACCGGAAAGCAATAGCAAGATCTGGCAAATCTAATGATTTCGTTCCGAATTTCAATATCGCTATATGAGGGGCATTCATATAAAATACCCTGCAATACGAATAGAAAAGGAAGGAAATGTGAACTATATCATTTCCCCGGCGCCATCGCCTTTTTCAGGCTGTCTATCTTCATATCCACTTTTATACCATCCTCGGGGTCTTCCAGGTGGTCCTCCAGTTCCTTGGTCACTATCAGGGTACCGGTCTTTAGACCATCGCCGAAGACCACCAGCGCTGCCTGCCCGGCCTTTATGGCCGCGGCCTGCATCTTATCGGGTGTTTCGTGATAAAAGCGTGGCGAACCCACCAGTAGTTTCAGTTGCTCATTATCGTCTACCCGTGTCTGCACGGTAGACAGGTTGGGTATGATGGTAGGTATGGTATCATTGTATCTATGCACCTGTCCCATATCCAGCTTTTTTCCCTCGCAAGAGATCAAAACCAGCGATACCAGCGGCAATATTGCGAAACGCTTCATGATGGAGTATTTTCTGCATCTACAAGATAGGCATACCTATCCATAAAAACAAAACATCACTACTATCGACCATATATAAGAAAGGAGCGGGATCTATATCCCCAGTACATCCTTCATAGAGAACACGCCCTTCTTGCCGGCCACATATTCGGCCGCCAGTACTGCGCCCAATGCAAAGCCCTGCCTGTTGTGCGCAGTATGTATTATCTCTATATCATCTACTGCGCTTGTGTAGGTCACCTTGTGTGTGCCTGGCACCTCGCCTACCCTGTGTGCGTATATAGGCAGCGCGTCGGGCAGTGAGGCATCGTTCAGCGTCCAGCCGGTCTTGTTGCCCAGGGCCTGTATCATCTGCTCGGCTATGGTTATGGCAGTGCCACCCGGCGTGTCCCTCTTATGCACATGGTGGGTCTCCTCTACGGCAGGGCTGTACTCGTTGCGGCCTTTCATCAGCCTTGCCAGCAATTTATTTATCTCGAAGAATATATTCACCCCCACGCTGAAGTTGGATGCATGCAGGAAGGCCGCACCACCGGCCACCGCCAGGTCCCGGACCTCTTGCAAGCCATCGTTCCAGCCTGTCGATCCGCTCACTGTGGCCACACCTGCCGCCAGTAGCTCGCGCACATTGGCTGCGGCCGCATGCGGCCCTGTGAACTCTATGGCCACGTCTGCACCACGCAGTGCATCGGCGGTCATATCCTGCCTGTTGGCCGATGTGATGCGCAGTACTATCTCATGCCCCCGCTCCAGGGCTATCTGCTCTATGACCTTACCCATTTTGCCATAACCTATGAGGGCTATCTTCATGCCTATGGAATTATACTGCTAAAAAGAGAGGGAGACCGTCACAGGTTCATCTTCTCCATTATGCGCTCCAGGTCGCTGTCGTTGTAGAACTCTATCTGTATCTTGCCCTTGCCGCTCTTCTTACGGTCCAGCGATACCTTGGTAGAGAAATGCGATGCCATGCTGTCCTCTATGCGTTTATACGCCATGGGCAGCTTGGTAGGCGCGGCCACGGGCTTCGCGGGCGATGCCGCCAGCTCTGTGCCCATCTCCTTCACCATCTGCTCTACCTGCCTCACCGAGAGACCTCTCTGCACCGTCTCCCTGAAAACGTATAGCTGCTGCTCTACATGCTCCAGCCCTATTATGGCTCGCGCATGTCCCATAGATATCACACCGTCGCGCACAGCCTTCTGCACATCGGGCGGCAGCTTCAGCAGGCGCAGGTAGTTGGCCACGGTGCTGCGCTCTTTTTTCATGCGCTCGGCCACCTGTTCCTGTGTCAGGCCGCACTCGTCCATCAGCTGGCGATAGCTCAGGGCTATCTCTATGGCGTTCAGGTCTTCGCGCTGCAGGTTCTCCAGCAGGGCCATTTCCAGTATGCCTTGGCTGTCGGCAGTGCGTATGTATGCAGGTATATCGGTAAGGCCCGCCATACGCGATGCGCGCAGCCTGCGCTCACCGCTTATCAGCTGGTAGGCGTTAGGGCCCATCTTTATCACCGTCACCGGCTGTATCACATCATGCAGCTTTATGCTCTCCGATAGCTCCTGTAGCGCCTGCTCGTCAAAATCGCGGCGCGGCTGCTTCGGATTCACCACTATCTGGTCCAGCTGAATGCGGGCTATCGCATTGGCGTTCTGCCCCGATACCGCAGGCACCCCCTCTTTCGGGGCTTGCATCTCCTCATCTATGGTATCCAGCAGTGCCCTGATACCCTTTCCCAATGCCTGTTTCTTATTTATCTGCGACATCTTTTATTATGGTCGAAAGTCGAAAGTCTTTAGTAGAAAGTTTGCCTTGCTTATATCCCATTGATACCAGCCCGTGCCATCTTAATTTGAATTCCGGGATCTGAACTTTGAGATCTGGGATTTGAATTTTGAAATTTGAGCCCTCAAGACCTATTCTGTTTCAATGATCCTGTCCTCGTTCTTTATCTTGGTCATGTTGTTCTTCTGCAGTATCTCCTTGGCCAGGTTCAGGTAGTTCACTGCACCTGTGCTTTCGGCATCATACAGCAGTGCCGGCATACCAAAGCTCGGCGCCTCGCCCAGCCTTGTATTGCGGTGCAGTATGGTATTGAACACCAGGTCGCCGAAGTGGTTCTTTATCTCCTCCACCACCTGGTTCGACAGGCGCAGCCTGCCATCATACATCGTCATCAGTATGCCTTCTATCTTCAGCTTGCTGTTGATGCGCGTCTGCACTATCTTGATGGTGTTGAGCAGTTTCCCCAGTCCTTCCAGGGCAAAATATTCGCACTGCACCGGTATCACCACACTATCTGCCGCCGTCAGGGCGTTCACCGTTATCAGGCCCAGCGATGGCGAGCAGTCTATGATGATGAAATCATAGTTGGCCGCCTGCGCCTCCAGCGCCTTGCGCATCACATGCTCCCTGTTCGGGTGGTTTATCAGCTCTATTTCGGCGCCCACCAGGTCCAGGTGGCTGGGCAGCAGGTGCAGGTTGGGGGTCTCTGTCTCCAGTATCACCTGTGCTGCGGGGGTTTCGTTCACCATGCAGTCGTACAGGCTTATCTGTATGTTCTTCAGGTCAAAACCGTTGCCCGTAGTGCTGTTCGCCTGCGGATCGGCATCTACCAGCAGTGTCTTATATTCCAATACGGCAAGGCTTGCCGCCATATTGATGGCGGTAGTTGTCTTTCCTACACCACCCTTCTGATTCGCTATTGCAATTACTTTTGCCATACTTCACCCCGTTTAGGGGCTCTTGTTTTATTTATTATTATTTATTTGCTATTTGGTCTCCCATATGGTCATTGCATCTCCTCCCTTTAGGGAGCCTGCCTGCCGGTAGGGTATACACTACAGTTCTATCGTCTCACCTATCTTTGGCAATATTAACTCTTTCCCCGCAGATCTGAATTTTTCTTTTGCCGCCTCCTGGTCTATCCTTATATACCCGAAAGTATCATAGTGTACACCTATTATCCTGTTGCATTTTATCATATCTGCTGCTATGATGGCGTCATCCACATCCATGGTAAAGTTGCCGCCTATGGGCAGTACGGCCACCTCCACAGCAGTATAGCGGGGTACCAGTTGCAGGTCCATGGTCAGGCAGGTATCGCCGCTGTAGTACAGCTTCTTTTCGGCCCCGTGCAGCAGGAAACCGCCCGGGTTGCCGCCATAGCTTCCATCGGGTAGGCTGCTGCTGTGCGCCGCCGGCAGAAAGTGCAGCTTACCGATATCGAAATTCGCCGCGCCGAAGTTCATGGGGTGTACGTTCTGCACACCCTGGCCCTGTGCCCAGTTCACTACCTCGTAGCCCGCTATCACCTTGGCCCCTGTACGTTTGGCTATGCTCACCAGGTCGCCCACATGGTCGCCATGCCCGTGCGATACCAATATCACATCGGCCTCTATCTTATCGGGGTCTACTATGCCCGCGGCCAGCTCATTGCCGGTTATAAATGGGTCGAAAAGTATCTTTTTACCACCTGTCTCTACCAGGAAGCAGGAATGGCCATAATAGGTGAATCTCATAAAAGATGGAATTGATAACGATAAGCAAAATTATACTTATGCCCCCAAAAGGCAAGTATGCTATATGTTATTATTTGTTATCCCCTGTATCACTGCCGGTAGGCGGTACCGGTACTAGCTCTTATCTACCGAATACGCGCCTGCGCCTATGAACATGAGGCCGAAGAAAGTGCTGGCCAGCTCTATGGCATGGGCGCATTCCTTTATTTCTGCTATGGTGGTGAAATGATACAGCGCCGCCACTATGAAGTTGATGACCAGCAGCAGGCATACCAACCTGAACCACAGGCCCAGCATACAGAACAGCCCGCCTATGGTCTCTGTGATGGCACACATAAAGCCCCAGAACGCAGGCCAGAAATGTATATGCAGCTTGCCCATGGCATGCCCCAGGTCGGTCCAGGTGTCTACACCGCCCATCAGCTTGTCCTTGCCATGCAGTATCATCATGGCCCCCAGGCCTATGCGCATCACTAGCAACCCGAAGTTCTGGTAACGTCCCAGTTTGCCTAAAATAGCCATAATGTAAAGGTATGAATTAAGAACGCTGTTGCTGTAATACCTGCCCCACAAATGCGCTGAACTCTGCCCTGAACCTGTCGTCCGAGAAGCGCTGGGCGTTCATGCTTATGCTCTTGTGGTCGTTCAGCGGCCGCTCCTCCATTTTGTTCACGGCCTCTATCACCGACTCCTCCGTTTGCTCGGCAAAGAAATAGCCCGTCACCCCGTCCACCACCGTCTCGCGGTAGCCACCATAGTCCAGCGCCAGCACCGGTGTGCCGCAGGCCTGTGTCTCCACGCACATGATACCGAAGTCCTCCTTGGCCGCGAATATGCATGCCTTGGCCTCCTGCATATACTTTATCACCTCGTTATCGTCGCGGTAGCCCAGCCACTCTATATTGGGGTGGCCGCGCAGCATATCGTCAAAGCCCGACGCTCCCCAGCCCTCGCCTATCAGCACCAGTTTCTTATCGGGCATTTTCTGGAACGCCCTTATCACCATATCTATCTTCTTGTAGGGCACAAAGCGGCCGGGGCACATATAGTACTCCTTGCGCGTGGCCTCGCTCAGGGTGAACTTGCTGGTGCGCACCGGGGGGTATATCACCACCGAATCGCGCCCATAGCTCTTGGCTATGCGCTGCTGTATGTGTTTAGAGTTGGCTATGAAATGGTGTACCCTGCCTGCCGTGGCCACATCCCACCGCCGCAACCATGCCACGAACTTGCGGTATACGAACGAGCCACCCAACGAATGGTTGGCCGCATAGTCGTCATACATGTCCCATATGGGGCGCAGCGGTGTATGGCAGTAGCATATGCTGGGTATCGAGGGGTCGGCCCGGAAACCCTTGGCCACCGCATGCGATGTAGATATGATGAGGTCGTACCCCCTCAGGTGGAACCTGCCCATGAGCCAGGGCATCACTGGCAAAAAATACCGGTAAAAACTGCTGATGAAGGGCACATGCTGCAGCAGCGATACGTTCACCGCCCTGCCCTTCAGAATAGATGTCCTGGCCTCGGGCCCGAACTTGTCGAAAAGCGCATATACCTCCACATCGTCATTGTGGAGGGTCTCTAGTATCTCCCCAACAACTTTTTCTGCTCCGCCATTGGCATTGAACCAGTCTTGTACGAGCGCAACCTTCATTGATGCCGCAATTTAGCTTTATTATTTCATAGCCAATAGCATGTTATTCACAGGCCCTGCACAACAGAAAAAGAAAATAGCAATTCATCCTTTCACAGTATTTTTGCAGCTTGCCCGGCCAATAATGCACCCTCATCATCCTTGCCGGGCTACCTCTACAATGAAAAAAGACACATCTGCTACTCCTTTTACCTCCTATCAGAAGTTCGTCATCATCTCCCTGGCGCTCACCCTCTTCACCGTAGTGCTCGATTTCATGGTCATGTCTCCCCTTGGCGATATGCTTATGAAATCCATGAGCCTCACCACTTCCCAATTCGGGCTTGCGGTATCGGCCTACGCCATCAGCGCGGGCATATCGGGCATGCTCACCGCAGGCTTTGCCGACCGTTTCGACCGTAAAAAGCTGCTGCTCTTCTTCTATACCGGCTTCATAATAGGTACGGTATTCTGCGGCCTTGCGTATAATTACTGGCTGCTTATAGCGGCGCGCATCTTCACGGGTATCTTCGGCGGCGTTATAGGTTCCATCAGTATGGCCATCATCACCGACCTCTTCGATATACACCACCGCGGCCGCGTGATGGGCTTCATACAAATGGGCTTTGGGGCCAGCCAGGTGCTGGGCATACCCTTCAGCCTATACCTGGCCAACCTGTGGGACTGGCAGGCACCCTTCATGTTCGTGGCCATACTGGGCGCCATCATAGCCCTGGTCATCCTCAGCAAGATGCAGCCCGTTACCAAACACCTGGCTATGCAGCAGCAGCGCAGCGCCGTAGCACACCTATGGCACACACTGGCCAAGCGCCACTATCGCATGGGTTTCCTCACCACCTGCCTGCTATCTCTTGGCGGCTTCATGATGATGCCCTTCGGCAGCGCCTTCGCCATCAACAATCTCGGTCTTACCAATGAGCAACTGCCACTGCTCTTCATGTTCTCCGGCATCTCTACCCTTCTCATCATGCCTGTCATAGGCAGGGTCAGCGACAAGGTCGATAAGTTCAAGCTGTTCACCGGCGCATCGCTGTGGATGATAGTCATGGCCATCATCTACACCCATCTCAGCACTACGCCATTCTGGGTCGTAGTGACGCTAAATATACTGATGATGATGGGCGTTATGAGCCGCATGGTACCCTCTGGAGCCCTCGTAAGCGCCATCCCCGACATGGCCGACCGCGGCGCGTTCATGAGCATCAACTCATCGCTGCAGCAGATAGCGGGCGGCCTTGCCGCTGCCGTAGCGGGTATGATAGTGGTACAAAAAGATAAGACCAGCCCGCTGCAGCACTACGATACCGTAGGCTACATCATAGGTGGTCTTACCATTGTATCCATCTACATGCTCTATCGTGTCAATGTACTTGCCAAAAGCAAGATGAAGGAAGAGAAACTATAGCTCACTGCTTCACGAATACGGCACGCTCTACCCTATCCCCGGCACGGCAGGTCACCACATAGGTGCCGGGTGCCAGGTCATGCACATCCAGCACGGCATCTGTCGCGTTCATATCGGCCACATACCTTATTTGCCTGCCTACGGCATCATGTATCGTCACCTGCATTTTACCCGGCATATCGCTGGTCATATGCAATATGTTCTCTACAGGATTGGGGTATAGCCGCATGGTACCATAGCGTGGTATGGCCTCATCTACATCCACATAGGTATGGTATATGTTCCATGCCGTATCTGTTATCTTTTTTATGCCGTCAAAGGTTATAGATGGGCATCCCTTTGCAACGCTATCCACCACCAGCGCCAGCACCACTTTGGCCTTTGCCCCTGCATTCAGTACAAAGTCGTTGGTGGCCAGTATCTCGCGCCTGTCTCCGGGTGTGTTGCCTGTGGTGCATTCGTTCCAGCTCCCCCACGGAATAGCGAACGCCGCACCGTTCCGTATCTTACCGCGCATGTAATTGTTGTACTCCGTATCCACTACCGGGTTGCCTATTATAGAGGGGTCGTTGTTGTAATAGGTAAAACTACCCGCCGGCACATAAGTACCCGGTCCGTCTCCCGGCTGGGCCACTATGGTCACACCCATAGCAGGCGGGTCAGCGCCATACGAGTTCTCAGGGTGGCCTGCGCTTCCGCCATCATCGTTGGTACCATTGTAAATGATCCCCAGCCTGCGTGCGGGGTCGAAAGCTATAAAGTCGTCCATGTAATAGCCCATATCTCCATCGTTCCACAAGGCCATGCGCACATCATGATAATTGTTGGCCGATCTGTTCACTATCGTGTACTCATAGTACACCACATAGTCTATCAGCGTATTGCGGCTGTACGCATATGCCATCACATGCACCTCTGCGCCCAGCGGCAGGCCATTGGTATTATCATGCCTCGGGCCATTGTCGCTGAATACCCACCACAGCGCCATATCGCCCTCTATGTCCGGGTATTCGCCGTTCAGCGGCTGGTAGTTGCCATCCCCGTTCAGGTCCACAAAGGGGGCCATATCGGTGGTTATGGTCAGCGGCGCATCGTCCTTGCCCTTTGCATTGCTGTTGCCTTTTGCCGGCCATGTCAGTATGGCCGCGGGGGTATTGGCCACCGTATGCGGCGTGGTGGCCATAAAGGTGGTTATATCGCTGCGGCGCACCTTCCATATCTTGGCCCATTTGGCCGATGTCGCATAGCTCAGTGTTCCGGGCGCATCCAGCGGGCCGGGCCAGTGGTCATTGCCATCCTGCCGGTAGGTCTGCGCGGCTACATGCAGCTTGCCCGCATTGTCGTAGCCGCTTAGCCACAGGGCAGCGGCAAAGCCCACGTTCTTCTTCGAGTCGGGCGGGAATTTACAGTGGGCTGTGCCCGTAGCAGGGTCCCACCACATATCGCCATGCACCAGGGCCAGGGCATTTATCCTGTTGATGTTGATAGAGTCCTTCACAGAAAAAGGAGATTGCGCAGCCGCGCTAAAGACATACAATGCCCATAGGGTAAGTATCAGGGTTCTCATAACTGTCGTGTTTCGTCTTTTAGCTCATGTTTACAAATAGTGTGTGTATCATCTCATGGCCATGAAGGAAAGAGGGTATATTCCGCACAAGGCATGTAAGGTCCTTGATAAGATAGACGTATGAACAGGGTGAGAACTTGGGTGAGAAAGAAAAAATATCTCCCGGTCATTTTTCTTCGGGCGCCCGGCCGCACCGGCATAAATTCACCCTTATCCCGCCATGTGGCACAACTTGTATAACTTTATCGGCTAATTCGGAAAGAGAATGGAAGAAAATAAAAGGCAGAAACAGGTAGCTAAGGTGTTGCTGGAAGAGTTGAGCGACATTTTCCGCCGCGAGGGGATGAACATGGTGGACGGGGGAATGGTTTCCATATCGAAGGTGACAATAACGCCCGACCTCCTGGAGGCGCGCATATATCTCAGTTTTTTTCAGGTACAGGATGCCGCCGCCCTGCTGCACCGCATCAAAGAGCGCGGCTGGGAGTGGCGCAAGCTGCTGGGCATGCGCATCAAGAACCAGCTAAGGCGCGTACCCGAGCTCGTCTTCTTCTCCGATGATACCCTCGATCATGTCTTCAAAATGGAGGCCCTTTTCAAAAAGATAAACGACGAAAGGAACGCCGCCAGCACCCCCAACAACGAAGAATAGATGAATCGCACACTGATATGGCAGCTGGCATGGAGGTACCTGCGTGGCAAGCGCACCGCGAATGCGGCCCCACTGCTGTCGCGTATCAGTATGGTGGCCATTGCGGTCAGCAGTGCGGCCATGGTCATAGTATTCTCCATATTCAATGGACTGGAGGGTGTAGTGAAGGACCTCTACAAAGGCTTCTACCCCGATATGCGGGTCACTGCCGCGCGGGGCAAATTCTTCAGGCTGGATGCCGCAAAGCTGGCAGCGGTACGGCAGGTGCCGGGTATACACCTCCTCACTACAGTGCTGGAGGATAATGTGATAGTAAGCAGTGAGCGCAGCGGCGAGCGCCGCATAGCCACCCTGAAAGGTATAGACCGCACCTACCTGAGAGTGAATGATATAACAGGGTCACTGGCGGGCGAGGACAGCGTATCAGCAGGCAACCCTTACACGGCCATAGCGGGCGCCAGCATGCTCAACGAGCTGGGCGTGCATATCGACAATGTGTTCGGCATGATAGAGGTATGGTATGGCAATGCCCAGAACACCAATTTCATTGCCGATCCCACATCGGCATACCGCAGGCTGCAACTGCACCCGGCAGGCGAGTTCCGCATATCCGACGAGTTCGATGACAGGTACATACTCGCTCCCCTGCCGCTTGTACAGACACTTTTCAATGAAGAGGGCAAGTACTCGTCCTTAGAGATGAAGATAGATGTGGACCGTGAAGAGGAAGTAAAGGCCGCCCTGCAGCAATTGCTGGGAACCGGCTACAAAGTAGAGACCCGCTACGAGCAGAACAAGACCATATTCACTGTTATGCGGTCAGAGAAGTGGGCCATATACGCTATACTGGTAATGGTGCTGCTGGTGGCCTCGTTCAATATGGTGGGCGCGCTCTCGGTACTGGTGCTGGAAAAACAGAAAGATATAGCCATACTGCGTGCCATGGGCGCCGAGCAGGGCACCATACGCTCGGTGTTCATCACCGAGGGTATACTGTGGTCGCTCGCCGGTGGGTTGGCCGGTCTCGTACTGGGTGTACTGCTGTGCCTGGCTCAGTTACAATTCGGCCTGGTGAAGGTAGGTGGCGCATTCCTGATGGATGCCTATCCCGTAGAGATACATTCGCTGGACCTCTTGCTTGTGATAGTAACAGTAATGGTGGTAGGTATACTGGCCGCATGGTACCCTGCGGTACGGGCCGTAAGAGCGGCCGCCCCTGCACTGCGTAGCGCCTAAGGTATTGTTCCAAAGGCTATTTGCCCCGGGTACGCATATCGCGGTATATCTCCTTATATAGTTCCAGGTATTGCTCCGATATCACCCTATGGTCGAATCGTGCTGCATTCTTAAGGCCGCGTTTTACTACATCACCATAGTACATCCGGTCCTTTGCCAGCGCCACCAGTTCATCTCGTATCTGCCTGGGGTCTTTGGGGTCTACCAGCACAGCAGAGCCCTTACCTACTTCCAGCATGGCGCCTATGTTGCTGGTTATAACAGGCCTGCCTACCGCCTGCGCCTCTATGATGGGCATACCAAAACCCTCGTAGTGCGATGCGATGAAGAGTATATCGCAATTCAGGTATCGCTGGTATACCTCCTCATCGGTCAGCCGGTTGTATATGGTATGCGATATGCCGTAGCCTTTCAGTCGGTCCAGTTCGTCCTGCGCAGGCCAGCCTACTATGTCCAGGTGCACATTCATATCCCGTGCGGCCTCTATCAGGTTATCCAGGTTCTTGTGCTTGCCCGTGCCCAGCATCAGCACCACAGGTTTGCTGTGCAGCTGGTCTTTGTGCATATACCTGAATGCAGGCTTTACCGGGTCGGCTATCACGCGTATCTTATGCTCGGGATACTTGAAATACTGCAGCAGCTTGTTGCGTGTGAACTCCGACACCACTGTCACCACATCTATGTATCGCAGTGGCAGTGCGAACCAGAATGTGTGATATATAAGATGCTTTAGCCGGGAGTGTACAGGATTCTCATAGTACCCCAGGTCGTGTATGGTCAGGATATTGCGATGCCCGCGCAGGCCCAGCGCCAGGAAGTTCACATCACCTGTTATATGATTTATATCGCTGGCGTATTTAGCGGCCTCCAGGGTATTCTTTACCCTAGACTGCTTGGGGTCGCACACATGATCGCGAATTGCGGCTCGTCCCTCCAGGTCTTGCTTTACCGTTCGGAAGATACCTTCTATAGAGACACCGGTATTCCGTGGCTCTCTGTAGTAATGGGTTACCGTCAGTTCGCGGTTGTTGATCATCGGGGAGGAAGGAGTGCGTACAAATATACTACAGCCCATCGGCATATTCTTACTACTGCCATTAGCTGCCGGCAATAGCGATACCTGTATGCTCTTTCATACTCAAAATAGCATATACAGTAAAAAGTACCACAAAACAGGCGAAACATACAATGCCGTCATTCGGCATCTGCGTAGCTTTGCAGTATGCAACAACAGGTAAAAAATACCATCCCTGTATATGATATATGCTCCCTGGCCGATACCCGGCACCTGCGCGAGGATATAACCGCAGAAGGACTGGCCCATTACCTGCAGCGGCAAAAGGACCTGCGCTTTCCGCACCGCCATTCTTTTTATCACTTGGTATATTTCACAGAAGGCAGTGGTAAACACAGTATAGATTTCGAGACGTTTCGCGTAGAGCCCGGCCAGGTATATTTCATGATACCCGGGCAGGTGCATAGCTGGCATTTCGAGGGGCGTATAGATGGTTATGTCATCAATTTTTCCGAACAGCTCATGCATTCCTTTCTCAAAGAAGGGCAATACCTGGAGCAGTTCCCCTTTTTTAGTGGGATAGCTGCGGAGGGAGTGGTGACGCTGGGCGATGCCAGGATGGAGGTAGAGCAACTGCTGGCCAGGGTAGTGGCCGAGGCCGCAGGCGATGCACCGATGGCCGGTGAGATGATAAGGATATACTTGCTCTCCATTTTCATCACTGTGCTGCGCGATATGCCGGTGCAGGATAAGAAACAGGCGCCCGGGCACAGCCATTTACTGCTGCGCAATTTCAGAAAGCTGGTAGAGCAGTACTATGCTGCAAAGCGGCTGCCAAAAGAGTATGCGGCTATGCTTTACATCACGCCCAATCACCTGAATGCCCTCTGCAACGACCTGCTGGGCCGGTCGGCAGGCGAGGTGATACGCGACAGGGTGCTACTGGAGGCGAAAAGACTATTGGTAGGGCATGGCATAAGTGTGGCCGAAATAGCATGGCAGCTCAATTTCAGCGACAATTCCTATTTCACGAAATTCTTTAAAAAATATACGGGTATGACCCCTGAGCAGTTCAGGGCACGGCCCGAAAGCGAAAAATAAAAGTATATGTGTGCACAAAAAGAAGGCAATGCTCCCGGCCTGTTGTGGAGCGTACTGACCAATAAATGTCCACGCTGCAGAAAGGGTCACCTTTTCACTTACAAGAACCCTTATAAGTGGGGTAAAACCGTAGCTATGCCCGAGAACTGCCCGGTATGTGGGCAGAAGTACGAGCTGGAGACCGGCTTCTACTTCGGTACCGGTTATGTGAGTTATGGGCTTACTATTATGTTCACTGCCCTCACCTTCGTGCTATGGTGGCTCATACTGGGCATATCCCTGCAGGACAATAGTATACTATGGTGGCTGGCAGCCAATGCGGCCATCATCATGGCCATGCAGCCCATATTACAGCGATGGTCACGTTCTATGTGGATAGCTTTTTTCGTGCGTTACGATAAAGGAACGCTCTTGAAAAGCAATTAGCTCAAAAACTATGCTCCAGTTATTCACTTCTTCCTTATTTTTGCAATATGAGTATGGGAGTATACAATGATGCTACACAGTGGCAGACCGAAAATGATGAGGCTGTAGAGGTAATAGAGCAGGAACTTCACGACCTCGTAGTATGGAACGATGATGTGAACACCTTCGACTGGGTGATAGCATCATTGGTAGAGATATGCAGGCACGAGCATATACAGGCCGAACAATGTGCGCTTATCATTCATCACAAAGGCAAATGCGGTGTAAAAAGAGGCTCATTCGAAGAGTTGCGCCCGCAAGCCGAGGCCCTTATAGACAGGGGCATACAGGCAACTATAGGCGCCTAAGGCCCATTCACAGGGAAATAACCCCATTTTTACCCCCTTACACAATAGTATAGCCATACATATATTGTGCGCGCAACGCCGTATCTTCACCCTGAACAACCATTATACGGTCATGCGCAAAACCATATTGCTGCTAGTGGCATTGGCCACTGCATCACTTCCCGTTACTGCCCGGGACGGCGAAAAGAAGATAACCCTTGAGGACATATACAAGAACGGCACCTTCAGGATGAAGGGGGTACCGGGCTTCAACGCCATGAAGAATGGCAAACACTACACACAAATAGACCGCGAAGGCAAGAGGATATACATACGCGTGTACGACCTTGCCACCGGCGATAAGCTGCGCACCCTTTTTGATAACAGCATAGACAAGTTCAGCGGTAAGGAGCTGGAGATAGAAGGGTATACACTCAGCGAAAATGAAGAAATGATGCTTCTTTTTGCAGAGGGCGAGCATATATACAGGCACTCGCAGTTGCGGCGGGTATTCATGTACGATATATCATCGGGCAGTATAAAGCTGCTGGACTATGATAAAGTATTGCATGCCACTTTCTCGCCCGATGGCAGTAAGGTAGCGTTCGTAAAGAACAATAACCTGTACTATAAAGACATAGCTACCGATATGGTAGTACCTGTGACCAATGATGGCGCCAAAGGCCGTATCATAAACGGGAATTGCGACTGGGTGTACGAGGAAGAGTTCTCCTTCACCAAGGCGTTCGAATGGGCAAAGAACGGCCGCTACCTTGCATACTATCGTTTTGATGAAAGCCTGGTACCGGAATATACAATGGCAAAATATACAGGCCTCTACCCCGACCAGTACACATACAAATATCCCAAGGCAGGTGAGCGTAATTCTGTTGTGCAGATAAAGATGTACGACCTGCAAAGCAAACGCACCACTACCGCTAATACAGGCAAAGAGACCGACCAGTACCTGCCACGCATAAAATGGGCAGGGGATGCGTCGAAACTATGTATATACCGCCTGAACCGCAGGCAGAACAAACTGGATATGCTGCTCTCTGATGCCGCTACCGGCACATCGTCCTACATATACCGCGAGGAGAACAAATGTTATATAGAGATAGACGATGACATCACCTTTCTGAAAGATGGCCACTCTATGGTGCTGGGCAGCGAGCGCAATGGCTATAAGCACCTGTACCATTGGGACTGGAGCGCGCAGCGCCTTACCGACCTCACAAAAGGCAGCTACGATGTAGAGGCGCTGACAGCAGTGGACGTAAAACGTGGCCTTGTATATTATACCGCAGCCGACAGGTCGCCCCTGCAACGGCAACTGTATGTGACCGACTATACCGGCAACAACCGCAAATGCCTGACACCGGAGAATGGCACACACGCTATAACGCCCTGCGAAGGGAATAACTATTTCCTGGATAGGTACTCTATGCTCAACAAGGTGCCGGTATATTACCTGCGCGATGCTAAGGGCAATATAGTACGCACGCTGGAGGACAACCACGAGCTGCAGGCAAAACTGGATGAGTACGACCTGGGCAAGCTGAAGATGGTAAAGGTACAGGGTGCGGCCGCTACACTGAATGCATGGATGATAACGCCCCCCAATTTCGACCCATCGAAGAAATACCCTGTGCTGATGTTCCAGTACAGTGGGCCGGGGTCGCAGCAGGTGGCCGACAAATTCCCCATTGGCAACTACTACTGGCACCAGATGCTGGCACAGCATGGCTATATAATAGTATGTGCCGATGGCACCGGCACCGGCTACAGGGGAGAGGCGTTCCGCAAAAAGACCTATATGCAACTGGGAAAGTACGAGAGCGATGACCAGATAGCAGTAGCGAAGAGCCTGGCAGCGCTACCCTATGTAGATGCCGGCCGTATAGGTATATGGGGCTGGAGCTATGGAGGCTTCATGAGCGCTACCTGCATCATGAAGGGGAACGATGTGTTCAAGACGGCTATATCGGTGGCGCCCGTCACCAACTGGCGGTACTACGACAACATCTATACCGAGCGCTATATGCGTACCCCACAGGAGAATCCTAAGGGCTATGACGAGAACGCACCCGAGAAAATGGCAGACAAGCTGAAAGGCCGCCTGCTGCTGGTACATGGCACTGCCGATGACAATGTGCATTTCCAGAACTCGGCCATGTTCACCACGGCGTTGATAAAGGCCAACAAGCAGTTCGACAACGAATATTATCCCGACAAGGCGCATGGTATATCAGGCGGCAATACAAGCCTTCACCTATATACTAAAATGACCAACTTTATACTGGATAACCTGTAAGTGAAAAGGCCATTAGGATAGGGAGAACACTCGCATCAGGGTGTTCTCCTTTTTCGTGCCTGTGCTACCTGGTGATGATACCACCTGCTATCACATCATCGCCCTCGTAGAACACGGCCGACTGGCCGGGGGCAATGCTATTGACCGCATGATGAAAAGTAACGTGTACGCCATCGGCGCCTATGGGCTGCAGGGTGCTGGTGGTACCGGGATCGCGGTAGCGTATCTTGGCCACAGCCTCCATACCGGGCTGTATGGTGTCATATTTTACCATGTTCAGGCCATGTACGCGCATTTCGCTTTTTTGCAGTTCGTGTATCTCGCCCAGCACTACGGTATTGGTCTCGGGTATTATGTTGGTCACGAACATGGGTTTGCCCATCGCTACTTCCAGCCCTTTGCGCTGGCCTATGGTGTAGAATGGATAACCACTGTGTTTGCCCACGACCTTGCCATCGGCCAGTACGAAATCGCCACCGGATACACGCTCTTCCAGGCCCTCTACATTGCGTTTCAGAAAACCGCGGTAGTCATTATCGGGTACGAAGCATATCTCATAGCTCTCGGCCTTTTTGGCCAATTCTTTATAGCCCATATCGAAGGCCAATTGGCGCACTTCGGTCTTCAGCATATCGCCCAGGGGGTATATGCTGCGCGAGAGGCAATCCTGGCCGAGGCCCCATAGTACATAGCTCTGATCCTTAGTAAGGTCGCGCGCCTTTGATAGCACATGACGGCCATTCTCTTCGCGCACCTTTACATAATGGCCCGTAGCTATGTAGTCGCAATTGAGGGCATTCGCGCGCTTCAACAGGGCGGCCCACTTGATGTGGGTATTGCAGAGCACACAGGGATTGGGGGTGCGGCCTGCTATGTATTCTTCCACGAAGTTGTTCACCACATGATCGCCGAACTCTTCACGGATATCAAGTACATAATGGGGAAAACCATGCTCTACGGCAGCGGCACGTGCATCGTTGAACGAATCGAGGTTGCAGCAGCCGGTCTCTTTGGTGCTGCCGCCTGCCGATGCATAATCCCATGTTTTCATGGTGATGCCCACTACCTCGTACCCCTGGTGGTGCAGCATGAGGGCGCTCACGGTACTGTCTATACCGCCGCTCATGGCCACCAATACTTTTCCTTTCCTGCTCATGTGGGTGCAAAATTACGGATAAGTAAATGAATGGGCCATTAGTCCTATAGACATAATATATGACCATGAGCAAGGTGGTAGGCAAAAGTTCGCATTTGCCGGCATCATTTGTTCATAACCAGCGCCTCCTTGTTCCGCTCATAAAGTATGGTGCGGCCGGAAGGGGAAGTATAAACAATGTGGTATAGGCGCTGTATCTCGGTATAGAGTTCGTTGAAACGGGCATCCTTGAGGAATTCAGGCCGATAGCACCACAGCAGTACATAGTGTACGGAGACACCCGTGCGGCGCTCATAGTCTGCTATGCGGGCAAAAGGCGGCAGGCCCTCTATACCGGCCTCGCGACTGAGGTGCAGATAGGGGTTCACATCATCTTGCCAGCGTATGGGGAAATAGCCCATATTGGCCTCATAGTTATCCAGCATTATAAGAGGCTTGCCAACAGCCATATACTGCGCGGCATGGTGGAAGATAGAATTCCTGTTGGCTATCTCTCGGCCCTTTGTATCGCGGCCTGTAGGTGCCAGGTCCAGCGGCAGTACCACAGAACCCGGCCTTATATATCTGCCTGCGCTAAGGAGATCGGTAAGCGCCTCATCGGCCACATAGCGGCAGCCAATGCGGCATATACCCAGCATAAGGAAACTGATGCAAAGCAGGGCCATGCCCGTGACCTTCGCAGGACCATCTTTGAGCCTGTATGCTATGATGCAGGCTATGAGGATGTAGACGAACAACTGTGCGCGTATACTGATGATGAGCATGCGACCCATGAACTCCTCTGGCACGCATACATAAGTGAACAAGACCATGGCAAGAGCCAGCAAAAGACCATCGTACCTGTGTATGGTGAACCTCCTTGCCATACGCACCACTACCACCACTGCCAGTATAGTGAGCGCAAGGCCGGTGAGGAGGGCCCATGGTCTCTCTGCCTCGGTGATGTTGATGAGATACTTGAACTCTACCAGCTCTACCAGCCTGTAGAGATAGAAGCCCAGGCGCATTTGCAACCCACCCTCGCTACCCGTGAAGCGGAACGCAAGCAGGATGAAAGGCGCGGTCACTAGGGCCAGCGCACCACCACCACGCAGCAGCCCCCGTGCGAACGGGCCCTTACCCTGCCGCTGCTCTACTACGGCATGAGACAGCAGCAATGCCCCACAGGTAACTATACCGAACACGAACGGCAGCAGGTGGGTAAAGAAGCACAGGGCAGTGAAGACAAAGAACAGCAGGAGGTGGACCTTTCTTTGCCACTGAAGGTAGGTAAGCCAGCACCATACCATCCAGCACCAGAAGGCTATGCTGAAGGAATAGTTATAGAAGCCCTTTGCAAAGGCATAGGTAAAAGGGAAAAGCAGTACCACAAGCACCCAGTAGCTATTTCCGCCGAGCCTGCGCAGCAGCGCCACAAAACCCAGTATATATGTGAGGATGTAGAGCGAAAGAAACACCTTCTCTGCCACAGGGCCACGCGCCACATAGAGCAGGGAGGCAAGCAGGAAGGTGGTGAGGCTATTGGGATCGGTGGAATAGACAAGGGTATAGAAGCGGTGGTATATAGCGCCGGCCGTACCACTCCACATATGTTGCACTATGCCGGCATTGTAGAGGTGGCAGGGGCCATCGCAGGTGAGGAAATGACCCGGCAACCACACCTGCAGCAGGCAGAATGCGATACCCGTGCAGAGCAACAGGGTGAGCAACTTGTTGTTGGGAGCCATATCTCTTGCGAATGTACTCTTTATAGAGCTGCTGTACTATGGTGCGAAGTTGAAGCGCAGGGTGACACCGGCACGCGTAGTAGTGCTGGGATAAGCATTAGATACATAGGGTATGGTCTGCTGCTTATCGAAGTAAATGAGCAGTGTAAGCAGGTCGCTGACGGTATAATTGATGGTGGGGTTTATCCTTATCACCTTCTGGCCGCGCGATGTAACGCTTACATTATTGGCCAGGAAGGTATTGCTGGTGCGGTCATCGCGTATGCCGATATCTACCTTGAAGATGGCCTCATTCTTCAGCTTCTTGATGCCAAAGACAGGGAAAGGCAGGCGTATGCCCTTTTTGCGGAAGCCCATACCTACTACATACTCTGTGCTGGCGTTCTCGCCCACCTGGTAGTCTATGAGGCTGAGGCTCTGTGTCTTCGAGCGCCTTACCTCGAACTTGGCAGTGAGGTTGCTCTTGAAGGCCGCATCGAAACCAATGAGGGGATTGAAGGCCTGCGTGATAGTGACATTGGGCACCTGGAAGTAGGGTATATAGTTGGAAGAGTTGGAATCGATGAAGGATGGGAAACCCAGCCCGAAGAGGTCGTTGAACAGGAGGGAAGAGTTAAAACTGTTCATGGCCAGTGTACCGGTATAGGCGTGGTTGATGATGAAGTTGTTGAGCTTTTTGGCAAAGAACGGCAACTTGGCAAGGCCATTGTATGTGACACGCCAGTTGGGCATGGGTGTAAAATACCTGAACGGATTTTCGCGTACACGCTGGTGCTGGTAATCTATGAGGGCGGCATTGTAGGCATCCCTGCCACCATAGGCTGCAATGAACGAAGGTATGAGAACATCCTGCGAGAAAGGACCGTAACCCTTGGCATACCCGGGATTGAGCGGATCGGGCAGAGCATTGGTATAGGGGTTGCTGCGGCCCAGGCGCTGCGATATGATCTGCCGGTTGGAAAGGAAGGTATTATATATCTCGGAGTTGGCACCCGACTTGCGGAACAAGCTGGTAGTAGATATATGGGTAATGCTGAACGAACCTGTTTCGTAAGGAGTGAGATGGGAGAACACACCGCTACCCGTATCGGCATAGAGCTCGCTGTGAGCCTTGCTGAATGTCTGCGTAAGCGTAAGATCGACCCTGAAAGACTTATGCGGCAGGAGAGTGGCCTGGGCATTGATGTTGCGCGAATAGGTCTGCTGGAACTGTGCATTGAACAGGGAATCGCGAGAGAGGCGACCGGCATTTGCCTGCGTGGCAAGCCATACATAATCGGGCTGGTAGCCATATACGAAGTCGAAGCCCGGCGCACCGGAGTAATTGTTGACACCCATGAAGCGCGTACTATCCATATAGCCGGGCAGTATGGTACCCTCCGTTTCGGTAACATTAAGGGTCACACGATTGAGCATGGTAATGACATGGCCGATAGCGTGCTCGGTGGGGCTGAGCAGCAGCGGCTTTGCCCTGCGGGCCTTGCGAGCGGCCTTTTTGGCCTTCTTCTTCTTTTTCTTCTCTTCGGCCACCTTCTTGCGGTCCATTTCCTTCTGCACCTCTACCAGCGAATCGAGCTGCTTATCGGTAAGGCCTGCCACATTCAGCTTGGGGAATGCGGCCTTTACCTTATCCTGCTTGGTCTCGGGGGCTTTTGTGCTGTCCGCACCCTTCTTATCATCCTCTTCGTTCTTCTTCTTATCCTTCTTGTCGTCAGCAGCACCCGGCCTCTTGCCGCCATCGGGCCCAACGAGTTCATCGGGCGGGGCCTGGCTGCCGGCAGGTACACCCTGTTTGCCAAAGGCACCACCGCCGGAGGCCTTGCGGGCATCGGGCTTGGGTGCACGGCCATCGCGGCTGCCGCCATTGCCGTCCTTACCTTCTTCCGGTTTGGTGGGCTCTGTCTTCCTGCCCTCGCCCGGCTTGCGGGGACGGCTGTTGAGTGCCTTCAGCCAGCGCGACTTGTTGTAGAGCTGCGTCATGTTGAATTCACCGGTAAGGGTCTTGGTACGGGTATTGCCAATGGTATTGCCGAGGTCGTATGCTATGGGTGGCGCGGTGGTCCAGTTATAGTTGGCAGAGTACCCGACCCTGGCATTCACCCAATCCGTAAGGGGCAGCTTGGAAAGCGGCACATTATAGGTACCGTTAAATGACTGGTTGAAACTGTTGTTCCTTCCAAAGGTGAGGACATTGTTCCAGAGCGAATCTCTTTTGAGCTTGTCGTCTATGCGGCCATAGGGCTCATCCACACGAGATATATTGGTGGCCGAATAGTCGAGCGAGATGGACTTCATAAGCTCCCAGCGCAGGGAGTAGGTACGGTTCCAGGTGAAGTTCTTGTAGAAAGAAGCGGGTATGCGGTAGCCGCTGCCATCGTCTATGTTGCGTATCTGCAGTTCCTGCACCACACGGTTCAGGTCGTTGCGCATGTTGAAGGTCGATGGAAGCGGGGTAAAGTTGATATCCTTTACAAGTGAGAACCACTTGGACTTCGACTTTATCAATTTCTTGAACGGCTCTATGGACTTGGTCTTGATGGCATATGTGTAGCCTATACCATAGCGCTGTGTAGTGAGCTTGTCCATCTCCATGAGCGGATTGTGCTTGAACTGGCTGTTGTAGGCATAGGTGAAGTCGAAGTTCTTGATGCTCCACAGCATACGCTTGTTGTTGGAGCCTGGATTGCCCTGGAAGCGTACGTTGGTAAGGTTCATGCTGGTGATAGAGGTAAAGTCCACAGCGGCCTTCCTGATAGAGTCGCGGGCGCGGGCATTGGGCGCCGTGTTCAGCTCATGATCGAGGAGCACATCCTGGTCGAAGGGATTGTACTTGGGCGTGCTTACGTTCTGCGTATAGCCTACAAAGAGAGGCAACTGCACACCCCAGCTACGCGGGAACATCTTACCCAGCGACATATTGGTAGATGCATTGTACTGGTAGTATTTGTCCTGGAAGCGCTGCTGTATCTTCTGGTCTATATTGCCATAGCCGGGCGTATGCATGCTGCCCGATAGGTTGACATTGCCGAGGTCGGCAAGCTGTACCGAAACCTTTCCGGCCGCGGCATAGCCTGCCTGGTCGTTGGTGCCCGATATACGCATCTCATCGAACCATACCTCTACGCACTTAGGCAAGCCATCATCGCCGGGGTTCCTGTTGTCCTTCTTGGGGTTCAGTACACCCAGCATTATATTCTTACCTCCACCAATGTTGGGGTTACCGATGATGACTATGACATTACCCTTAGAGTCGCGTGTCTCGTACGGTATATGTGTGGGGTAGCCTTTGGCATCACGCTCTTTCTTGGCATCTACCAGGTCTTGCAGTTTTATGCTCACATTGTTGGCAGCAGGCCATATCAGGTCGTCCCTGTTCCTGCCTACATTGGCAGGTGTGACGGTAAGCGGCGTGCGGTATTCGTAATAGTTGTTGGTGAAGTCGCTGCCTATGCGTATGAATGCATTGACATCTGCATCCCTTACAGGGGCCATACCTACCATGGCCTCGGCATGAAGGAACATACGCAGGTAGGTGAACTGGCGCATGTCCACATTCACTTCCTTGAACACACCACGCGCATCACCATCCTGCAGGGCGCAGGTGCGCAGCGATATGGACTGTTCGTTCTGCAACTGGTTGTTATTGCCCCCCATAGTATTGGGCAGGAACTGGCGCTGCACGCCCGGTGGCTGCACATAAGGCACAGGCAGGCGCGAGGCATTCTCTTCTATACTTACAGAGGTAACAGTGAAATCGGTAACACCCTGGTTCTGCTGCGGCATGGTCTCACCGGGTGTATTCAGCGAGTAGTTATAGGTGCGCCACTGGTTACGGCCCAGCTCCAGCGAGGCGAAGCGAAGGAACACACTATCCTGCCAGCCGGTAAGGAACATACGCATGAAACGTATGGAGCGGAAGTCGGAGATGCCCCCTACCCTGTTGGTGAAGTTCTGTATGGGTACCTTGAACTGGTACCAGCGTTCGGGCTCGGTGACGCCATTGGGCAGCTTCACGTCTATCTCATTCACGTTGATGAGATATGGAGTGGACCCTACCTTCATATTATTACGATCGAAGTCGATGCGGTACTGGAAGTATGCCTCGCCCTCGTTCATGGAATTATCGCGGTTTATATCCTCAGATTCGGGTGTGGCGCTTCCCATTGCTGCTGCGGTGGCATTGGCAGGCTGGATGGGAGTATTGCCATCGGGGCCATTGAAATGCTTGTACCTGGTGAGAGCGCTTATCTTATCGCTGTTGGGACCATTGAAAGAGGAATCGCGGTAGTATCTGAAGTTATCGCCGGCGGGGTCGGCATTGGCTACCTGCCATGCGGGGTTGGATTGACCACCTACCAGCTTTACCTGGAGCTGCGTGAGGAAACTGCTGAAAATGGAATGCTCGTCATGGCCCTGGTTGCTGATATCGGGCAGGCCATCCAAGCCCACATCCTGTATCCTGCGCGCGGCATTGTCGTTATCGAAAGAGCGGGCTATCTGCTGCTCGAATTTAGGTACATAGCCCCATGCAGTGGTATCTAGCTTGGTAGCATCGAAGGGCGAGGATATACCGTTCTCGAAGAACATGCGGGAATCCTTCATTACATCTTCGGAGACGTTACCCAGGTTTATGTAAAGCGCACCACCATTCTGATTGGCCTTGTTGTGGAAGGGATCCATTACCCAGAACTGGATGTACTGTACGTTCGATGCCTCGAAATCGGTATTGTCTATAGAGCGCGATATACCGCCCCAGCGACGTTCGGGGCTCAGCAGCCTGCCGTTATTGGGATCTATGTTGGCCACATCGAAATTGTAAGGGCCACGCTCGCCGGGATAGAAACCGAGATCGAACGTACTGAGCGACGCCTGTGTGACCGCAGTAGACCTGTTGGGGAATACCTGGTTCATGGCCACCGTCCTTATATAGTGCTGGTTGGAATCGTCTTTTACAAAGCCGGGTGTTACACCGCCGGGGTTTACCAGCTGGGCATCGGGTATATACCATGCCAGGCGTGCGCGGTTCATACCATAGGAGTGGTTATTGGACAAGGAAGCCTCGGGGAAGAGGGTCTGTCCCAGGCGGTTGACCGCACCAAAGGGCGTGGAGGCCAGAGACCATGCCTGTGCAGGGAACTTAAGATCGTAGGTGCTGCTGGTACCTTCGAAGTCGTCTATGTATACCGAGCCTTCGGGATCGAGCGCGGCTATCTGCTTCGGGTGACCGGGCAAGAGGCCTGCGACCTCTATATTGGAGTTGAAAAAGGAGGGCGCCGTGGTAGAGTAAATGGGCAGCTTATCTACAAGGCGGGTGATACCGGGTGCTTCCTTCTGGTAATTGACATCGAGCCCTATAACATTGTTCTGTATAGGGTCTTCGCCAAAGAGGGCCTTCTGGGTGTAGGTCATCTCCTTCAGCCGCATGAGGGTAGCGCCGAGTGTGAGGTTCTTGCTCTGGTAATAATCCAGGCGCATAGCCGTGAAGTTCTTCTGCTGGAAGCCGAAGGTGGCATTATCCTCGTACTGTATATTGATGGGTACGCCGGAATTGAGGATACCCGTGTTGAGTATCTTGATGCGGCCGAGGCCGTACTCTATAGAGTAGTCCTGGTTCTCTACCAGCCTGGTGCCCCCTGCGCTCACCGATACCGAACCAGGCGGTATATTGAAACCACCGAGAAAGATGTCGGAAGAAGAAGAGGAACGATAAGTGCCGCGCATGATGTAGCGGTCGTTCTGCTGGTACTGCTGGGCCACCCACTTGGTAGAGTCGTAGAGTACCTGGTATATGTACCTGCGGGTGAGCACAGGGTTGCTATCCACAGCGGGTAGCAGGTCGCTACCGAAGGGTTGCAGCACAGGGAAGATGATCTTGCCCTGCTGCGTATTGATGGTGATACCTTCTACAAAGTCGAAGATACCATCGGGGCGGGGCTCGTTCTGTACGTTGAGGTGGTCCAGGTTGAGCAGGGTGAGGAATGGCGTACCGCCCTTGCTACCCTCGGGCATATACCTTTTTTCGCCACCGCCTGGATCCTGGTACATGATGTTGAGCGAGAAATTCTCCTTAGACACACCGAAGCCGCCCAGCGCATAGACGTTCTTCATCATCAGGTTCCATACTGGCAGCCTGGTACGGGGCGATGTACCCTTGAGCAACTTGAGGAATATGACCTTGGGGTTAGAGGTATCGGGCGGAAGATCGGAGGCGAACTCGCCCACCTGGTATACCCTGCCCCTGTATGTATAGCGAAAGGCCACACCCAGCACATCGTCGGGGTTCATCTGTGTATTCAGCATTATGTAGCCGAGCTGGGGGTTGAAGGTATACTCTGATGGCGAAAGCTGGCGGGCAGTGGTGCGCTCGAAATCCTGGCCCTGCTGCAGGCCCAGGCTCACGGCGGCATTTGTGGCAGACTTCTGCTTTCTGCCATTGGGGTCTATCTGCAACTGGTCGTACAGTCTGTTGGCGCGGTTATCGGGCAGGCCGCCGGGTATACCACCGCCACCATTGCTGAGGAAGGGGGCATAGGGCTCGGACTCGCCGAGGTCCATGAGGCAGAGTATGTCGCGCACGCCGGCCACAACGCCGGTACGGTTGGTGACCCATACCTCTACCTTGTTGATAGTAACGAGCGAATTGATGATGGGGTAATCCTTCAGCGCCTTGTTATAGTTGCGCACAAAGTATTGGGCCAGCAGGAAGTTGCGGTTCTCTTCATAATTGTTGGCCTTGATGGCTATCTGCTGCGCCTGCGAGCCACCCTGTATGGTAAGGCTTTTGCGCTGCGATGGCTGCTGTGCTACCACGGTAGTGACCCACAACTTGCCGAACTGCAACTGTGTTTTGATACCGAAGAGCGACTGCGCACCATTTATGAGGTTGCTCTTCAGCGGGAAACTGACATTACCAGCCTCTATCTTCTTCAGCATCTCGTCCTCCTTACCGTTATAGTCCAGCTTTTGCATGTTCTGGTAGTCGAAGGTGGCCTTGGTATTGTTGCTGATGTTCAGCTTCAGCTTGTCGCCTACGGTGGCCAGCAGATTGATGTTCATCTGCATATCGAAGTCGAAGATGGCCGGGGGATTCTGCTGCATGGGCAGCAGCGTGGGGTTCAGCGTCTTCTGCTTGTTCACACCGAAGGTGACATCGACATTGCCCTGTGGCTTTACAGATATGGTGCTGCTACCGAATATGCGGTCGAAGAGGCCCTCTTTGTACATCTGGGGCAGCTGTGGTGTTTTGTTGAAAAGCATGAGCCCATCCAGCCTGCGCTGGAAGTAGGCATCCTCGTCCTGCTTGGCACGGTACTTCATGTACTCGTCCATAGTGAGGTAGGTAGGATTGTTGAGGTAGTCGCTGCCTATGCGGGAGTTATAGTGATAGCGGTTGGAGTCGGGGTCGTACTCGAAAGAGCGCGATACGTTCCTGGGGTCCTGCAGGTCTATGCTGCGGGGCAGGGCCTGGTCGGTGACGGGGTTGCCGGTCTTGTCATGTATGGGGAAGCGGAGGCGGCGTGCGGTATCGGAGACAGAGTCGCTTTTGGCGATGGTGGTGTCCTCGGCAGGCACAAAGGGGAAGTAGGGCGTACGGAAGCCACGCGCTGCGGCATTGGCTATGACCACTACCAGCGCTATGAACAAAATAAGCCTGAACCCTAAATTACTCCTGCCCTTCAATTTTAAAATATACTTATGCGTTCTTTATAAGGCCCGCAATGCCTGCTTGATGATATCCTCAACGGAAAGAGATGAAATATCGCCTAATTTCTTAATGGCTGCCTCGGCCATAGACCGTGCGATCCCCAAATTCACCAAGGCTATTAACGCATCTTCCTGAGTAGTATTGTGTACTGCGGGCGATGTGGCCGATGCGCCTGCCCGTTTCTGCAGCTTGCCCTTCAGCTCCAGTATGATGCGCTGGGCCGTTTTGGCGCCTATACCTTTTACCCGCTCCAGCGCCTTGCTGTCCTCGCCGGATACGGCACGTTCCAGCTCGTCGGTAGTGAGGGAAGAGAGAATGATGCGCGCAGTGGCCGCACCTACCCCACTGATATTGAGCAACTGGCGAAAAGTGGCGCGTTCTTCCTCATCGGCAAAGCCATATAGCACCCATGCATCCTCGCGCACCTGCAAATGGGTGTAAAGGCGACATTTTTCCAGGTGCTGTATCTTGGCGTATGTCTGCAGTGTTATGTTCACCTCATACCCTACCCCGTGCACATTCATATATAACAATGAGGGCGAGCTGTGTGCCAGGCTGCCTTCCAGGAAAGCGAACATCTTATATCTATCTCTTTTTAAGGGTTCTTATATAGTAATGCCTATACGAGGCCTTACCATCTGTGGTGTGCACGATGCTGACCTGTAGAGACAAAAAAGGGTATGATCGCTCATACCGGCCGAAAGGTACAAAAAATATATGATCTGATGGGGTATGGTAGATGGAATGGCAAATGAATAAAGATCATATAGTTAGCTGATCGTAGTGGGCAGATCGGCCTGATATTTGTTTATTATATCTGAATTAACATGATAGTAATGCGGGTAGCTATATTTTGCGTATTCATATTTATTTTTTCTTCCTGCCGGAAGGAAAGCAACAAGCTGGGGGACAGCGGTAATGTATGTACTGCTACGCTGGTGGGGGTAAAGGGGACGTATGGAAAGCAGACACTAGTAAGGATCGATACCAATACCGGGAAAGGAATAAATAGTAGTTTTTCTCTTGTGACTACAGAACACATACACGGTACAGCCTATAACACCAAAGAGAACGCATACTATATACTTGAGCGCAACAGTTCGGATAATAAGCAGCTAAGGCGTTATGATCTTTTTACCCACAAGACCACGATAATAACATATACCGGCACAAATGAGGAAGTGCGTTCCAGTAATCGTCACATAATATTCTACAATACATTCACCAACAAGCTATGCATGACATTTTTTGATGGGAACGGAGATTGCCTTCATGAGTTGGTGATAAACGGTATCACCTTTGATGTAAAGGAGATACTCCCATCACGCAAAGGCAATGATCTTTTTCCTCGTACGGTAGACGACAATACAGGAGACATCTACTTCTCGTCTTATGACAATTATCAAAAACAGAATATAGAGGTCTATAAGCAGGCTACAGGATCGCGGATGCTAATAACGGAAATAACAGGCCCATCTACCATTTCGGAACTGAACTTCAATAAAAATGACAATACTCTATATGGCGTAAGGGGAACTGCGACCAATAAAGGTTGTGAGGTGGTTACGATAGATGTGAATAATGGGAACATCACGCCTATTATTTCCATGACCTTCGATACGCTTATAGCAAGTATTTTCAGCACCCTGGATCAGTGTAATAATGTGCTGGTAGTTTACAATGCGCACATGGTGCGTACAGTGAATAATGATATCTTTTGGGTAGACCTGAAGGAAAGAAAGGTAAGGAAACACCTAAAGCCTGGTGACTATTACCGGGACCTGACCTTCGTAAAATGAATGAAGCATACATAGAACGGGCGTCCTTGTGGTGGGACGCCCGTTGTATTATATTCTCATTATGCTGTTCTTTAGTAATATCTTTCCTCGTACTTGCCGGGGTATATGCGCCATGGGTAGCGCTTGCCCTTGGAGTGGGTAATGAGGCCTATGCCTATGCGGATGGATACATAGGCAGGCGTATAGAAACGTGCGGTATTGGTCTTGATGCCGGCGAAGGAAGGGTCCGCGACATCGGCCATGGGATTGGCAAGGAAACCGAAGTCTTCGTTGATGAACATCTGGAACATGCCGCCCAGCTTCTGGAACTGGGTGAACCCGAACCCCATGCGCACAACATACTTATTGAGCTTTGAGGACAGGTCTATGGTGCTATCGTACTGCTCTGACGACCATGGGGCGCTAGACCATTTGTTGTGCAGGGCCACAGAATTGCTCTGCAGCTCGCCAATGCCACCGGTGAAGTACATCTGCGACTGGCCTGAGGGCTTTAGCTGCACCACTATCATAGGCGAAAAAAATCGGTACTGTATCTGCGAACGCAGGGTATGCCCGGCCGTAGCGCCTACCTCGCGGCTATAGTACATATTGAAATTCTGGTAGAACTCGTAGGTACCAAGGCCAAGGCCACGCGCCACGCCCCTGTAATAATAGGCGCCATAGCTGGTACCGATGTCGTAATTGTACCGGGTAGTGAAACCTATGCCGTCCCAGGCAAAATAAAAACTATTGGAGTGGCCCTGGAAAAAGCCCAGGCATACAAGGGCAATGAGTAGTATACGCTTCATAAGAAAAAAATAACAAAAATAATTATCCTGCTATTTTTTTCACTTATTTTTTTCAATATCTGCTGTGAACCACTTATTTACATAAAACATAATCATCATCTTATATTTCGCATAATGTATATCTCACACATGAGATACAATATTGCGGGCATCAGAGGCCCCATTTTTCTATTATCTGCTGGGCATGGGTCTTGCTGATGACGCGCTCGATAACGTGGTCTATACGCCCCTTCTCGTTGATGAGGAAGGTGGTGCGCAGAATACCCCAGTATTCGCGCCCCATAAATTTCTTCCACGCCCATACGCCAAAGGCCTTGGCCATTTTCAGGTCGGTATCTACAAGCAGGGTGAAGGGGAGAGAGAACTTGGTCTCGAATTTTTTGTGGCTTTTTTCGGTATCGGGGCTGACGCCTAGCACCACTATACCCTTATCGCGCAGCGCGCCTATATTGTCGCGCAGGTTGCAAGCCTGCTTGGTGCAGGTCTCGGTATCGTCCTGCGGGTAGAAGTAAATGGCTATCTTCTGCCCTTTATAGTCTTTGAGGGTATGCAGTTTCCCATCCTGATCGACCGCCCTGAATGCGGGCGCTTTGTCTCCCTGTTGCAGCATTGGTGTTATGTCTTATACTATATGAACTTAAAGTAGGATATGCGATATCTGCCTTACCACAAAGGTCGCAAAGGAATACACAAGGAACACAAGAATTGCGGGCACAAAGCTCAGTATCTAACTAATGCCTGTTCTATATGCGATGAGTAAGGACCGACGTGGTATCAGACCTTGGTCCTTAATTTTTCCATTTCCATTTCCAGTTCGGGCATCACGCGCGACAGTACCTGCTCTACCCGGGCTATCTGCATGGCCACATTGGCATCATTGTCCTTGCACAGCTCTATATTCAACACATCGTCCTTCAGACTTTTGATACCCAGGTTGGTAATGGATGGTTTCATGCGGTGCGCATAATACCGCACAGACTTCAGATCGCCGGTGGCACATGCTTCCGTCATCTTTTGGACGAGTGGCGGCGTTTCTGAGATGAACAGTTGCAGCATCTTGATGATGAAACCCGGATCATCACGGCCTATGCCGAGGAGCATACTGAGGTCGTAAAGGGGCTCACTGTTGTCCTGTATGGCGATCGTGGGCGCAGTAGCGGCAGATGCTGCCCCTACCGATGGCGCAGCATCGGCATCGGCATCCTGCCGGGAGGTCAGAGCATCATCGGGTCTACCTAGCCACTTAGATATGGGCCTGATGAGATTGAACTCGTTGTAGGGCTTGGATATGAGGTCGTTCATACCGGCATCCAGAAACTGCTTTTCGTAGCTCTTTATAGCATTTGCAGTGAGAGCCAGTATGGGTATGTTCTTATCTATTTCGGCGCGTATGATTCGCGTGGCCTGCATACCATCCATAATGGGCATCTGTATGTCCATGAGAATGATATCGAACTTTTCCTTCCGCACTATGTCCACGGCCTGTTGGCCGTTCTCGGCCTCTACTATCACAGCGCCATGGTCGGCAAGGATGGTATGCGCAAGCAGGCGGTTCAGGTTGTTGTCCTCTACCAGCAGTATGCGCTTACCGTTGATGTTGTAGGTATCGAGCTTTATGGTGCGCTTCTTTTCGAACACCCTGGCCGTACCTACCTTAAAGCTGAAGATGAGGGATATGGTGGTACCTACGTTCTTCTCGCTCTCTATGCTTATCTGCCCACCCATGAGCTCCATAAGCTGCTTGGTGATGCTCATGCCCAGACCGGTGCCGCCGAACTTGCGCCCCACGGTCTCGTCCTCCTGCGTGAACTTGTCGAATATGGTATCGAGGTATTCCTTGCGGATGCCTACACCTGTATCTTCTATGACCACGAGTATCTTCTGCACACCATCGGTCTCGCTGAGCAGTGTGGCATTCATCCACACAGAGCCCTTCTCGGTGAACTTGATGGCATTGCTGATCATGTTCATGAACACCTGGTTGAGCCTGTAGGGATCGCCTATGAAAACGGGTGCTATGCGCGAGTCCACATCGTAGGTGAGGGTGAGGCCCTTCTCCTCGGCCTTATGCTCCAGCACACTGGTGGTCTGCTGCATAATGGTCTCCAGGTTGAAGCCTATCTGCTCTATGGTGATCTTGCCTGCCTCTATCTTTGAGAAGTCGAGCACATCATTTATGATGCCCAGCAATATGGCCGATGCGCTCTCTATACCGTTGAGGTAGTCTTTTTGCTGCTTGTCCAGGTCGCTCTTGGAGAGTAGCCGGCCCAGGCCCATTATGGCATTGAGCGGTGTACGTATCTCGTGGCTCATGTTGGTGAGGAAGACATCCTTCGACCGCAGGGAGCGGTCTGTCAGCTGCTTGGCTAGGCGCAGCTGCTCTGCCATCTTTTTCTGCTCGGTGATATCGAGGTGTATACTGATAGTGCCGTGCTGCTGGCCGTCCTCGCTCACAAGGGGCGTGGCGCTGGTGAGCCACCACTGCTCGTCGCCGGTCTTGGTCTTTACGCTCAGCTCGTAGTTGTGTGTTATTTCGTACTTGCGCTTCGATATCTGCGCGCGGGTCTTCTTCAGCTCGGGCCCCTGCAGGAACATGTCTGTGGCCTTTCGCGAAATAAGCTCGCTGAGCTCGTAGCCGCTCATAGTGCAAAAACGCTTATTGGCGTATATGATACGGTCGTCGGCATCCATCTCTATCATGCCCAGGTTCATCTTCTCTATGATGCTCCTGTATTTTTCCTCGCTCTGCACTATGCGCTCTTCTATGCGCTTGCGCTCTGTGATGTTCACCCCATAACCGATGATGAGCTCTATATCGCCATTGCTATCCAGCACTGGGTACAGTATGCGCAGGTGGTTCACTACTTCGCCATCATCCCTTACCATGCGCTCTTCCCATTCCTTTTTGGTCTTGGTCTCGGCCACTGTATCGAACATCTTTTTCCTGTTCTCGTATATCTGCATCGGCTTGTTGGTATACAGGCTATACTCTTCGTGGGTCTTACCTATCATCCATTTGCGCAGCTGGGGTTTGCTTACGGCCATAGGATTGACGTAGAGATACCTGTTATCGGCCGACATTACCACTATGTCGGCAGGTATGTTGCTCAGTATCTGCTCGTAAAATTTTCGCTGGTTGTCGAATGTATCGCTGATGGTCTTGTTCCGGGTCACATCCGTCAGCTTCAGTATGCAGCCCATGGGCCTGCCGCCCTGCAGTACGGGTATGTATTCGCAACTGAATATCTGGCCGTTCTGCATGGTCAGCTCTTCCGATGTGGTCTCTGTTTGCCCGCTATATACATGCTCTACCCCGGCCATGAAGAGGGCCGGGTCCTTGAGCTGGGCCTTCACATGCTCCAGCACGGGGCCTGCGCTTTTGCCGCCAAGCGCCTCACGATCGCTACGGAGCCCGAAACGCCGACAGAAGGCATCGTTGAGCGCCACTATATTGCGATGCTCATCAAGCGCGAGTATGCTATTGTCCAGATCGGCGATGAGGCTGGAGAACAGCACGCCCCCATTGCCGCACACTGCGGCACCCTTGCCTGCATCAGCAGGCTCAGAGACCTTTGCCCGCAGCATCTCCAGCTCTTTGTTCTGAATGGCTATCCTGTTCCTGGCCGACCGCAATATGGCCCGCTCTTTTTCCAATTCCTCCTGTAAGGCCTTGATGGTCATCACTGATAGATCAGTTGTTTATCGTTATCTCGTTGTTCTGGATCATCTTGTAAATGGTAGACTTGCCTATATCCAGCTTGTCGGCCACTTTCAGCACATTGTTGTCGTACTTCTTCAGAAAATGCTGAATGATATCTATAGTGTACTCCTTCAGCGTTTTCTCTACACTGGACAGTATATCGCCCGAAGAGGCGCTGGCAAAAAAGATATCATCGGCATTTATGGAAGAGCCATCGCCCATCACGGCCGATAGCTCTATTACGGCCTTCAGCTCGCGCACATTGCCGGGATAGTTGTACTTCATTAGTTTTTCCTTGCCCTCTGGCGATATGGTCATGGCAGGCATCTTGTTGCTTTTGCAGAACTCATCGAGGAAGAACTTAGCCAGCAGCAGCACATCGTCGCCACGCTCGCGCAGGGGTGGCAGCTCTATGGGCAGGCCCATTACACGGTAGAAGAGGTCTTCGCGAAAGGTGCCTTTCTTCACCTCATCCAGCAGGTTCTTGTGGGTGGCCACTATGAGGCGCACATCCAGCGACACCTTCTCGTTGCCACCTACGCGTACCAGCTCGCGCTCCTGCAGCACACGCAGTATCTTGCTCTGCAGGCTCAGGTCCAGCTCGGCTATCTCATCCAGGAATATGGTGCCCTTGTTGGCCTCCTCGAACTTGCCGGCCTTGCGCGCCATGGCGCCGGTAAAGGCGCCCTTCTCGTGCCCGAACAGCTCGCTCTCTATGAGCTCTTTGGGTATGGCCGCCATGTTCACGGCCACAAAGGGCTTCTTCTTGCGCTCGGAGTTGTAGTGTATGGCCTTTGCTATCACCTCTTTACCTGTACCTGTTTCCCCGTTCACCGATACGTTGATGTTGGTACGGGCGGCCTTTTCGAGAAAGGTGAATATGCGCGTCATGGCGCGGCTATTGCCCTTTATGGCATGGCTGAAGTCGTACTTGTGGCCGAGCTCTTCTTTCAGCTCTTCCACTTCCTTCTTCAGCGACTGGTGCTCACGAATGCGTGTGATGGCGTTCCAGAGCAGCTCTTTGGTATTGTTGTCTTTTATGAAATAATCGGAAGCGCCCTTTTTCAGCAGCTCTACAGCGGTGCTTACATCTTCCTGGCCACTTATGACCACAACGGGTATATCGGGGTTGTACTGCTTTATCTTGTTCAGCAGCTCTACGCCGTTTATATCGGGCAGGGAGTAATCGATACTGATGAGGCCGGGCTTTTTGGAAAGATTGGCCAGGCAGTCCTTGCCCGATGTGAACCTGTGGATCTCATGATCGGGATTGAGCGACAGATGGTATGCAAGTATCTCGCCATACCAGGGATCGTCCTCTACGATAAATATCCGGAATTGTTCCATACAGCGAAAATAATAAAAAAGATGCTGATCTCCGAATTTTGGAAAACACATCTACCACATGGAAGCAAAGGGCATTGACATTAGTCTTAACTAATTGATAATCAGCAAATAAAATTTCTGGCACATGATCGGATAGAGAGTAGCAAAATGATAGAAGTGGAAAAGCCGAACAAATTGAAATTTTTTATAGTTGATGACGACCATTTTAGCCGTATGCTCTATCGCCAGCACTTGCTGAACCTTGGATATAGTAATAATGTACTTTTCGATAATGGTTTCGATTGCATAAAGAAACTGGACCTTTCGCCCGATGTGATATTTCTGGACTATGATATGCAGCCGCTGAACGGGCTGGACACGATGCAGATAATAAAGCAGTATGCCCCCAACATACGCCTGCTCATCATATCGGGCAATGAGGATAAGAAAATAGCCGAGGACGCCAAAAAATATGGTGCCTATGCCTTCATAAAGAAAGGAGAAAAAGACCTGGAAATGATAAGCGACATACTGGCTACCATACAGCATGCAGCATAAAAGGCATCAAAAAAACAATGCATAAAAAAGACCTTTGTTAACTATTAACATTCGAATAAGTTTTTCGTAGCTTTGTTATGTAACATCTGTGTATAACAGATATGACAGGTAACAAGGCAAAATGAACAATAAAAGTGTAAGAACGATATTGGTAGCGGCGGTGCTGGTGTGCTGCGGGCAAGTGTGCAAAGCACAGCATACGGCCCTTGCATCGGCCTCTGCGAGTGTCGTAGCGCCCATAAGCCTTGCAAAGAACGTGGATATGAACTTCGGCAATGCCGCGGTATCGTCCACTACAGGGGGAGCAGTGATACTGTCTCCCGATGGGATGCGCACTACCGGTGGTAGTGGTGTAACTTTGCCGGCGGCTTCGGGCGTAGTGTCGGCTGCAGGTTTTACTGTAGCAGGTGCACCGGGCTTTACATACGCTATTACATTGCCGGAGAGCGCTATCATCTCTGGGCCGGGAACGGCCGCCCTGCTGATAGATGCCTTTACAAGTATACCATCTGCCACGGGCACCCTGGATGCTACGGGCTCGCAGATACTGAAAGTAGGAGCAACGCTCAACATAACTGCCGCTCAGGCGCCGGGTACATATACCAATGCCTCGGCACTGCCTGTGACCGTGAACTATAATTAAGTTCGATAAAGGGGCAGCCTACCGGTGAATGTAACAGTAATATTTAAGACCTTTGGTCTTTAAAAAATTACGGATACATGAGCATGATACGCCGCACTACAACACAACACTTCTCGTACCCTTCTCTTTTTGCCAAAAAATTGGCACTTACCGCATTACTGATAATTTCTTCTCTTGCCGGCGCTTATGCACAGGGCGACCTCCTGATATCGCCGCTGCGTGTGGTGTTCGAAGGCAATAAGAAATCGCAGGAGATAAGCCTGGCCAATGTGGGCAAGGATACTGCTGTATATGCGGTATCGATAGTGGACATACGCATGAAGGAGGACGGCTCTTTCGAGACCATAACCACGCCTGACAGTGGCCAGCTATTCGCAGGGCCATATATGCGTTTCTTTCCGCGCAAGGTGGTACTGGCACCCAATGAGTCGCAGGTGGTGAAGGTGCAACTGATGAAGACCAGCCAGATGACTCCGGGCGAATACCGCTCGCACCTGTACTTTCGCGCAGTGCCGGAAGAAAGGCCCCTGGGCGATGCCCCCAGCAAAAAGGACAGCGCCAGCATATCTATACAGCTCAAACCCATCTTCGGGATAACGATACCGGTGATAATACGCAATGGCGACAATAATGCCGATGTGAGCCTGAGCGATATGAAGCTGGCCTACGAGAACAACAAGTATGTGATGGGCGTCACCTTCAACCGTAGTGGCAGCATGTCGGTATACGGCGACCTGATGGTATACTATGTGCCGCCAACAGGCAAGCAGGTGACCATGAAGACCGTAAAAGGCCTGGGCGTGTATACCCCCAATGCACTGCGCAGGTTCAGGGTAGAGCTGGACGAGGAAAAGAACTTCGACCCCAAAAAAGGAAAGCTGAGGGCCGTATATACCCTGCAGACCAACGATAAGACCCCAAAGACGAAAGAAATAGAGATGGACCTAAAATGACCATGAGCACGCAATGCGTGAACATATGGAGATACAGGTAAACAGAGACAGCAAGATGAGGTGCAAAACAGGTAATAGCAAATATGCGATGAGGCGACCGGCCTGCTATATGGCAGTACTGGCCGTGCTGCTGCTGGCAAGCGTGCGCGGCATGGCACAGCAGCCGCCACCGCGCCCTATATCGGTATCGTTCAATCCCGCGCTGGGACTGCGCTTCGGCGCGTTCTTCCAGAGCCCTTCGGGTGGTACTGTTACGGTGTCTCCTACGGGAGTTCGTACATCTACCGGAGGTGTGATACTGGCCGACCTGGGATATGTATACGGCGCAGCGCACTTCGATATAACAGCCAACCCAGGCACACTGGTATCTATACTCAATGGCCCCGATGCCACACTTACCGGCAGCGGTAGCGGCTCTATGTCCATGCACATAGGCACTTCATTCCCCGCATCCCCTTTTGTTACATCTGCCAACCCACCGGCATATAACACCATCACTATAGGCGGCACCCTTACGGTAGGCAGCCCTGTGGCCAATCCATCGGGCGCATACAGTGGTTCTTTTTATCTCACTTTCGTACAGGAGTGATATATCTTAGAGCGCTGCAGAACAACTGATAAAGAGGAATGGCATATATACTAAGAGAAGATCCAAAATATAAATTCCAAAGTGTACTCGCTGCGTACCCTTACCGAAGGGTCGTTTTGCTCATTCTTCTAAGCATATTCCTTCCATTCATGGCCGGCGCACAGGACAGCGGCGAAGAAGAGATACCCGACGAGATATCGGTGAGCCTGGAAGTAAAAGGCGTGGGCGCAGGCGATATACCCGCGCTATACCTGGGCAAGGATGTATACCTGTCGGTGACGGGGATCTTCGACCTCATCAAGATACGCAACTTCGTATACCCATCGCAAGACTCTATAAAGGGCTTTTACATACAGGAGCGGGACACCTTCCTGATAGACAAGCCGGGCGGCCGTGTATACTTCAAAGGTGTGGTGCACGATGTAGCAGACCACGGGCTGCTGCGCAACGAAACGGGCCTGTACCTGAACCTGAAACACTTCAAGACCATCTTCGGGCTGGATGGTATCTTCTACTTCCGCAGGCTGGTAGTGACCATGGTATCGGATGTGGAACTGCCGGCCATAAGAGAGGCGCGGCAAGACCTGATGCGCAAGAACGTAAGCCGCCTAAGAGGAGACATAAAGGCCGATACGAACATAAAGCGCACCTATCCGTTCTTCCACTTCGGTATGGCCGACTGGGCGGTGATGTCGTCGCAACAATCGCAGGGGGGAGACCAGACAACAGTGAACCTGAGCATGGGCGGAGTGCTGGCAGGCGGCGAGCTGAACACATCGCTGAACTACTACAGCCAGCAGGAATTCACAGAGAAGCTGCAGTTCTACCAATGGCGGTATGTGAACAATGAAAGCCCTGTACTGAGGCAGGTGGCGGCGGGGAAGATATTCACACAGTCCACCTCTACACTATATGCCCCTGTGGTGGGTGTGCAGGTATCGAACGTATCTACGCTGTACAAGCGCGCCTATGGTACCTACCTGATGAGCAATACCACCGAACCCAACTGGATGGTGGAACTATATGTGAACGATGTGCTGGTAGACTATACCAAGGCCGATGCATCGGGCTTCTACTCCTTCGATGTGCCGCTCATATATGGCTATACTACGGTAAGGCTGAAATTCTACGGCCCGTATGGCGAGGTGCGCAGCAGCCAGCAGTATATCAACATACCGTTCAACTTTGTACCTGCGGGCGAGGTGGAATACTCGGTGAACGGCGGTATAGTAGAGGACGGCAAGGACAGCAAATTCTCGCGCGCCTATGTAAAATACGGGCTTTCGCGCCATGTGACCGTAGGTGGTGGCAATGAGTACCTGTCATCGGTGACATCGGGCAGCATGATGCCCTTTATGAACTCGTCGGTGAGGCTGGCGCCGCGCCTGCTGGTATCGGCAGAATATGCGCACAGTGCACGGTCGCGCGCCATACTCAGCTACCGTATGCCCAAGGGCATGCAGTGCGAGCTGGACTATACCAAGTTCGCCAAGGGGCAGACAGCGATATTCTTCAACTTCCTGGAGGAACGCAAGGCAATAGTATCGATGCCGCTGCGTGCCAAGAGGGTATCGGCCTTTGCCAGGCTGACGCTGGACCAGATAATACTGCCCAATACACAGTACACCAACTCCGAGCTTTCGCTGACGGGTTTTGTGGGCAAAGTGGGGCTGAACTTCAGCTCCTTCACCTCGTTCATGAGAGATGGAAATCCTTACTTCTATAGTGTGGCATCGGCCACTATACCGCTGCCTGCAAGGATACTATTCACATCGCAGATACAGTACGACCACAAGACCAATGTGCCAGTGTTCGCAAAGCTGACCTTCGAGAAGAACGTGAAGGGGAAGGGCTATATAAGCGGATCGTACCAGGAGTACTTCAATATAAGCAACCGCAACTTCCTGCTGGGCATGCGCTATGACCTCTCGTTCGCCAAAGCGGCCGTATCGGTACTATCGGGCAGCGATGGCTCTTACAGCCGTATACAGGCAGCATCGGGCAGTATAGTTGTGGACAGGAAATCGGGCTACCTGAAGGCCGGCAACCGTACCAATGTGAGCAAGGGCGGCGTGGCCATAGAGGCCTTCCTGGATGTGAATGCGAACGGCCTGCGCGATGCGGGAGAACCCCGTGTACCCGGCCTGAAGGTGCAGATAAACGGTGGCCGCACCATATATGACGAGAAGGACACCATGATACGCATACTGGACCTGGAACCATACAACAGCTACTTCATAGAGCTGATACGCAGCAGCTTCGACAACATATCGTGGCAATTGCAGAAAAAGACCTTAAATGTGACCGTGAACCCCAACAACTTCACACTGATACAGGTGCCTGTAGTAGTGGTGGGCGAGGTATCGGGCATGGTATCGAAGGCTACGAGCGATGTGAAGAGCGATGCCCGCGGACTGGGACAAGTAATAGTGGCCATCTACAACAACAAGAACGAACTGGTGGCGCGTACGGTATCAGAATCGGATGGGTATTTCAACTACCTGGGCCTAAAGGCAGGCCTGTATACAGTGCGTGTTGATCCCGGCCAGTTGGCCAAGCTGCACCTGCGGAGCACTCCGGAATTCGTGCCTATCGTGATAAAAGAAGGTACGGACGGCGATGTGGCCGATGGTGTGGAATTCGTACTGACGCCCGATGGTAAATAGGGACCTCTACCGTGTGAAGGTGGTACTGCAATTGATGGGCATACCTGCAGTGATGCCGCTCCAGTTTATCACTATACGATTGGCGGTATAGGTACCGCTGCCCGATACAGAAAAATTGCCCACCGTCTGCGTGGGAATGGTAAGGGTATTCTTCTCGCAATCCACTATGGCATTTACCTGTATGCCGCCCAGGTTGCTGAGGGTGATATTGGTAGGCGTAGTGGCCAGTATATTGCAGGAATAATGTGTTTGCCCGGTAGAGGCGCAATAATCGCTGCCTGCATAGGTACCTACCAGGAAATTGCCGCAGTTATCAGGATATACAGGATCACTGCTGGTGCGTTCCTTACATGCACCGAGGAACATACCCGATGACAGCAGGAGCCCCATTACGAGTTTTAGCGCTTGTTGTTTCACATAACTGCTTTGTACAAAGATACCACTGTGCAGCACAAAATGCGCAGATGCCCTTTATGCGGTATGCGGGCCTTCGCTGGTCTTTATCTTGGACCGAGGCGCCGATACCACTGTCGTTCTCTCTTCCTTCTCGGGAACGGTACCAAAGACAACATCCCATAGTACAGAACTAACACCAAAGCCTGCATCAGGCTCTTTGTAGTGGTGCAGGTGGTGATTGCGCCAGAGGGCCTTCAGGAAGCGTGGCGGCGCAAAAGCATGTATGGCATAGTGCATAGATGCATAGAGCAGGTAACCCAGTATGAAGCCGGGAAACAGCGCAAAGGCATAGTTACCGATGCACAGGTACATGACGCCGAATATGATGCCCGATATGACCACACTGGGCAGCGGTGGCATGAAGAGCCGGCCTTTATCGCGCGGGTACTCGTGGTGTACACCATGCATAGTATAGATGATGCGGCGGCCCAGTACACTATTTGCTACCATGTGGAAGAGATAACGGTGCATGGCATATTCGAAGAGTGTCCAGAAGAGTATACCGCCCGAGAAGATGGCCAGAGTGATGCCCAGCGACGTGCCGATGTTAGCGACACTATGGTAGAGCATAAAGCCTATGACGGGGAGGTAAATGCTATAGATGACCAGCGGGTGGGTCCTTGTGAGCATTTCCAGGGTGTTGTGTTCGAATAGCCGCGCTTGTCCTTTATTGTTGATCTTGTCGAAGTGCATGGTCGTATGGGCTGTGTGTTACACAAATTTACCCCCATGAGCACCTAATGACATTATACAATTCACACATTTAAGAATGTATTAACGGTATGGGCATCGAGCGCGACCTATGATCTAGTCGGTCATTTATATGGCATCGTTCTCTTCATCATCCATAAGGAAGGTAACAGAATTGTTCTTCTTCTCTATCACCTTATCCATCCACAGCAGCAGCGCAGGCAGCAGCGTGAGGTTGGTGACCATGGCCAGGAAAAGCGTCATGGACGTGAGATAGCCCAGCGACTTCGTACCATCGAACTGGGAAAGCATGAACACACCAAAGCCTGCTATAAGAATAAGCGAAGTATAGATGATGCTGAGGCCGGTATCGTGCATGGTGCGGTGTACGGTATCGGCAATGCTGTCGTCGTGGCGGGTCAGCTCCTGCTTGAAGTTGATGAGGAACCTGATGGTGACATCGATAGTGATACCAAGGGCCACACTGAACACCAGTACCGTAGAAGGCTTGATGCGTATACCCACCCAGCCCATGAGACCTGCAGTGATGAGCAGCGGCACTATGTTGACGATGATGGATATGAGCAGTATGCGCCAGGAGCGGAAGAGCGCCACCATGCAACCGAAGATGATGAGGAAGGCAAAAATGAGGCTATCGCGCAGGCTGGCCACTATGAACTTGCTGCCCTCCAGGAAGGTGATGCTGGTGCCGGTAAAGGTGACATCATACTTGGTGGTATCAAAGAGCTCGTACACCTTGGGACGAATGGAATCGAGCAGGATGGGCAGCTTGCGAGAGCCTACATCGGCCATACCTACGCTGATGCGCGCCTTCTGCTTATTACTGTCTATGAAAGAGAACAGCAGCTTGGAAAGTGTCTGGTCCTTGCCATTTGCGCCTTCCTTCTTTGCAGAGAGGTAGGGCTGCAGAAAGGCCGCGCCGAAGTCACCGGGAACGGCGAAGTAGGAAGTATCGCCGCCGAAGTACTGCTGCGCCGCGAACTTCACACCATTGGTGATGGATATGGGCTTGCCTATCTCGGGATAGGTCTCCAGCACCCCGCAGAGCGCATCCATCTTGCGTATCACCTCCAGGCCATTCACTACTCCCCTCTTCTTGCGGGTATCTATCACTATCTCCAGCGGCATCACGCCCTTGAAGTTCTTCTCGAAGAATTTGAGGTCTACCGATATCTTGTCCGACCTCGGAAGATCGTCCACTATATGCGCATCGTTCTTCAGCCGCATCAGGCCCCATACCGAGAAGCCGCATACTATGGCCGTGAAGCCATATATCCATACCCTGTGACCGAACACCCAATTGGTGAGGCCGGTGAGCACCTTGTTGATGATCTTGCTCTCCAGGTACTTGGTGTGCTTCACATCGGGCGGAGGCAGGAAGCTGAAGAAGGCAGGTATGAAGATGAGCGATATAAGGAATACCGCCATGATGTTGATACCCGCCACCAGGCCGAACTCTTTGAGCAGTACGCTCTTGGTAAAGAAGAACACCCCGAAGCCTATAGCTGCAGTGAGATTGGTGAAGAAGGTAACGATGCCCATACGGTCTACCGTACGCAACAGCGACTTCATCTTGTTGGGGTTGCGGTTGTACTCGTGGTGATACCTGTTGAGCAGGTATACACAATTGGGTATGCCTATCACCACCACCAGCGGCGGTATAAGGGCCGTGAGCAGGGTTATCTTGTACCCCAGCAGCACTATGGTACCTACAGACCATACCACACCTATGGCCACCACCAGCATAGATGCCATCACGGCCACGAACGCACGGAAGAATATGACCAGTATGACCGCCGTGAGCACGAAGGACATGATGAGGAACAGCCTCATCTCGGACTGCACCTTCATGGCCATCTGCGTACGTATGAGCGGCAGGCCTGAGTAGTGCATCTCTACATTGTGCTTTTTACCAAAGGCATCGCCATGCGCTATGATGGCATTCACTATGGTCTCCCTGTACTTTGAGTTCAGCGTGTCCTTATTGAGGCGCACGGCCAGCATGTATGCTTTCGTATCGGGGTTGTACAGAAAGCCCTTGTATACAGGCAGGTTCAGGAAGGCGTTCTTTATACTGTCCACATTGCTGTAGGGTGGCTCGCCTGCAGCTATGCGCATATCCTTCAGCTTTGATGTGACCGTATCTTTTACCAGGGTTATGGCATCGGGAATGCTCAGTACGTTCTCCACCGCTTGCACCTCGTTCATGGCGCGGGCCATTACCGCATAGTCGTTGAAGAAGGAAGGCTCGAAGAAATGATCGGTCTGCACCCCTACTACCAAAAGGTTGCCATCCTCGCCGAACTGTTTCCTGAAATTCTGATATTCTATATATTTTGGATTATCAGTAGGTACAGCGCTGGTGAACTCATAGCTGAGCTTTACCTGGCTGGCATAATACCCCATGACCCCTGTGGCTGCAAGCAGCCCCACGAGCAATGCGATACGGAATTTTATAATAAAAGCGGCTATATTATGCCACATGAGAGCGTTCGTTAGGGGCGTTAAAAGCGGCAAAAATAGGTAAAAGGGCAGAGAACAGCGACTATTTACTGATAACTATATATCAACCGGCGATCTGGCATCCGTAAAGGGCCCGGACGATGTACCTGTCATTCTGCCCCTGTGATGAAGCGTTAATTCAATATATCGCACTTGTGTAGGAGGATGTATACGCAGGTGTGTACTGATGGCCGATGAAAGGGTACGGCATGCAATTTTGAGCCGAAATTTGCATTTTCACAGAAATTATCACTATCATTGTATGAATTTTCAGCTTATACTAAAACTGATCTAATTAAATTGCCTTTTATGAACAAAACAAAGCTACTCTTAACTCTTGCATTACCTGTACTGCTTTGCCAGAACACCCATGCGCAATCACGACTGACAGCAACGGCCCACTGGACGCACAATGGTGCAGAATTCATGCGTACCGATTCTACAGCTTACAACTACCTGTCTACGGCCAGGGGCGGCGACCTGAAGAACCTGCTGAAGTTCGATAATGCTACCATGTGGAACTTTGCGGGCGATACGCTGAACAACGACTCTCGCTGGGTACAGGAGTTCGATGCGGCCAATAACCTTGTTTCCAAGGTATCGCAAGTGTGGGATGCTGTTTTGATGACATGGACCAACCAGTTCAAATACATATATACATACAACAGCGCCAACAAGAAGGCCAGCATGGTGATACAGCATTGGGATGGTACTTCGGCCTGGATCACAGACTCGAGGAACGTATATACCTACAATGCTGCCAACCAGCTGTCTTACGACCAGTACCAGCTGTGGGATGGCGTAAGCGCATATGTGCCCAGCAGCCAGATAACTTATTACTACGACCCATCGGGCAATGTGATAAACGAAACAGGCAATACCTTCGTATCTAGCACGCCTGTGTTCACCAACAAAGTAGACTATACCTACAACAGCGCCAACAAGATGCTGTCTTCAACGTCGGCCACATGGAACGGCGCAGGCTGGGACAATACAGAAATGTATAGCTACACCTACGACACCACCAACACAAAGCGTACGACAGAGAAGCACCAGACATATGATGGCACTGCCTTCGTGAACGATATGATGAAGGTGTACAGCAACTTCAGCGGCACTAACCCCCTGACCGAAGTAGACCAGACATGGGATACTGCAGGTACAGGCTCATGGGAAGATGTGTATAAGTTCGCCTATACATACAACAGCAATGGCCAGCTTACATCGGCCACGCGTCAGTCTAACGACATCAGCATAGGCTGGACGTATGCATTCGGCGATACAAGGACCAACCATTACTATGGCACCTTCACTTCTGTGAAGAACGTGAGCAACAATGCTGGCAATGCCAACCTGTTCCCCGTACCTGCACAGAACTCTGTGAACATAAGCCTGAACTGGAACACAGCACAGGCCAGCACCATAACGCTGACAGACATGATGGGCCGTACCATAAAGACCATAGCTGTTCCTTTCGGCGCCACACAGACAGTTACCATGTCGGTAGCAGACCTGGCGGCCGGCAACTACATCGTTAGCATCAATGGCGGTGTAGAAGGCAGCATAGTAAAACAAATAGTAGTAGCACACTAATATCCTAAAGGCAATAAACAGTAAAAAGCTCCGGTTCTCCGGAGCTTTTTCTTTTTGTCCCATACAGTATCACCTCAGTTCTTTTCGCAGGGGCGAAGGATATTCAATGGAATTTTATTATCTTAGAGGAAGTTCTTACAGGCATACAGCAAGGCACCAGCTCCACAAGACCGTTGAAGGCTCATAGGCAGAAGTATTGTTCACACAAAAAACTTTGTACTATTGAAACCTACAGACATCGGCGACCCCGAGTATTTCCACAAGGTAGTGGACTGCCAGTATGCATGCCCCGCGCATACCCCCGTACCCGAATACATAAGGCTGATAGCCCAGCAGAAATATACAGAGGCCTATATGGTGAACTGGGAGTCGAACGTGTTTCCCGGTATACTGGGCCGCACCTGCGACCGGCCCTGTGAGCCGGCCTGCCGCCGTGGCCGCGTAGAGGAAGAACCGGTGGCCATATGCCGCCTGAAACGCGTAACGGCCGATAATAAGGGCGATGTGCGGCAGTATATGCCACAGGGCCCCTTTGCCCCCAATGGCAAGAAGGTGGCACTGGTAGGCGCAGGCCCAGCGGCCCTCACCGTGGCGCGAGACCTGGCCCCCCTGGGTTACGAGCTGCACATATATGACGAGCAGCGGGGCGGCGGCGGCTTCATGCGTAGCCAGATACCATCCTTCCGGCTGCCGGAGGCCGTACTGGAAGAGGAGGTGGGCTATATACTGGACCTGGGCATACACAAACATTTCAACCACTATGTGAGCAGTCTGAAGGAACTGCTGGTGCAGGGCTATGATGCTGTCTTTGTAGGATCGGGAGCACCCAAGGGCCGCGACCTGGACATACCCGGCCGTAAAGAGGCCGCAGCCAATATACACATAGGCATCAACTGGCTGGCCAATGTGGCCTTTGAGCATACAAGCAAGATAGGCCGCCGGGTGATAGTGCTGGGGGGCGGTAATACCGCTATGGATTGCTGCCGTACCGCGCGCCGCCTGGGTGGCGAAGAAGTACGGGTAATAGTGCGCAGCCCATTTGCCGAGATGAAGGCATCGCCATGGGAGAAGGAGGATGCGCTGCACGAGGACATACCCATAATAGACAACCATGTGCCAAAGACCTTCTTGGTGGAGAACGGTGTGCTAAAGGGCATGACCTTTGAAAAGGTACATGCCGTGTATGACGATAAGGGCAAACGCAAGCTGGTACCTACCGGCGAGCCCGAGGTCTTCTACCCTGCCGACGATGTGCTGGTGGCCATAGGCCAGGAGAACAGCTTTCCGTGGATAGAGCGCGACCTGGGCATAGAGTTCGATAAATGGGACATGCCGGTGGTGAACGAGACCACATTCGCATCTACCCACCCAGGGGTGTTCTTTGGCGGCGATGCCGCCTTTGGCCCCAAGAATGTGATAACGGCCGTGGCGCACGGGCACCAGGCCGCAGTATCTATACACCTATACTGCAGCGGCAGGGATATAATGGAACGCCCGGCGCCCTACACCAACCTGATGAGCCAGAAGATGGGCATACATGAATGGAGCTATGACAGCCTGGTAGTGACCGATACGCGCTATGCCGTACCCCATGCCGATAAGGCCCTGACCCTCACAGACCGCAAGAAAGAAGTGGAGCTGGGCTTTGACCTGCCAACAGGCTTCAAAGAGGCAGAACGCTGCCTGAACTGCGATGTGCAAACGGTATTCACGGCCAGTAAATGTATAGAGTGCGATGCCTGTATGGATATATGCCCTACAGCGTGCATCACCTTTACACCCAATATGGAGGAAGAAGAGCTGCGCCGGCATACGCGTGTACTGGCCACCAATACGGCACAGGACCTCTATGTATCGGCCCCGCTGACCACTACCCGGGTAATGGTGAAGGACGAGGATGTATGCCTGCACTGCGGGCTGTGCGCCGAGCGCTGCCCTACCAGCGCCTGGGATATGCAAAAGTACCTGTACAAGGTGACGAAGGCAGAGGGCGCCTGCTGCTGAGTCTAACATTGGGTGGGTATGTGCGGCCTATAGTAGAGCAGCAGGTATTGGAATGGGTACCGACAAACATTTTTTGTTTGTCCCCGCCCCGGCCAACCTTTCTGGCATATTATTTGTCTATAATTTATCATACCCACACTAATACCCGAACACCTCCTTATGCACCTGAGATATATCCTCTTCCTTATCCTGCATTTTGCATTCGTGCAAAATATAACGGCACAGGTGACACCATGCCCTGATAATATCGATTTCGAGCTGGGCAATACAACAGTATGGAAATATTATACAGGCACCTGCTGCCCCATATCTACCCCCTCTCCCACAGTAGCCATATCGGGGCGGCATACACTTATGTCGGGCACGGGTGTAGACCCATATGGCGGCTTCCCTGTAGTGCCACCCGGCGGTGGTAGTTATGCGCTACAGCTGGGCAATTCATTTGTCGGCGCCCAGTCCGAGAAGGCCCGCTATTATGTGCATGTACCTGCTACGGTATCGAATTACAGCCTTGTATACCGCTATGCCGTTGTGTTCGAAGATCCCGGCCACGCCACCATACAGCAGCCCCGCTTTGAGGTGAACGCGTTCGACTCTGCTACCAACGTATCTATAGACTGCGCGCACATCACATATATCGCCAGCCCGGGCATACCCAGCTTTCATGTATCTACCGTGAGCCCCCTTGTATATTACAAGAACTGGTCTACAGGTACCATAGACCTGTCGGGCCTGGGTGGGCATACAGTGGTAGTGGATTTTGCGAGCGGCGACTGTGGGGCAGGCGCACACTTCGGCTACGGCTACCTGGATATGACCTGCGGCCTGTTCACCATCAGCAGCGCCGTATGCGATACGGACAATATGACGCTGACCGCCCCTTTTGGTTTTTATGGATATGAGTGGTACGACACCACATTCTCTACACTGCTGGATACGTCAAGGATATTCCATATCCCCGGTCTTTCTGCCACCACTACCTTTGCGGTGATACTGCGGCCTGAGCCCGGCTATGGCTGCGCCGATACACTCTACAGCACGGTAGCGCCAACGCCTATATACATGAATGCGCTGAACGATACTTTCATCTGCCCCGGATCGACAATACTGCTACACCCTCATGCACACAGCCTATCGCCCGTCACAGCGAGCTGGGCATCGTTGCCGGGTACGCCCATTTGTACAGGCTGCGATTCCATATTCGTATCGCCCACAACGGCCACAGAGTATGTAGTACAGGCCACTAATGGCGTGGGATGCACCGTATCGGATACTGTATTGATATCTCCATCGCTATCTCTGCCGCCAGTATCCGACACGTTCGCCTGCGACAGCCTGGGAATAGGTATCGCGGTGGCACCTATAGGGCACTATACCCCACTGAGCTACAGCTGGACACCAGCGGGCGGCCTTAGCTGCGCTACCTGTGCCGGCACCACGGCCAGCGGCCCAGCTACCACTACCTATACGGTAACAGTGACCGATGCCACGGGGTGTGCCATGAGCGACACACTGATCATAAAAAGGGAGATACTGATGAAGGCCCCCATACCCGATACCATACACTGCACCAGCACCAGTGTGACCCTTACGGCAGGCATTACCGGCAGCGGATTCCCGGTATCGTATACATGGTCTCCGGCGGCGGGACTTAGCTGTACCACCTGCGCAGCAGTGGTGGCATCACCGGCAGGGGCGGCCACCTACATACTGACAGGTACAAGCCCACTGGGATGTACCCTGACCGATACTGTGAGCATGACACCATCGCTGGTACTACTGCCCCTCACCGATACGGTATTGTGCGATGATACGGGCATATCGCTTGTATCGGCAGCATCGGGCTACAGCATGCCGTTCAGTTATTCATGGTCTCCGGCCACGGGCCTTAGCTGCGATACATGTGCATCTACCATGGCCGCAGGCGCCTCATCTATGACCTATGTACTTACCGTCACCGATACCACAGGATGCAGCGTGACCGATACTGCTACCATACTGCGCGAGATACATGCCATGATACCTATGAGAGATACTGTGCTGTGCAATATAGAAAGCGTAACACTGGAAGCGGGCATCACCGCTACCGGCTACCCGCTGGTATACTCATGGACACCCGCTACAGGGCTCAACTGCACGAGCTGCGCCACAGTGATAGCATCGCCCACGGCACCCACCACCTATATGGTGATGGCCACGGGCCCGCTGGGATGCACCATGGCAGATACACTGCTGGTACGGCCCGACCACTATACGGTACAGGTATCGGACGATACTGTAGTATGCGTGGGAACAACACTGACAGTGAATGCTACGACCACTGCTACCGCGCCACAGTATGTATGGACGCCTGCGGCACATGTAGTGTGCAGTACATGCGCCAGCACACAGGTAACACCACCGGCGCCTACCACCTACTACCTATCGGTGACGGACACATTCGGGTGTGTGGTAGTGGACTCGGTGCATATGGGACACAATACGCTTACCTATGTTACCATACCCGATACTCCGCTATGCGTGGGCACAGGTATAACACTGGCCAAAATAGATGCCATAAGCGACTACCCGGTAACGTACACATGGTACCCTGCAGCGGGACTTAGCTGCACCGATTGTGCCATGCCTTTTGCCCAGCCCGAAAAGACCACTACCTACTACATAGTGGCCACCGATGAGACCGGCTGCTACTACGCTGACAGTGTAACGATAGACATAGAGCTGTGCGATATCTGGTTCCCATCGGCATTCACACCGAACGGGGATGGGAGGAACGACATAGCGCGTGTAGTGGGTCATCTGCGCTTCTACGAGAACTTCACGCTGAATATCTATAACAGGTATGGGCAGTGCGTATACAAGACCAACGACATCTATAGCGGCTGGAACGGCATATTCAGCGATGTACCTGCCGATGTGGGTGTGTACTTCTACCAGATATTCTTTACGCTACATGGCGACACTAAAATGCTGAAGGGCGACCTGACCCTGATAAGGTAGCCGGTCAGAAAAGATCGCTGAGGAACTTCTTCATATCACCCCAGGATTTTTTTGCGGCCTCATCGTTGTACTCTATAGGCATACTATACTTCTTGCCCACTGCAGTGGCCTGCGGGTTGGTAAAGGCATGCGTGGCACCGGGGTAGCTGATGAACTGGTAGGGCACACCCAGCGTATCCAGGTTCTTGCGGAAGCTGAGTATATCGGTATCGGAAACGAATTTGTCGGCGCCGCCGTGGCACACCAGTATCTTTCCTTTTACCGAGCCCTTCTTTGCAGGCACTGTCTGCAGGCCTCCGTGAAAGCTCACCACCACCTTTAGGTCCATACCCATCTTAGCGGCATTAAGCACCATAGACCCCCCGAAGCAAAAACCCACGGCGCCTATCTTGCTCTTATCTGTCTGCGGGTATTCTTTCACCTTTGCTATAGCAGCGGCTATACACTCTTTACCCAGCTTCGGATCTTTGTAGAAGGGCATGGCATATTCCTTTGCCATTTGCGGGTCTTTGGCGGTCTTGCCATCGCCATACATATCAGCAGCTATGGCCACATAGCCCAGCTCGGCCAGCATGCGGGCACGCATCTTGGTATAGCCATTGAGCCCCCACCACTCGGGCACTACCACTATGGCCGGGCGGGCATCCTGGCGCGAGGCATCGTATATCACATAGCTCTTCATGGTAGCGCCATTGCATTTGTACGATACCTCTTCGGTAACTATGCTCATGTTCTTTGGCTGGGCTATTGCAGCAACAAAACAGAACAATGCAGCGCAGAAGGATATACTTCTTTTGAAAGAGAGGAGCATAATGGGGTGTTTTTGCAAAGCTAGGTATTACTTCCTAAACAGGGTACGCTCATGGGTATACTGCTTGGCTTTTGCACAGGTATGGTCTACCTTTATCGCATGAAGAGGGCGCTCATATCGGTGGGTATATTCGTCGGGTTGCTGGCCGTAGTGGCCGTGGCGATGGAACTGACGGCATCGCAGCAGCAGCTACGCGCACGGTACTTCCGTACCCGGTCGGTATTCCAGTACGACAAGGAGCATGTGGTGTTCGACCCGGTACTGGGCTATAGGCTGACACCCCGCATGGATGTGACCTTCGATAATACGGAGTTCAGCACACGGGTACGCACCAATGCGGTAGGCTTTCGCGATGATGATGCGTCGCTGAACGCTCCCGATGTACTGTTCCTGGGCGACTCTTATGCCTTCGGCTGGGGTGTGAACGAAGAAGAAGGTGTAGAGAAACAGTATGAGCGCCTTACAGGCAAAAAGGTACTGAACATGGCCGTGCCCGGCTATGGCAATGTGCAGGAGCTGCTGATGCTGTACAAATGGGAGGGATCGGCACAGGTGCAGGGAAAGAAGATATTCCTCTTCCTGTCTCCCAACGACCTGCTGGATAATGAGAACACATCCTTTGGGGCCTTTCCCTACTTTGTAGAGCAGGCCGGCTCCTTCAGGATACACGAACCCGCAACGGCCGGCTTTGATGAATGGCAGACGGCCGTAGACGAATGGCATATAAAGGCTCCCATCGCCCGCCGCAATATGCTGGCCTACTACTGCCTGAACGCACTGAAGAACATAAGGGTAAAGGACCTGTACAAAGACCACCTATCGGGCGAAAGGGCCGTGAAGGGGACCAAGGCTTTTGTGCTGGTGGCAGAGGAACTGGCAAGGTTCGCGAAGGAGACCCAATGCGCCTTGACCATAGTGTACATACCAGCAATGGATGCCGAACACAATAAGTATATGCCCCTGGTGCGCGATGTATGCGCAAAGCTGGGCCTGCAATTCGCCGACCTGGGGCAGGTAATAACGCCCGAAGATGTATACCCTATGGATATGCACTGGAAAGCAAGCGGGCATAGCAAGGCAGCGGCCCTTGTGAGCGCGCTATAAGCAGCCCGCGCAGAGGTGCAATTTCATAGGGCTTTATCCGTTAGCTATACAGAGGAGGCAATTACACTTTTCTTCACATTTAATAGGGTATATTTGAAGGCTTTTACCCTAGTTACCGGGAGTATTTATGAGGATAGCCGGCCTTGTATGGCTTTTACTGGTGTGTGCTGTAGCCTATGGCCAGCAGCCATCGCAAGACACGCTCAAAAGAGTGGTGAGAAGTGTTGCTGCGCCCAAGAAAAAGCCCTGGAAGACAGACCCTTACCTGCAGGATACACTGATGGGGCCGATACCACTGGCGCGTGCGCTTTTTCATGAAAAGATAGACAATGAGCAAAGGCGGGCCGATGAGGCCGATGGCAGAACGGATGGGCGCATAATAGTGCCGGGCCCCGTGGTATTCTCTGGCATGTATACCGATGCGCTGCTAAAGCGGGTGGACAGGCTGCAGATAATGGTAGAGAACATGCCGCCTGTAGGCAGGGACAGTGCAGTGGCCAACCAGCAGAAGATACAATGCCTGCGCGGCATATGGGAGCTGATGCGCCAGTACAGCGCCGACCCCAGGCCCAGGGCATCGTTCTACGACAGCCTTGTGGACAATATGCGCAGCCTCATAGTGGCATCGAACGAGCATAAGACCTACGACCTTGTGATGGCCAACCCCGATGTATATACGCTGGACAATGGCCGTGTACTACTGAACGACGAGCCCAATGCACGCGCCTATATACATACCGCAATGGCCAGCCGCGACCCGGTGATGATGGCGCGAAGGCTGCAGGAGTTCTCGCGGGACACTTTTGCCATCACTATCGTGAATGCTGCAGCGCGGCAGGACCCCAGGCTTATTTTCAGTTATGCGCTCTCCAGCGATATACTGCTGAAGGGCACCGTATACCGCTCTCACGACCCCTTTGTACAGGCCATAGTGCAGACCTCGGCAGAATCGGAAGCGCCACTGAGGGCACTGCCATTCATATCTTACCTGTACACAGGTAGGGGCACTATAGATGCTATAGATACTATAGCAGCAGACCCTGCGCGCAGCTTCAATGCGCTGGTAGCGCTGCGCATGAGCAATGAGCCGCTATCGCGCCAGTTGTACACCGAAGAACTTGAGTATCGCGCACTGAAGGATTTCGTAAGGCAGATGAACGAGCTGCACGATACTACCGATGATGTGCGCTTTCGCTGCGTGGACAGCCTGTCGGCAGCATCGCTCTTCTACATCATGGTATATGGCCGCGAGGAGATATATACGAGCAGTTTCCTGGGCACCTTCAAGCGTATGGTAGCGCGTATGGCGCCCATGAGGGGAGACCAGTTGCTGGACACCCTGCATCACGATCACTTCCGTACGTTCATCAGGCTTTGCGCCAGCTACAATACCCTTACCGAGTTGCTGAACACGATGGATGATACCGCCCGCACATCGCTGATGTCGCGGTTCATAAGCGGGTTGCAGAAAGGACCTGAGAACGACCTGGAGGATGCCGTGAACGTGGCCGATGCCATAGGCAGCATAAACGATACTGCATTGCTGAAATTCCTGAGAGTGAGGATAGCAGAGAACTACCGCAAGAGCCAGGTACTGGAAAGCCGCAAAGGCATGGCTATCTACAACCTGCTGGGCATGCTGGCAGAGAGCGCATCCGGCGCGGGTACCGATGCAGGTGCATCTACTGCATCGAACAAGCTGAAACTGCCACCTATCAATATAGTACCCTTCCGCACGCTCACCGATGATACGGGTACCATACACGAGCGTGTGTTCTTCTATGGCGATGAGGATGGCATGAATGCATATGCCGGCTTTATGGACGACCACCGGAAGAACAAACAATGGAAGGTAGACTCTAACAAATACTGGGTTACCATCACATCGCTCACAGGTAAGCGCGTAGTACTATATGCCAATATGCCGTTGCGGGCGCCAGAGGATGAGAAGGCCATAGACACACTGGATATGTACCTGGCCACGAACAATATAAGACCCACTGTAGTGATACACCGCGGCCATAGCTACCATGTGAAGACCACACTGATGCGTATAGACAGCAATGCCCGCGTAGTGGTGCTGGGATCGTGCGGGGGTTACCAGAACGTGGCAAAGGTGCTGCGGTCATCGCCGGGGGCGCACATCATATCGTCGAAGCAGACAGGTGTGGGCGCCATAAACGAGCCCATGAGCCGCGCCATAAACACCATACTGCAGGAAGGCAACGATATAAACTGGATACCACTATGGGCAGGGCTCGATCAGTATTTTTCCAAAAATGCAGACCTGTATCCCCGCTTCAAAGACTATGTGCCTCCGCATAAGAACCTGGGCGTGCTGTTCATAAAGGCTTATGGGCAGTTGATGGGGAGGAGGTAAGCATGCGACCTTCGGTTGGAGTATTTTATTTAAATTTGTATAGCTATGAATACGCCTGAAATAAGAACACTGCTGCATGAGGAAATAGAGCATGGCGACGACCGGCTATTGAAGATGATATACGCCATTGTAAAGGAGTATAACGAGGCCGATGATGTTGCAAGCAAACGGAAACAATTGATAGAAGAAGAGCGTAGCAAATATCTAAAAGGCGAAGGCAGGTCATACTCATGGCAGGAGGTAAAGAACATGGCTATACATAAGGACCGCCCTAATGAGCTATAATATTGAAGTAAGACCTCTTGCTGCTTTAGAGATCATAGAAGCATATGACTGGTATGAGTCTCAGAGAAGAGGTTTGGGACATACCTTTCTCACTGACCTTGAGACCTTCTACGATTCCTTATTGGTAAACCCTTTCACCCATTCATATTATAAGAACAACGTACGACAAGGCATACTGCATAAATTCCCATATACCGTAGTTTATGAGGTATTCGGGAATGCGATAGTAGTATATAGTGTCTTTATGGATAGACGCGACCCTGAAAAGAAACGCACAGGGTAGATACCACACACATCGATATTACTTCAGCTCATCTACCAGGAAGCGGCCTGTATGGCTTTCTTTGATGGCGGCTATATCCTCTGGCGTGCCGGAGCCTACTACCCTTCCGCCGCCGCCGCCGCCCTCGGGCCCCATATCTATCACATGGTCGGCCACTTTTACCACATCCAGGTTGTGCTCTATCACCAACACCGTATTGCCCCTGTCCACAAGGCGGTTCAGCACGGCCAGCAGATGCTTTATGTCCTCGAAGTGCAGCCCGGTGGTAGGTTCATCGAGTATGTATATGGTCTGCCCGGTATCGCGTTTCGATAGCTCTGTGGCCAGCTTCACGCGCTGGGCCTCGCCACCACTCAGGGTCACTGCACTCTGGCCCAGTGTCACATAGCCTAGGCCCACATCCTGCAGGGTCTTTATACGCCGATGCAGGTATGCTACGTTCACAAAGAACTCCACAGCCTCATCCACGGTCATGTTCAGCACATCCGATATGGACTTGCCCTTGTAGCGTATCTCCAGCGTTTCGCGGTTGTAGCGCCTGCCGCCGCATTTCTCGCACAGCACATATACATCGGGCAGGAAGTTCATCTCTATGGTACGCATGCCACCACCCTGGCATTCCTCGCAGCGGCCGCCTTTCACATTGAACGAGAACCTGCCTGCATTGTAGCCCCTTATCTTGGCCTCGGGCACCTGTGCGAAGAGCTGCCTTATCTCGTTGAAGAAGCCGCAATAGGTAGCGGGGTTGCTGCGTGGCGTGCGGCCTATAGGGCTTTGGTCTATCTCTATCACCTTATCTATATGCTCCAGCCCCTGTACCTTCTTGTAGGGCATAGGCTGCTGCTTGAAGGTGGGGTAACAATGTTTGGCAAGTATGGGATAGAGCGTCTCATTAATGAGGGTACTTTTGCCGCTGCCCGACACACCACTTATGCAAATGAAGGTGCCCAGCGGCAGCTTTACCGATACATTCTTCAGGTTGTTGCCGGTAGCGCCCTCTATAGACAGCTTCTTACCATTGCCTTTGCGCCTTTCGGCAGGTACTTCTATCTGCAGGCTATGGTTCAGGTAGCCCGATGTGATGGTCTTCTCCTTCAATACCTCCTGTGGCGAGCCTGCACTAACTATGCGGCCACCATGCAGGCCGGCCGCGGGACCTATATCTATAAGATGGTCGGAGGCAAGCATTATATCCTTGTCGTGCTCTACTACAAGCACAGAGTTCCCACTATCGCGCAGGCTTTTCAATGCATTGATGAGGCGCATATTGTCGCGCTGGTGCAGCCCTATGCTGGGCTCATCGAGTATATAAGTGATGCCCGTAAGCTGTGAGCCTATCTGCGTGGCCAGCCTTATGCGCTGCGACTCGCCACCGCTAAGTGTGCGCGTAGGGCGGTACATGGTAAGGTAATGCAGCCCCACATCCAGCAGGAAGCGCAGGCGGTCGCGTATCTCCTTCACTATATCTTTGGCTATGGTGTTCTGCTTGTTGTTCAGCCTGCTTTCTATGCCGGTGAACCAGTCCTGCAACTGCTGCAGCGATAGCTCGCTCAGCTCGGCAATGTTCTTCTCATCTACCTTGAAGTAAAGACTTTCTTTCTTCAGCCTGGCGCCATTGCATTCGGTACAGGTGTTCAGCTCCATAAAGCTCTCGGCCCATGTGCGAATGGCCTCTGATGTGGTCTCGGCGAACCAGCGCAGCACCATGTTCACTATTCCTTCGTAGTTGTGCTGTGTCACCGCGCCTGTATATTCGGCGGTATCGTCCTTGCTCACATAGGTCAGTACACCTTCTTCATTGCCATAGAGCAGCAGGTTCAGTTGTTTTTGTGGTATATCCTTTATGGGTTTGTCCAGCGATATCTTGTTCTTCTTTGCCAGCGTAGTGGCCATCTGGAACGACCATGAATCGCGCTCGGAGCCCAGCGGCGCTATCGCACCATCGTTGATGCTCTTGTTCATGTCGGGCAGTATCTGCTGCATGTTCACGGCATATACCTGGCCCAGGCCTTTGCACTTGGGGCATGCACCATAGGGCGAATTGAACGAGAAGGTATTGGGCGATGGTTCTTCGTAAGATATACCGGTATCCACACACATAAGGTGCTTGCTGTACTGGTGCATGGTGCCCTTGTCCACATCGGCTACGAACATGAGGTCCTTACCCATCTGCATGCTCTTCTGTATGCTTTGGCTCATGCGGGCATGGCCATCGGGCTGTACGGCCAGGCGGTCTATCACCAGCTCTATGTCGTGTATCTTGTAGCGGTCCAGTTGCATGCGCTCTTTCAGGTCCGTCACTTCACCATCTACACGCACCTTCACATAACCCTGCTTGCGCAACTGCTCGAAGAGCTCGCGGTAATGCCCCTTGCGGCCTCGCACTATGGGCGCCAGCAGCATTATCTTCTTTCCGGCAAAGTGTTGCCTGATGTGCTCTACTATCTCCTCCTCGCTGAACTTCACCATCTTCTTGCCGGTATTGTAGGAGTAGGCCTCGCCTATGCGGGCATACAGCAGGCGCATGAAATCGTAAACCTCGGTAACAGTGCCTACGGTAGAGCGCGGATTGCGATTGGTGGTCTTCTGCTCTATAGATATGACAGGCGAAAGGCCGGTGATCTTGTCCACATCGGGGCGGTCCAGGTCGCCTACGAACTGACGCGCATAGGCCGCAAAGCTCTCCATATACCTGCGCTGGCCTTCGGCAAATATGGTATCGAACGCCAGCGACGATTTGCCACTGCCGCTGATGCCGGTTATCACCACCAGCTTGTTCTTCGGTATGCTTACATCTATGTTCTTCAGGTTGTGCACACGCGCACCCTGCACTACTATATGGCCATGCTCCTTGGTATTCATCTTATCTGCAAATTACGGGAAATAAGGGTTGTGAACGGCGGGTATAAAAACGGAAAAGAAGCCATACCACGCGGCACAGCTTCTTTTCCTGAAAAAAGTATGGATAACTACTTATTTTTTCCTGTAGTATATCTGGTCGTCATTGAACTCGGTGAGCGCCTGCAGCGGGGCATTGGCCATACGCTCGTATATGCGCGATATCTCTATCTGCTCCTTGTTCTCATGCACCTCTTCCAGGTTGTCGCCATGCACGGTGAACTCGTCAAGCTTCCTGTGCAGCTCCTCCTTCATGGTCACAGATATCTGGTTTGCCCTGCGGCTAACGACAGCGATAGACTCGTACAGGTTACCTGTCTTCTCCTTCATTGCTATCACATCGCGTGTCTCTACAAGCGGGTTCACCGATGTCAGCGATCTTCTATTTGTGCTCATTGCGTAGCTTTTTTATATTGTTATCTGTTTCTGTATATATTTTCTCGGCCTCGGGCAGGTATTTAGACCCGGGATAAGTATCTTTCAGTTCCCTGTATGCGCTAAGGGCGCTGGCATAGCGCTCTTCCTGCTTGTCCTGTACGCTCATCCTCGCATATTTATACATTGCCCGCATTATCATGTACAGGTACTCATCAGCGTTCTTCGTTTCGGGAAAATTGCGCATGATGGCCTTGTAAGTGACCATAGCGGCCTGGTACTGACCTATGTTGTAGTAGAGCTTGGCAGCATCGGCCTGCTTGCGTTCCAGTTTTTCCTGCGATTCGTTTATGTACTTGCGGGCCTCTTCCACACGGGTAGAGCTCGGGTATTTCAGTATATAATTGCGCAGGGCATCGGCGGCCTTTACGGTATTGCTCTGATCGAGCGAGTACTTGGGTGCGAACTTGAAGAGGCACACAGCACTCATGAACTCACATTCCTCTGCATTGGCACTGGTAGGGAAATACTCTACGAAGTCCTTGAAGTAATAGGAGGCCATCACATAGTCCTTCATGTAGTAGTAAGTATAGGAATACTTGTAGAACAGCGCCTCGTAATTGCGCGTGCTCTTCATGATGGGCATCAGCTCTTTGTACAGGATATTGGCATGTCCATAGTCCTTCTTTTCATAGTATTCATTGGCCTTTGTGAGCTTCTGGTTCACATCGCTGCTCTTACGGATCTTCTCGAAACCGCTGCATGATGCGATGCCCACACAAAGGATGAATAAATAAAATAAATTTCTAAACTGTATGTACATACCGGGGGGCAAATATATAAAATGTCTTTTGTACTGCCTAATAGGTAACGCTGCGGGCGCCATCCGGCAGGCATAAATGTTTCTTAAAACCGCCAAAATAGCGGGTATTCCTACTCGAACAGCTCATCCTTGCTCTTTGGCCGCTCGTCATATAACCATTTAAAGCGTTTGAGGCGGGCATTGGGCAGGTCGGCCTTGTGCATGGGGGTCATGGTCTGGTGCACATCCTTTTCAAATTTTATGCGGCTTATCTGCTGCTCGCCAAAGTATATGCGCATCAGTACACTAGTAGCCTCGTTCATGCCCACATAAGCGCCGTCATCGTCTTTGGAGTAATAGATGCTCTGCGCATCGGGCGTCACTATCATCTTCTTTATGGCGTTCTCCTTAAAGAAGGCCGTAATGGATTCTCCCTGTATCTGGTCGTATATCTGCGCCTGCTCGGGGCCCGAGCGCGATGTCATGAAGCCGCTATTGGGTATATACATGGTCTGTATGCCGCCGCTATCCAGCAGCATCAGTATGGTATCGCCGGTTATCTGGCTGCCGCGTGCCCATGCCACAGGGTCGTATATCATGCGCACTATAGAGTCGGCACGGGTATAGCATACACTATCGCAGCGGGCCTGCATAGAGTCGGAGAAGATAAGCACATGGTGGTAGCCGGTAAAGAATATGGGCGATGTGGTGTCGGCCGCAGTGGTATCGGCAGGTGGCAGGTCGGTCTTCTTCTTTTTGTTCCTGGCTGTCTTTATCGCGGGGGCAGCCTGTCGTGCGGTATCGCGCAGCAGTCGGTCCACACGGTATTTGTAGGCAGGTATGGTCCACATGCTGTCTATAGGGCCGGCATCGGGCTCTGCTACTGCTACCACCGTATCGGTCTTGGCAACGGCCTGGGGGCGCTGCCTTCTTCCTCGGGGCTTCACGGCGGTACTATCGGTAGCCTTGGTCTTGATGATGGTTGTCGTATCGGTCGCCAGTATGGTGGCATTCCTTACCACCTTCTGCAATGTACTGTCCGCTCTATTATCGGCGGTGTCCTGTGGCATACGGAACTGCCGGCCGGCCCCCCGCACCATTGGCGCCGAATAGAAGGTATCGGCACGCATGTAAAAGGTATCGGGGCCATTGGCCAGCTCCAGCACAGGCTTTATGATGGCCCACAGCACACGCTGCTTGCGAAAATAGTCTACACGGCCGCAATAGATGGTGGCATGCTGCGCGGTATCGATAGATATGACATGACCTATGGCGTAGCCATAGCCCGATCCCTTGTCGTAGTGCATAGAGTCGGCCTCTATGTACTGGCCATCGTTCCAGATAGAGGAATGCCCTGTGAAGCGGGCCACCACGTTCTTGCTGTCGTAGGTGCCGCTCCAGGTAGTGAGTACCGACCGGCCGCTATCGCTGGTGACCACAGAATAGTCGTAGAACCGCTCTACCCGCGTCTCGGTATTGTACCCCAGGTCTTTCGATGCTATCTTGTACTGGGGGTCCAGCACCACCACGTTGCCGGTAAAACGGGCATCGTGCGACCTTACATTGTACACCCCATATATGCTCGTCACCATGGTGCTGTCGCTCTGCAAGGTACCGTTCCTGTTGTAGGTGCCTGTTTTGGTGCCCAGGTCGTAGGTGAGCTCCTGGCACCACAGCCGGTTCTTGCCATCGGTAAGCAGCACATCGCCCGTCATATAGGCTATACGCTTGTCCGATGCATAACGAAGGTAGCTGCAGGTGCCCTCTGTACCACCCTGCTGCGCTATGCGCACATTGCCGAAGGCCTCCAGCCGCTTTTTCTCTACGAACTGATACATACTGTCGCAGTAGAGGGTATCGGTGCCCTGGTATACCACTACGTCGTTCACGAATTTTGTGAGGGAGCCACTATCGGTAGTATAGTGTTCCATAAAGCCGGTATTGGCTATGATGATGCGCACCTTATCGGCAGTATCGGCAACGGGCTTCTGCGCCCTGGCCGGTAGGCCCGCCAGCAGCAATGCCGCCAGCAGTGCAAGCATCGTATACCGTATGGTAGCGCCTGGTGCGGTGGGCATCAGTCTTTCTTCTTACCCCCGAAGACACTGATGTTGATGTACCTGCCGGGGCGTGCTTTCAGGTCATCGGTAAGGTTGGTTATAGACTTCAGCGAGCCGTTGAGGTTCTTATACAGCTCCTTGTCGTTCACAAGCAGGCCCAGTGAGCCCTCGCCGTTGTTCACCTTCTTCATGATGGCCTGCAGCTCTACAGCGGTCTTTTCCAGGTCGGCAATGGTCTTTTGCAGGGGGGCATTGGCCAGTTGCGAGGTGATGCGGTTGGTGTTGGATATGATGCGCTGTATGGTATCGTTGCTTTTGGCCAGGCTGCCGGTAATGCTGTTGGCATTGCGTATGATGCCTGTGATCTGTGCGCTCTCCTTATCGAACGTAGCCGACATATGGGCCAGGTTCTCGCTGGTAGTCTTCAGAGACCGCAATGTGGAGGCTATGGCCTCTTTGTTCTCTTCGTTCAGCATGGCGTTCACCCGTGCCAGCGTTACGTTGAATGATGCGATGGTCTCTTTCAGCTCTTCGAGCCTGGGGGTGAGCTCGCCCGATACCTGGTCCATCACATCGGCTCCTTTGGTAGATGGCAGGGTAGCACCTTCGGCCTCTTCGCCCGGACCCGAGCCCAGATCGAGGCTGATGACCTTGCCGCTGAGCAGGCCCGATGAGGTAAGATTGGCCACAGTACCCTTTGGCAGCGTCACATCATTATGCACAGACAGGGTAACTTTTACTCCTTTGGCGCCCGCCAGCTCCATTTTGGTCACCTTGCCTACACTAAGGCCCTTTATCTCTACGGTAGAGGCTTCGGCAAGGCCGCTTGCAGTATTGAAATAACAATAATATTCCTTGTCGCTAGAGAATACGTCGGAGCCCTTGAGAAAATAGAAACCTGCGAAAAAAATGACGATGGACGCGGCCACCAGCACTCCTATCCTTACCTCTTTAGAAATGGTCATAAGCGCAGCAAAATATGTGCAAAATAACGAAAAGACATTGACAGGCCGGTAATATTGGCAATATTATAACAGTATACCGGCTATTTCCGTAAATTCGTGCTTCATACAAATAGTGATGAAGAAATATCTTTTGCTGATGGCCGTGGCTACACTGGCTATAAGCTCTTGCGAAGAGAAAGCACCCAATGTGAGGCTGACCGAACCCGCTATAGAGGTAAAGGATACTACCTATGTATCTACCGTGCCTCCCGCACAGCCGCGCAATGTGTTGGTAGAGGAATATACGGGCGCCAGTTGTACCAACTGCCCGGCAGCGCACGAGGTGCTGAAGGAATACCAGAAACAGCACCCCGGCCGTATAAACGTGATAGGCCTGTACATAAAGGGCCCTATACAGACGGTACCGCCCACAGCGCCACATGCTGCCAAGTACGATTTCAGGCATGATGATGCTACATCTATAGCGCAGAACATATATGGCGGGGTAAGCATGCTACCCTCTGCCGGTATAGACCGCCTGCCGGTGAATAAAAGTATAAAGCTGGACAGAAGCACCTGGGGCGGCGCCATAGAGAATGGCCTGGCCATGCCCGACTCTATCAACCTGGCGCTGGAAAGCACCTTCGATAACGCCAGTGGCATAGCTACTATAGTGGCTACCATCAGCTATCCCATGACCATAACCTTCGCACACAACCTGAACCTGGTGCTGGTGCAGGACAGCATAGTAGATGTGCAGGAATACCCCACCACCGACACTGTACACCCCGGCGGCGACGAGGAGTACGATTTCACCAATGTGCTGCGTACCGTTATCACCGCGCTACCCGGCGGCGATGCCATATTCCCCAATATACCCGCCAAAGAGCCCGGCAGGGTAATAGTGCGCGTGTACAAATACGATACGAAGAACATAGCAGACCGTACCGTGAACCCGAAAAAACAGCCCCCGCTGGTGGCAGCGCATTGCCGTATAATAGGTTATATAACCGCGGCAAGCACACCATACCGCATAATGCAATCGGCACAAACGACCCTGAAATAGGGCCAGACGAATAGTTAAAAGAAAAGGGCTTAGTGGTGTCACTAAGCCCTTTTCATATCAGTATCGCTGATGCTTATGGTTGCTGTTCTATATCGCTTTTGATCTTTACCTCATGGGCAGCAGACCTGCGCTGCAGGCCGCGCCATACACGCGTCATTTCGTTGAACAGCGGTATGTTCTCGCTACCGCCGAAGTCGTAAAAATATTTGGCGCCTATCTCTATGGCCATGATGCGGGTTATCTCCTTGGCCTTGCGGCTGTCGCTCAGCAGCAGCATATCTACCTTTGCACCGTTGAAGAGCGGTTTCAGGATGGTCTCATACCCTTTGGTGTAGAATACCTTGATAACGTGTGCCGAACCCGTTATGGCCTTTATGGCGCATACGGTCTTCACCCCGTCTTCCTCGTTCGGTATATGCACATTGGCCGTCACATCCACTATCACCTTACGGCGTACATCGCCCAGCCAGTACGATGCCTCGCGAACATCCTTTGGGCGGGTGGCCAGAATGATGAAATCGGCACCGCGTGCTGCTTCAGAGATGGTGGTGTAGGTAATGTGACCGTAAATGTCCGGTACGGCTTTTTGCACATGGTCGTTCTTTTCAGAGCATGCCATGTATACTTCGTGTCCGGCAGAGGTAAAAGCCCTCGCATACAATTCGGCAGTTTCAGTGTCGCCTATTATGGCGATATTAAGGGATACTAACTTTTTGAAATCCATCTTCACTTTTTTTTCGGTTCAAGTTTTCTCCGTATAGTATGTTTTCGTTCAGAGAAATTACCAGCACAAAGACCGGATAGGGGTGTCAACTGTAATGGGTCTGAACGGTATGCTGTACAGTTTGTTTAGACTAAAATTAGAAAAAACTTTCTCAACTTTTTAACATTTTTTGGGGCAATAACAAATTTGAATAAAAATATATCTCTAACTATTCTGACCTCGCATGTAATAATAAATATAATAAAAGCGGGCCGTTAACAAACGGCCCGCTTCCTGAAAAAATATCTTCCGAATATGATATATATAACTTATTGTCTTAGGCTCGCACCTTGCTAGCGTGCGCTGCCAGCTTGCGGCCTATGATGGCATGACCACCAAAGAGCACCACCATACCCACCATATCGGCTATGAAGGAGTTCTTGTAGAATGGTATGGCATCTACATAGGTCTTTATAAAGCCCTGCATGTTATAACCGTTCCAGCCGCGCGCAAAGTAACCGAAGTTGGACACCAGGAAAAATGTGGCAGAAGCACCAAGGGTAAAGCCCAGTATGCTAAGCGGCTTTTGCTTCATGAACAGGCCCAGCGATGTAGCGCCTACTATGCCTGCATAAGTGAACAGCTGATCTACAACACCATAGAAACCGGGTATGTAGGTAAAGAACTGGAAATATGCATCGGCCAGGAACTGCCCCATGATGGGCACCAGGAAGGCCATTGAGCGTTTCTCCCTTAGTATGGCGCCGCTGAAAAGGCTGATGGCAGCTATAGGTACAAAGTTGGGCAGGGCCATTTCTGCATTCACTATTCGCGATATCGCAGATATAAAAATGAGAGAAAAGGCTATAAGGAGATCTGTGTTGTTACGTTTCATATGAAAGTATTGACAAGCTACAAAAGTAAGACTAATTGTGTAAAACAGAAAGGTATACCCTGTGAAGGCGTTTCGCACTAGTGCGCTACCTGCATTTTGCCGGCCATGCCGCTGCCTGTGGCAGTGCGTACCAGGTATATGTATGTACCTGCGGCATAGCCTGCTGTACTTACCTGTACGGTATGTTCACCCGCACGCAAGTCGCTAAGTTGACGGGTATACACCGTATGGCCGGCCATGTCCATTATAGTGATGCTGACATCGGCGCCCTCTGCCAGTGCAAAGCGGATATTGGCAGTACCGGTACTGGGGTTGGGATATGCGCCCATCAGCGACAGGTCTTTATGCGTTACCCTGCCGGTACCGGTAGGCCCACCTACTACCACTATTGGGAATATGGCCAGGTCGTTGTAGAGCGAGTCGTTATCGGTATAGTTATCATGCCATTTATTGTCGGCCCACAGGGTGGCGTTCTGCACATTTATCAGCGTATCTACCGATACCGTATCGGCATTGGCCATATTGTAGCGCAGCCTATATGGAGCGGTATTGCGCGTGTTATGCTTGGATGTCTTCAGCGCTATGGTATCGGGGCCGAGTGTTTCGAAGTTGTAGTCTATGGTATAACCTGCGAAGAAGGGCCCCTTCAGGAAACCCGTAGGCGTGGCGAACATAAAGGCCTTCAGGGTATCTGCGGTGGGGCCTATACCCAGCTTTGTGGCAGGTACAGAGAGGCTGTCCAGTGTCTCGAAGGGGAAGCCCTCGTAGTACAGCCGGGCAGTGATAGGTTTGGGTGCGGTCTGGCTCCATATGCGCAGCATCACGCTTTTAGTAGATGTAGCAGAGACATTGCCGCCGAACAAGGCTACCACTCCCAACACATTCACAGAGCTGTCACCGGCATCGAAGTAGTAGCGCTCTGCAAAGCCTTTGTCGTTGTACACATTGGTACCTGTGGTATAGCCGCTGCCAGCAGGCGCTACAGGGTACAGCAGGCGCTCTGTCTGCGTGGCAGGTATATTGGTAAGGGTAAGGGTATCGCCCGTGGCGGTAGGCTTTGCTGCCGTTACTACAGGCCGGGTAACGGGGGCGCTGTGAGTTGCATGCTGTGCCTGTGCGGCGGTAATGGTAAGTATAGATGTGGCAAGTAATAATGTTCTTTTCATTGGTCAGGTACCTGGATAGTGTGTAAAAGTACGTTCCCCACCTCACAAAATGGCGTTAATTAGATATAGCGGGTATTTTGAGCCCGGGACAACCTATGATCGGCGCTGAAGATACATATCGGCAAGCGCTATGGCCGTGACCGCCTCTGCCACTACGGGTACCCTCAGGGCTATGCACAGGTCGTGGCGGCCCTTAAGAGCGAATTCCTCTACCGATGCCGTGGCATTGTTCCAGGTGCGCTGTGGCTGTGGTGTGCTGCTGGCAGGCTTTACAGCTATCCTGAACGTAAGGTCGTTCCCGTTCGATATGCCCCCGTTCACGCCACCTGCGTTGTTGGTGGCAGTAGTGCCATTCGCATCTACAATAGCGTCGTTGTGCGTACTGCCTGTCATACCCGCGGCAGCAAAGCCCGAACCGAACTCTATACCCTTTATGGCAGGTATGGAAAATATGGCATGGCTGATAACAGATTCCAGCGAGTTGAAGAAAGGCTCACCTATACCTACCGGCAGGCCTTTTACCGTGCAGGCAACTATACCGCCTATACTGTCCTGCTGCGCTACGGCCTTTGCTATGGCTGCCTCTATATCGGTACTGCCACCGGCCTCGGTGAGCAGGGCTTTTACAGATATGTCACTGCCCAATACCTTTTTTGCTACCACACCTGCTGCTACCAACGCCACAGTGAGCCTGCCCGATGAGTGCCCGCCTCCGCGATAATCGTTGAAGCCATTGAATTTCTTTTGCAGCACGAAGTCGGCATGGCCGGGCCGGGGGGTGCTCTTTACCGCATCGTAATCGGCAGAGCGGGTATTGGCATTCTCGAAGATGATGGTGAGCGGCGCGCCGGTGGTATGGCCATTGTATACCCCGGTGGCAAATGTGGGTATATCGGCCTCGGTGCGCGGCGTAGTGCCTGCCGCACCTGCTTTGCGCCTGTCCAGGTCGGGCTGCAGATCGGCCTCGGTGAGCGGTATGCCTGCGGGGCAGCCATCTATGGTGATGCCCACCCACCTGCCATGCGACTCGCCAAAGATGCTGATGCGGAATATGGTGCCGAATGTATTCATGTAAGGATGCGCAAAGATACAGGATAGCCTTATATGCTAGGGCAGCAGCTCGCACGCTACGCCGCAAAGACGCATATCATCGAAAAAGCGGGGATATGATTTGCCCACGGCATCGGCACAGGAAATGGTAACGGGTCCCTTGGCACGCAGGGCGCATACCGCGGCGGCCATCACTATGCGGTGGTCCTTGTAGCCATCCATATAGCTATACTGTACCTTCTCACGGCCTTCTATGTATAGTGTATCGTCCTCTACCGAGAAGGTAACGCCATAGCGCCACAGCATTTCGGTGATGCTCTCTACCCTATTGCTCTCTTTGTGGAACAACCTATGCACACCCGTTACCTGGCTGTTACCATCGCAGAAAGAGGCAAGTGCGGCCAGCGCGGGGAAAAGGTCGGGGCAGTTGGCGGCATCGAATTCGAAGCCCTGCATGCGCGACCGCCGCACAGTAATGCCCGTATCGGTGATGTCCATATCTGCACCTATGGTGCGCAGTACATCCAGTATGGCCCTGTCGGCCTGGCGCGAGTTCATAAAAAGGTTGGGAACGGTGACCTCGCCCGCTATGGCACCGGCCACCAGCATACACGATGCGCTGCTCCAGTCGGCCTCTATGGTCAGCTCCCTGTGTGCTGCATATTCGAACCTGGCAGGATCGATATGGAATACCTTGTAATTATCGTGCGAGACATGACGGCCGAAATGCGCCAGCACATCCAGCGTCAGGTCTATATACGGTTTGCTTTGCAGGCCGGCGACAGTTATGGTAATGGGCGCTGTGGCACAGGCACAGAGAGCAAAGAGCAGACCACTCAATAGCTGCGAGCTGCCCGATGTATGCACCGCTACAGAACGCGCCTGCATGGGCCCCTGTACCGTAAAGGGTATATGACCATTGAAACCCTGCAGCGATACACTGAGCAAAGGCAGTATATCTGCCACGCCTTCCATAGGCCTGCGCAATATGGACCCATGCCCGGCAATAGTGATAGGGCTATTGTGCAGCGCAGCTATAGGCGCAAAGAGCCTTGCTGCCAGGCCGCTCTCGCCACAGTCTATAGTATCACTTACAGGGGCTATACCCTTGCTGGTGACCACCATAGGCCCGGAACCCGTTACAGTGGCGCCCAACTGCTGTATCATATGGCGGGCGGCCTCTTCATCGGCAGAGTTGCCTGCATTGTGTATGAGGGTGGTACCTACATACAGCAGGGCCGCCGCATAGGCCCGCTGTGTAAGGCTTTTAGAGGGTGGTATGTTCACCGTGCCGTTAAAACTTCCCGGCACTATCCGCGCTTTCATAATGATGCCAATGCTTTTTCTATTACCGGCAGGCGCAGCGGGTGTATCACGGCTTTGCCCTTGTCTTGCAGCAATATGTAGTTTATACTGTCGTCCTTTCTTTTCTTGTCTGTCTGCAGCAGCGCCATCACTTTAGCGGTGTCTATGGCCATATGCACAGGCAGGTGGTACCGCTGCAGTGCAGCTTCCAGTTGCTGTGTGGTGGCGGCATCAAGGCCGGTCTGCTGCTCGCTGATGTGGCAGGCTATCATCATGCCTATGGCCACGGCCTTGCCATGCGGCAGCGCATACAGTTTTTCTATGGCATGTCCGGCGGTATGACCAAAGTTCAGCAGCTTGCGTATGCCCTTTTCATGTTCGTCCTCTGCCACGGTCCTGTTCTTCCATGCCACGCAGCGCTCTATCACCTTGTTCAGCGCATCGTTGTTCTGCATATACCATGCAAGGTCATGCTGCGCCAATTCATCGAACAGCCCGGCATCGAATATGCAGCCATATTTTATCACCTCTGCAAAACCGTTGCTCCATTCCTCTTGTGGCAGGGTCTGCAATAGTTGTATATCATACAGTATGAATTCGGGCTGGCGTATGGTACCTATCATGTTCTTGTACATGCCGTTGTTCACGCCGTTCTTGCCACCTACGGCGGCATCGGCCATGGCCAGCAATGTGGTGGGCACAAAGCCACAACGTATACCCCGCATGAACACAGCCGCCAGGAAACCCGTTATATCCGTTACCACGCCGCCGCCCATGCCTATGAGCAGGGTATCGCGCGTGGCGCCTATTTCCAATAGTTCTTTGGTGAGCCGGGCTATGGTAGTTATGCTCTTGCTATCCTCGCCTGCAGGTATGGTAATGACACGCAGGTCTTTGAGCAGGTGCGGGTAAAGCGCAGCTATATGCTCATCGGTAAGGATGACGGCCTGCTGCATATCACACAGCGCATACAGCTCTCCGAAAGAGCTATGCAAATGATAGTTCACTGTACCTGAAGGGAAACTTACTTTTTGTACCATGCGCCGCAACAAAAGTAAGGCGAATAAACGAGGGCATGTAGCTCATTTATTCCGGTGCATGCAATGGCATCATCATTCCTTCACAAAGCGGCATTGGCCATACCGCTGCTGCGTAGCAGGGTCGTCTACCAATACCCAGTACATACCTGCGGCAAGCACACCTACGGGCACTTCGGTACGCGCAGGGTCGGTAATGGCATGGCGCATTATGGCCTGCCCCTGCATGTTGTATATAGTGAGGCGCAGATGGCTGCCTGCACCGGCCATACCGCTGCACTGTACGGATATGGTGCTATGCGCGGGATTGGGGAAGATGGTCACATTTCCCGTGTTCGCTATAGCAGTATGTTTCACTGCTACAGGTGTAGTGTCTGAAAACGTCTCATAATAGTATACCGTAGTATAGTCGGGCGAGATGGAGTAGGATGTCCAGTTATAGAGGTAATTCTGCAACGTATCAGGATCGCCATATGTGTTATAGCTGGCTATGTCCTTCGATATGGGTGTCCACATGTTCAGTATGCTGTCCCAGCCATCGTGATAGATGGTATCGGGCTTGCCCGATGCGATGTGTTTGGTCATACGGTACTGCGGCCACCATGTACCATGTATCTCATCGAACTGGTGCTGCCGCCACGAGTTGTGATAGGTAAGCGTGCCGCTATAGCCGAAGGTGTCCTTTACATAGGGCGAAAGCGTTGTGCCGTCGTGCATGCTGGTATACACGCTGGTGAGCCTGTTGCTGGCATCGTATGTGTTCACATATTTCGATTGCTGTACCAGTGGCAGCAGGAAGGAGGTATCGCTCACATTGGCATAGTGGTCTATGGTCACCAGGTTGCCGCCCGCATCGTAGGTATAGTAGCTTTTTGCGGCTATGCGCCATACACCCAGGTGACGCTCATATATACTATCGGCCTTCAGGCGGTCGCTGGCATCGTAGGAAAAGTATTGTATCATGGCACTGTCCTCTACACCTGCGTTCAGGTTGAACCAGCAACCTTTACCTATCTTCTTTGTAGCAGTGAAGGTATTGGCAAAACTGCGGTTGTCGTTGGTAGCAGAATCTACGAACAACTGTGTAAAGTGTACTATGTTATGATCGGTATTGTGCGTAGCGAAGTTGCCCTCATACAGGTTGAAGGCAGGCATCGTGAAGGGGTTGATCGTCCAGTGTACAAAAGTATCGTACTGTACCTGCGGTGTGTTGAATATGCCTGCATAATTGAACATAGGTGTAGTGCTATAGGCATAGTTGTAGGCATATATCATGTTGTTATAGTCGTACTTCGACTTTCGCATGCCTGTATAGCGCAGCAGTACCGAATCGGTGTAGGAAACGAGTATGTTATCCCTGGTACTTTGGGCTATCACCCTTTGTGTAGGCACTGCGGTACTTTTCATGGCCACATTATGCCCGGTATTCAACTGCAAAAGCTGCGATACCATTTGCGTATGGCGGGCGTTCACAGGCAGCTTTCTGTTTTCCTGTGCAGATGCGGGCGCCGCACATACCAGGGCCGATAGTATAAGTAGTAGGGAGAACGATCTTTTCATCTTGTTGTGGCCATGTCTAAGGCACGGCAATGGAAAGTTAACGCAAATTCCATTCACTTATAAAAGAAAATACACAAGAAAATAAATGTACATAAATATTTGGCGGGCAGGAAAATGTCATGTATTTTGGTACTTATATGTTCATGCGTGCCATGAACGGTTCGATCAAAAAGGCTATGATCTCTGCATTATACAAATACCGTAAGCTTCTATCTGTAGCAGCTTTATCGTGCATGGTGCTGCTCAGCGACTCGTGCATCAAAAAGGATAACCCCATTTTGCAGCGGGGCGCTAAATGCAGTTCCGGGCCGCATACGGACGAGAACAATACCGCTACCTCGCTTGCGACCACAGGAGAGGCCATGCCTGCAGGTGGCTACCATACACTGAGCAGTAAGGTGACCGTAGCAGGTATACGCAACATAGAGGGCAGTGCTTCGGTAGAGGTGATGTTCAACGAGAACACGGAGTTCTTTACCGTTACCGGCACCACGCTGGTGCAGACGGTAAAAGACGCCCTGAAGAACAACAGGCAGCTCAGCATCAGCTTCGACCCATGGAAGGGTGTGCTGGTGAGCGCTGCATATGTACCTGTATCGGGTGGGCTTAGCACTACTGCACGCACTACAGTGAATGGTGCCGCAGGCGCACGCGCCATAGACCTGAAAAAGGTGAGCAACGAGCAGATAGACAACCCCAGCGCCATGGGTGTACTGAACACTACCGACCCCGGGCTGAACAATGTGATACCCGACTTTACCACTGCGCAGCTGATGTTCGACTACATCACCCGCCAGTGCTGCTACCTGCCCGGCCCCTATGCTATAGACTATTGCATACCCTTCCAGTATTGTATAGACGGCTGCTATGCCCGCGCACACAAAATGTGCTGGATCATCAACAACCGTTACAAATACGGTACGAAAAAGATCTTCAGCTTTGCCAATTCGGGCTCTGACAAGCTATGCGTACAGGGCCAGAAATGGGGCGGCTGCTGCATACGCTGGTGGTACCATGTGGCGCCACTGGTGACCGTGCAGACACCTACAGGCCCCAAGGCATATGTCTTCGATCCGGCCATGTTCAACCAGCCGGTGCTGCTGTCCACATGGCTGCACGCGCAGGAGAACCCCGCATGTGCCGCCGGCTTCACACCTAATGTGACCATGATAAATGTACAGCCCACATCTTCTTATGCTCCATCAGGTTCTTCGGGCATGACCTTCAGCACCGACCCAGCATACACTGCTACCAACAATACCCTGGATAATTACGCGGCCCTCATCACATGTCCATAAACAGAAGACCTTTTTATACAACAGTAAGCTCAGTATGCTATATGTGCATACTGAGCTTACTGCTTTCATGTACGGCGCTCACCTCATGTGCTGGCACGCGCAAAAAGAAGAACACAGGCAAAAAGCCCGTAGAGTATACCCTCACTGTGGCTGCCATACGCCCCGCACAGCCTGCCGACCAATATGTAGAGATATCTTTCCTGGAATCGGCAAGGTTCTACCGCCTGCCACGCAATGCCGATCCATCTTATATAGACCTGCTGCAGCGTTCGCAACAGGAGCATACTCCTGTATTGGTAAAACGTGCCAATGAATACTCTGATGTGATATTGCGGGTACGGAAAAAATAATGCGCCTTTACAACATGGCAAAAAAAAGTAACGCCCCCTTTTCCGGGGGCGCTGCACCATTTTATCTTAACACCTCCCTTTGGGCCTGCCTGCCAGCAGGCAGGGGTCGGGGGCTTAGTTGTAGTTCACTGTTACGGGAACACCGGTAGCGTTGGTGTACAGACCAGATGCCTGGCCGGCAGCTACGTTCAGGGTAGCACCTACGTTCAGGGTCTCAGTACCACCTGCGCTAAGGGTACCTGTGGCAGAAGGTGAGCTGGTAAAGTTGTCTACGGTCATGTTGTGTGAAGAACCGTCAGTTATTGTGCAAGAAGTAGGAAGAGTTATTGCGTAAGTATAACCACCCTGGCCCGATACTGTGAAGCTGGCTGCAGCTACGGTACCTGTAGTAGCAGGCAGGGTAACACCACCTGCACCGCCTGTAGTGCGGGTACCTGCAGGGGCCAGGACAGCAGTACCGGCTATGGTTGCAGACACGGCTACGTTACCGAAGTTCATATCTACTGTCTTAACGATAGATATGGGGGTGATGATGTTAGCTGATGCAGAAGCAGTTGCAGTGGCCTGAGCGAATGAGCTGTTAGAGAAAGATACCAGGGCAACAGTAGCGAGAGCGAGAGACTTGAAGATGTTTTTCATTGTAGTTCGTTTTAGTTTGTTTTTGTTTGTTGTTTGCCTGCCTGCCGCAGGTAGGTTTGACAGGTATATAACCAACCATGTGCCAAAAACATAAAACACTGAAAATCAAACGATTGAATTTTGGCACGTTATACCACCTATCCACCACATGGATAAATCTTCCAAATAATGGACAAAAATGAAATTGTGGAAAGATAACAGGCATGCACGCTATACCTATAAGTACCTTCGCGGGGCGTTCCAGCACGCATTCTCTTCTATGGCGAACGATAAGGCCGGCGGAAAACTTCTTATTATCGGCATGGTCATCAGCATGTTCCTGTGGGGACTTAGCTGGCCCTCGGGCAAGGTACTTTCGGGTTACTGCTCTGTGGTCAACTTCACCGTTTACCGCTATGTTATAGTTGTCATCACTACGGCCATGCTGCTACCCATTATGGGCATCAGCTTCCGGCTAAGGAAACAGGGCATACCGGTATTCATCGCATCGGGCGTGCTGCTTGCAGTGTATAGCTACTTCTTTTTCATGGGCATAAAAAAGGGTACAGCAGGCGCAGGCGGCGTACTGGTGACCACCATGAACCCCATAATGGCCTATATGCTGGGTATAGCGCTGAGCAGGCGGCTGCCCTCGCGCAATGAGGGTATAGGTCTGCTGCTGGGTATAGCAGCGGGTATCACATTGCTGAAACTGTGGGACAGCACCGCCGCCCTGCTGGACAGCGGCAACCTCTACTTCCTGATGGCCGCGCTCACATGGGCCGTGATGAGCAAGTTCACGGCACGCGGTGCGCAATATGGTACTTCACTCAGCTTCAGCCTGTGGCAGTATATGGTCACACTGCTTTGCTTCCTGCCCTTCACAGATGTGGCAGAGATGCAGGCCACACTACAAACCGCAAATCTGCGGTTCTGGGGCAATCTCATATTCAGCTCGGCCATAGTCACATCGGGGGCTACTACCATCTACTTTTACACCACTACCCGCCTGGGTGCAGAGAAGGCCAGCAGTTTCATCTTCCTGGTACCACTGGCGGCGGCTATATCGTCTTGGCTGCTGCTGGGCGAAAAACTGCAGGTACATACCATGGCAGGCGGTATACTAGGCATAGCGGCGGTATACATAATGAACAAGAAACGGAAGACACAGCCCTGAATATCCACAGGATACATACTATGAAACAAGACCTCACCAAGACCTATAAAGCATACTACACAGCGCCAAAGGAACCCGCCATAGCCATGATGGATACCGCGCACTACATTTCCATAGCAGGCCAGGGCGACCCATCGGGTCCCGGGTTCGCGGCCAGTGTGACGGCGCTCTACAGCACGGCATACACCATAAAATTCATGTGCAAGGAAATGGGCAGCGACTTCACAGTGCCCAAGCTGGAAGGCCAGTGGTGGTACGATGAAGAGCTATACAAAGGCCTGGGCATTACCGATGCGCCTACAAAGATACCTCGCGAAGAATGGAGCTACCGCCTGCTGATACGCATGCCTGAACAAGTGACCGGGGAAATGATAGCCACTGCAAAAGACACTGCGCTGCGCAAGAAGGGCGTAGAACTGGTAAAGGATGTCCTGCCCTTTACCATAGAGGCCACAAAGGTGGTGCACATGATGCATATAGGCCCCTTCAGCACCGAGCCTGTATCGCTGCAGAAGATGATGGCGCTGATAGAGAAAGAAGGGCTGCAGCGGAATGGCCTGCACCACGAGATATACCTCTCGGACATGAGGAAGACAGAGCCCGCCAAACTGCGAACCATACTGAGAGAGCCCATGAAGTAAGGGGATAGATGATGTGCTTATACTTCTGAAGAAAATGTTATAACATTCCTCGTTTTCCCCGGCACAGGGGCATATTGTTGTAACTTTAGAGCACTTATAACGCCTGCGCATGCAGGCCCCATTACTCATCCACACACATCTTTGCTATGAAAGAAATGCCGCTTACTGTACGCCGTTCCATAGAGGCCCTTGGTATTTGCGCAGCAGGGGCCATAGTAGTGCTTGGCCAATCCGTTATCATGCCATTGCTCATGGCCTTCTTCATATCGCTGCTGCTGCTGCCGGTATTGCGATGGTTCACCGCACGCAAGGTGCCCGAGATCATTGCCATTTGCCTTTGCATATTGCTCTTCGTAGTAGTGATAGCAGGTATAGCCACGCTGCTATCTATACAGATAGCAGGTTTCCTCAGCGACCTGGACACCATACGCAAGAACCTGACCCTGCACTGGAACAAGCTAAGTACATGGATAAGCACACATGCCCATGTATCGGTGACACAGCAGATGGCCATGATAAAAAAACAGGGCGCAGGGCTGGGCAACAATGTATCGGGCTATTTCAGCACGGCATTTGCTTCGCTCAGCAATATATTCGTGTTCCTGGGCCTCATACCTATCTATGTGTTCCTTATACTGTTCTACCGCAACCTGCTGGTACGTTTCGTATACCTGTGGTTCGAAGAACCGCAGCACCCACGCGTAGAAGAGGCCGCGAGAGAGACCGAGGTGATAGTGAAATACTACCTTATAGGCCTGCTGATACAGATAGCCTACCTCATAGTGCTGCTGGGCGGTATACTGCTGCTCTTCGGCATCAAGCATGCCATACTCATAGGCATCACCTTTGCCATACTGAACCTGATACCCTACCTGGGCGCGCTGATAGGTAACCTTATAGGTGTGCTGTTGACACTGACCACATCGCAAGAGATGTGGCAGATATGGGCCGTACTGGGTACCATTGCCTTCGTGCAGTTCCTGGACAATAACATACTGATGCCACGCATAGTAGGCTCTAAGGTAAAGGTGAACGCCCTGGTGAGCATCATAGGCATAGTGATAGGCGGCACCATGGCGGGCATATCGGGCATGTTCCTTTCCATACCTGTAATGGCGGTGCTGAAGATAGTCTTCGACCGGTCATCGAACCTGAAACAGTGGGGCTACCTGCTGGGCGATACCCGGCCTGCGCTCAGCCCCATCAGCAACAGGATGTACCGCATAAAACGCGACCTGGAACAAAAGCGCGACGAGAGCGTAGAGGATAAGAAGGATGAGGCAACAGACGAAAAGTAAACTTCCCCACCACAGCTAGAACGGATAGCCAATACCGATGTTGAAGATGAGATTCTTCTTCTTCCAGTCGGGGTCGGCTATCCGTATATCATCCAGTACCCAGCGGTCGCCTTCGGGCAGCCAGGGCTTGCGAATGGGCATACCCATATCCAGCCGCAGCACCAGTATCTGGAAGTCGAAACGCAGACCTACACCTGCATCAGCGGCCAGCTCCTTATAAAAGTTGGATGTGAACTTACCACCCGGCAAAGAGGGATTATCGCGGAACAGCCATATGTTGCCGGCCTCGGCAAAGAGGCCCACGTTCAGGAATTTGTATATGTTCTGCCGCAGCTCTACGTTCATTTCCAGCTTCATGTCGCCAAGGGTCTGTATGAACCTGCGGCTACCTGCGGAATCATATTCATTGAATGTGCCCGGCCCCACCAGGCGTGAGGGGAAACCGCGCAGGTCGCTGTTGCCACCCGCCCAGAACTGCTTGATGTTGGGCAGCGAGGCAGAGTTGCCATAAGGTATACCCAGCCCCACCAGCAGGCGCGATGCCAGCAATGCCGTGCGCGACAACCGCATGTAGTGCCTGAGGTCGGGTTGCAGCTTCACATACTGTGCGTAAGTGGAGCCGAACAGCAGATCGGGGTTGGTCTCAAAGTCGGCCTTTTTCACAAGGCCCAGTATATTGCCCGATAGGTCTACCCTGCCGCTGAAAAAGACAGCGTGTTTCCTCTGCAGTCCTACCTGCGAATTGTAAGTGAAGTCATATGTAGGGCCCAGTATGATGCCATTGAACACAAGGTTGCTGTATAGCAGACCCAGGTTCTGCGGGCTGCCCACGGTATCGGTGCGTACATAGGTAAAGTTGAGCGGGTATAGCTGGTGCTCCTTTCTTGGACCTTCCTTCCATACATAGCCGTAAGACGCATTGTAAGAGCTGATGTTGATGAGCTTGGCCGAGGATTCGAAATTATACTTCAGTTTTATAGAGGTGCGCGGTATGAAGCGGCTGGGCGTCTCTATCTTTTTGAACGGCACCACGAACCGCGGGAAGGACAGGCTGAGCTCGCTACCGAAGTTGTAGATGGTAGGCTGGCGCACCGGGCCGCTGTACTGGGCCTCGAACCCGCCATTTATCTTGAACATGAATTCCTCTGCGCCCTTGAACGTATTCCTGTGCCGCCAGCTGATGCTGCCTTTGGTACCGGCCCTGTTGTCGTTCTGCGTATGCGCACCGGCCTCGAAGCGCAGCGACTTGCGCGGATGCGGTGTAAGGTAGTAGTATACATCCAGCAGGGAGTCGCCGACCTGCTCGAAGCGGTTCTTCACGAACTTGAAGTTGCCCATGTTCACCAGCCTGCTGAGGGTGGTGTTCTGCATGTCCATACTATACTCATCGCCCTTCTCGAACACCATGGCATCGGCCAGCACCTGTGGCTTGAAGTTCTTCCTCGGGTCTATGACGTAGTAACTATCTACAGGCACCTTGTTCTCTTTGCCGGTATCCTGCGCCCTGCCCCTGAGGCGGTAATTGGCATAGATGAACACATCGTTTATCGTATAGCGCCTGTATGCCTCGGGCGGTATCTCGCGGTGTTTCAGCCGCACGTTCATATTCACCTTATGGCCGCCTATAGAGCTATCTGCCACTATGAACACATAGTCGGGTTTGAAGTAGTAATACCCTTCTTCTTTCAGCATCCTGTCTATACGCGCCCGTTCGGCCTTTATCACCTCCAGGTTGTAGGGCTGGTCTTTCTTCAGTAGTGTCTCCTTATCGAATGTGCTGTTTATATCGCTCCATACCTCGGCAGCAGTGTCCCTGCGCAGTGTCACATTGTTGATGGTATACTGCGGCCCCGTGGTGATATAGAACAGGGCCCGTGCCTTCTTCTTCCCCAGCGAATCGAAATGTGCCGAGGCATGGGCATGAAAATATCCGCGGTTCTCCAGGTAATTCTGCATCAGCGCTGTGTTATGCGGCAGGTCCACATCTGCTGTCAGCACGGGCGGCTCGCCTACTTTGCTGCGCAGCCACGCCCGCAGTCCCTTTGTTTTCTTCGTATCGCCGGCCATGGTATATGCTCTCAGCTTCAGCCGCATGCCCAGCGTCTTGCTGTTGGGACGGGGACGTACCAGTTCTGCAAGGTCGTCCTTCAGCAGCTTCCTTTCCTTTACAGAGGCCTCATTGTCCGTTATGAACACCTTGCTGCCCCTGAACAGTCTATCGCCCGCAGGCAGACGCCGTGTATTGCTGCATGCCGAAAGCATGGCGGCCAGTACAAGCAGCAGGGGCCATATATATGTGCGCAATGTCATTTAGTGCCTTTCTTTCTTTTCGGTGTCTTATCTTTTTTGCCGGTAGTATCTGCCGGTCCTTTCTGTGTACGGGGTATCACTGTGCTGTCATTACGGTTCCTGTTCCTATTGCCCCTTATAGCACGCCTGAAATTATTGTAATCGAGACTGACTATGAAATTGACACCTGCCTCGGTAACAAAGCCCTGCAATACCCCCACATCGTATGCCTGCCGGTATGCGCGCAGTACATATTTGCCATCGGGCGAAAGCATATAGTCGGCCGCAAGGTTGGAAGGTATATAACTAGCCTGGTTGTTGTTATTGTTCTGCGCTCCCTCCAGCTCGAAGTTGTTGCCCAGGGTCAGTTTCAGGCGGTCGTTCAGCAGTTGCTTCGATGCCGCAAGGCCCAGGTTGGTACGCTGGCGCAGGCTGCCTGTAGTGTAGTCCTCGGTGGTGGCCAGGTCTACCGAAAGGTCCACACCCTTCACAAAGCGGTCGGCCGCACGGTCCAGTTGTTCACCAAGAAAAGTGCTTACGCTCTGCATGGCAGCAAAAGAAGCACTGCTACCCGCGCCGGAGCTGAACGGATCGTCGGAAACGAAACGATTGAGCACCAGCACCGCGAATACCTGCTTATTGAGCTCGGATGTATCGGTACGCACCTGTGCCAGCTTGCTCTGCACCAGCTCTACCTGGTCGGCGGCCATGCGCAGGGCCCTGCCCTCGGGCAATCGTACATCGAACGAGAGGTAAGGTGTCATCACCGGCCCTGTCATGTAGAGGTTCACATTGAAGGGCAGTCGCTGCTTGTAGTAGTTGAGCTGCGCAGGATCGGACACCTCGCGCTGCACAAGGTCGTAGGGCGGCACCTGCGCCTCGTATACAGCGGTCACATCCAGCGTAGTGTTCTTTACAGGATCGCCTGCGAATGTGATGGTACTTCCCTTCGCTATCCTGAACTTTCGTTTCACCAGATTGTAGTTGAGCTGGTAGGCGCCATCGTTCAGCGAGTACATACCTGTGAGCGTTATATTGCCTGCCTGGTTGATGGCGGCGTTGATGTTCGCATCACCTTTAACGGTAAGGAGATCGCCCGATCCCTGGTCCAGCTTCAGCGTAAAGGAAGCCTCCTTGTCGGCAGTGATGTTCACGTTCACATCAGAGCTGCGGTAAGATGTGCGCTGTGCGGGTGGTCTGTTACGCGGCGCCAGTACATTACGGCGTGCTGTGTCTCTCATGTTCACAAAGCGCACTATGCCTTTACGGCTCTCTATCTCCGGCTTGCTCTCGGGGTTCACTATGGTCATTTCGGTACCCTTCAGTATGCGCAGTGTGCCATCTACGCCGGGCGCCTCCATGGGGCCCTTCACATTTATGTTGGCCGTTACCAGCAGGTCGCCATAGAAGAGCTTGTTGTCGCGCGCGGTAGACTGCACCACCCGCCACTGGTTAGCGCGTACGTTCAGGTCCAGATCTATCTTGTCCAGGTCGCGGGTATCTATCTTACCGTTTATGGTGGCCTTGTTGTTGTCCTTGTCGTGTATGTCCAGGTCGTTCAGTACTATACCCTCTTCACTGAACACTATCTTCTCTGCAGGCAATCTGTATTCAGCATTGAGCTGTGTGATGGTAGTGGTAAGGTCCTCGGTACGCAGCTCTCCTGTTATCTTCGGGGCCTTTATAGCGCCCTGTATGGCCAGTTTACCTTTTATAAAGCCCGAACTGTTCTTTATCTGGTGCTGCGCCAGCGACTCGAAGGTCTGCAAAGACAGTGTGTTCACATCCACATCGAACTTCAGGTCATTGCCATTCACAGGTTTCAGATAGTAGGTGCCGTTCATGGCTATATCATTGCCTTTACCCTTCAGATCCACCTTTGCGGCTATGGCATTGTCCTGCTTGTTGTCTGCGGTCACATGCAGATCGCCAAGGGTATCGCCCATCACCACCAGCGAGCGTATGGCCACATCTCCGCTGATCCTTGTTGCCGGCGAGAACTGCTCTATGTTCACCGTTGCGGTCAGCATACCATCGGCCACCAGTGTATCGCCTGTGCTTATGGCCTTCGTGAGGTTGGCCAGCGCAAAGTTGCTGATGTCTATCTTCATAGGCGCATTCACGCGGGGCGCTTCGCTATTGGCCTTTATATACTGCCCCGCATTGCTTATCTGGAAGTTGCTGATGTAGAAACCACCACCGGCCAGTACTATACGGTTGGGCTGCGCTACCTCCCAATCCCTATAATCGAGCTTCAGGCCGGGCTCCAGGTGTACTATCTGCGAGTCTCCCACCTTTTGCATACTGGCCTCCAGCACAAAACGTTCCTTGCTTTCAGCATCGGCAAGGGTGATGCTGGTGGTAATGAGGTTCTGCTCTATGCGGCCATTGATATCGGCATAGTAGAGCGAGAACTGGCTCTGCTTTATCTGGTCGGCGGTGATGCGGTAGGTAAATGCAGAGTCGGTACCGCGTACTGTGACGATACCTTGCGATATAGTGGTGGTACCATACACTATATCGGGCATGGTCACATCGAGCAGCAGTGTGCGCGGCGTGAGCGAGCAGCGCAGGTGTATGGAATCGAACGATTTGAGATCTGGCAGTATGCCACGCAGCATGGGCCTGTCCACCACATCGGCCACCACATGCAGCGAATAGTCGGCAGGCAGGGTGGCAGTATCCGATGGCTTTGGCGTGGCTGCCAGCGCGGTATCGGCCGCCCGTCCTGTACTATCTTTTTTCCGCTTGGGGAATTTGTAATGGCGGTCTATATGGTCGGCAAGTATGGGGCCTATCTTGCGCAGCGGTGTCTTGCCAGTGATGCTGGCAGTAAGCACGCCCAGGTCGGCAATGATGTTCTGCCCGGTATCGGCCGATGGCCTGGAGATGATGTAAAGACTATCGAGGAAATACCGCTTGCCATCGGCATTCACCACCGGCTGCCACCATATGAACCTGCCCTGCGGATAGTCGGGGTCCAGCACGGGGAAGTCGGCATGTATGGTACCGCTGGCGCGCAGCTCTGTGGCATATAGCCGTAGCGCCTGCAGGTCTATGCTGTCTATGCGTATATCGGCCTTTACCGCGGGATGCTCGCCGCGCAGGTCGGCATGGCCCTTTAGCTGTATGCGCACATTGGGGTCGGTACACATCAGGTCCAGGTCTCCCTGCTTGTCGGCCATACGGCCATACAGCCTCATGTCGTGATAGCGGTAGCCCTTTACCATGGCCGATATGATGTTTCCATCCACACTTGCCGACATTGCCTTGGGGTCGAGGCCTGTACCTTTGGCCACAAAGTTAGCAGTGACACGGCCCAGCATACTATCCTGCCTAATGATGCGGCCCACATTGAGGTCGGCAGTGTTGATGAGCATATCGTAGCGCTCGCGGCCCTTACCCGGCGACATGTGCAAGTAGCCCTTTAGGTAGGCCATGCCATCGGTAGAGGAAAGGTTGAGGTCGGTATTGTAGTCCTGCACGGTACCGGCCACCTTGCCTGTGATACTGAACTGGTCGGGTATGCGAACGGACATCAACACAGAGTCCGGCACGAAGGGGTTAACGTCCTTTGCGCAGGAGCGCAGTGTGGCAATGTGCAGGTCGTAGCCCACCCTGTCGGCATCGGGCAGGCCGGTGAGCCTGCCACGCAGCAGTATCTCGGTATTGGTGAGTCCCTTCGCATAAAGGCGCGATATATCAAGGTCTCTCAACTGCCCTATGATGCGTGCCTCCAGTTGCAATGATGCATCGGCATTCTCTGCGAACATCTTTTGCTGTGCCAGGTCGGGCACAAAGAGCAGTACATCGCTCATGGCCACCTTGCTCCTGCGCAGGTCCACATTCAGTTGCATCAGCGGTAATTGCTGCGCAATGGAGTCCAGCGAGGGATAGTGTACCTCCAGGTGGTCCTGCAATACCGTACCGGGCGTCTCCAGGTACAGGTCGTTCAGCACTGCGCCCTGCGGGTCGTAGGTGAAATTCGTTCTCAGCTCCTTTACCTTTACCCCGCTTTGCTCATTGGCAGCCAGGTGCTTTATAGCGCCCGATATAGAGTCTGTGCTATACCTCAGCTTTTCGGCATCCAGCTCCACACCCTTCAGGTACATGTGTGCATAGTCCATACCACGCGGCTGGTGCAGTTCGTTCTCATTATCCATCCTGAAGCTCACACCTGCAAGCCTCACCTTGCCTGCGGCCACGCGCCAGCCTTCGGTGGTATCTATTGTCACTATGGTATCTACCACTGCAGGCGGCGTAGCATTCTTGCCCATCACTAGCTCGGCGCCGGTATTGCTCAGGTCCAGCCGCTCTACATCCACCACATTATCGGCCAGCCCGAACTTGTTCAGCTCCAGTTCCAGCTTGCCCAGGCTCACTGCAAACAGCATCTTGTTCAGCTTATCGCGATACCGGAACGCTACCTTCTGCAGCGATATATTGTCGGCCGCAAGCTGCAGGTCGGCATTACCGGGCTCCTTGTCCTCATCGGGCGGCAGGTACGATGTATCCTGTATGTAAATGGTCTGCAGGCCTTCTACTGCCAGATCCTTTACATGAAAGCGCATCTGCTGCAGGTCCACTTTCTTCATGCGCAGGTCCAGTTTATCCAGGTCCACGGCCAGCAGCATACCGCCGGTATGATCATCGAAACGGGCATGTATATCATTAAGCCGCACACGGCCTATATCTATCGTGAAGGGTTTGGAAGACGATGTATCGGCAGGCTCTTCTGCTTGCGGCTCGGTAGTAGCATCTCCCTTGCCTGCAAACGCATCTATGATGTAGGTAAAATTGAAATTGGTATCGTAAGATGCGCGGTATATGTGGCTGTGTACACCTGTCAGTATCACCTGCTGCACATCTATCTTCTTGTTCAGCAGCCGTAGCATGCTGATGTCCACCTTCAGCTCGCGTACAGAGAGCAGAGTGTCTTGCGCACGGTCTCTTACCAGCACATCTTTTATCACCACGAATTTTGGGAAACCCACACCCAGGAAACCTATCCGCACCTCGGTATGCAGTTTGCCGGCAAGGAATTTCTCGGCGCGGCCGCGCACTATGTTCTGCCCCCACTGCGAATTGAGGAATAGTGCAGCACCCAGTATCAACAGTATGATACTGAACAGGATCCAAAGTATGACCTTAATGGCCTTGCGCATTCAGTGACGAATAATTTATAAAAATTCCCATCCTGTAATGCCACGCTCCTTATCGCTACAGTTCGCTACAAATGGGCAGTATAGTGCTATGAAGTTACAACACGAAATGCACCTGTAATAGTACATCTAAGAAGGTTGTAAAACTTCATTATTATTTTTTAACGCTCTGCCCTATCCTTCACATACCTAAGAGCTGTACAGGACATTCGGCCCGCAGCGCTAAAGATCTCATTCTCAAACCATTGACATAAGGCGAAGAAAAAAGGTGCCGCGAGTAGTATAATACCTGCGGCACCTCATTATTTATGCTGAATTAACACCCGATCTTACATATTGCGCCTGTACTGGCCACCCACCTCGAAGAGGGCTTTGGTGATCTGCCCCAGAGAGCAGTACTTCACCACCTCCATCAGCGACTCGAAGATGTTGCCATTGTGTATGGCCGTCTGCTGCAGCTTGTGCAGCATTTCGGCGCTCTTATCGCCGCTGCGCTGCCACAGGTTCTGTACGGTGGCTATCTGGAATTCCTTCTCCTCGGTGGTAGAACGTATCACCTCGGCAGGTATCACCGTGGGCGATCCCTTGGAACTGAGGAAGGTGTTCACACCTATTATGGGGAACTCCCCGGTATGTTTCAGCGTTTCGTAGTACAGGCTCTCCTCCTGTATCTTGCCGCGCTGGTACATGGTCTCCATGGCGCCCAGCACGCCGCCACGCTCAGTTATACGGTCGAACTCGGTAAGCACTGCTTCCTCTACCAGGTCGGTCAGTTCTTCTATGATGAAGGAGCCCTGCAGCGGGTTCTCGTTCTTGGCCAGGCCCAGCTCTTTGTTGATGATGAGCTGTATGGCCATGGCGCGGCGCACACTCTCCTCTGTAGGCGTAGTGATGGCCTCATCGTAGGCATTGGTGTGCAGCGAGTTGCAGTTGTCGTATATGGCGTATAGCGCCTGCAGTGTGGTGCGAATATCGTTGAAGTCTATCTCCTGCGCGTGCAGCGAGCGGCCCGATGTCTGAATGTGGTACTTCAGCATTTGCGAGCGTTCGTTGCCGCCATATTTCAGCTTCATGGCCTTGGCCCATATGCGACGGGCTACACGGCCTATCACACTATACTCGGGGTCTATACCATTGCTGAAGAAGAAAGAAAGGTTGGGCGCAAAATCATCTATATGCATGCCACGGCTCAGGTAGTATTCTACAAAGGTGAAACCGTTGGAGAGCGTGAACGCAAGCTGCGATATAGGGTTGGCTCCGGCCTCGGCTATATGGTAGCCGCTTATGGATACCGAATAGAAGTTGCGCACCTTCTTGTCTATGAAGTATTGCTGCACATCGCCCATCACACGCAGCGAGAACTCTGTAGAGAAGATACAGGTATTCTGCGCCTGGTCTTCTTTTAGTATATCGGCCTGTACGGTACCGCGTACCGATGCCAGTGTGCGTGTCTTTATCTGCTGGTACACATCGGCAGGCAGCACTTCGTCGCCCGTTACGCCCAGCAGCATCAGGCCCAGACCATTATTGCCCTCGGGCAGGTCTTTGTTGCCAAATGTATTGTAGTAGGGCCTTTCCAGTCCTTTCTCTTTGTATATGGCATCTATCTTCGCATTCACCTCTGCTTCCAGGCCATTCTCCTTTATGTATAGCTCGCACTGCTGGTCTATGGCCGCATTCATGAAGAAGGCCGCTATAGTGGGCGCAGGGCCGTTGATGGTCATAGATACCGATGTCAGGGCATCGGCCAGGTTGAAGCCGCTGTAGAGCTTCTTGGCATCATCCAGGCAACATACGCTCACGCCTGAGTTGCCCACCTTACCATATATATCGGGCCTGTGGTCGGGGTCCTGGCCGTAGAGGGTCACGCTGTCGAAGGCCGTGCTGAGGCGCTTTGCAGGCAGCCCTGCCGATACATAGTGAAAGCGCTTGTTGGTACGCTCCGGCCCACCCTCGCCGGCGAACATACGCGCGGGGTCCTCGCCCACACGCTTGAAGGGATATATACCCGCAGCATAGGGAAACTCGCCGGGAAAGTTCTCTGCCAGCGCCCATTTCAGTATCTCGCCCCATGCCTCGTAGCGCGGCACCGATACCTTGGGTATCTGCAGGTGCGATAGCGACTCGGTATGGGTCTTTACCCTTACTTCCTTATCCCTCACCTTGAAGACATAGTATTCATCGGTATAGTTCTTCTTCTTTTGCTCCCAGGTCTCCAGCAGGTGCTTGTTCTTGGGGTCCAGCTCCATCTCGGTACGGGCATAGGCTTCCTGCAGGGTCTTTATCAGCCTGTCCCGGTCCTCTATGTTCATCTCCTGCAGGGTGGCTATGGTCTTTTTTATACCAAAGAGCTTCTGCGCTATGGCGGCCTGGCCGTGTACCCATGCATCATAGCCGCGGTTGTTGTCGGCTATCTCGCTCAGGTAGCGGGTACGGTGCGGCGGGATGATGAATATCTTCTCGCTCATCTCGTCCGTTACAGTGAACTGCGATGTGAGTGCAGCGCCCGTTCTGCGCACCACGGTATCCATCAGCATGCGGTACATGGTGTTGGTGCCGGGGTCGTTGAACTGCGATGCTATGGTACCGAACACAGGCATATCCTCGGCCTTCTGTTCGAAGAGTTTATGGTTGCGCTGGTATTGTTTCTTCACATCGCGCAGGGCATCCATGGCACCGCGCTTGTCGAATTTGTTGATCACCACTATGTCCGCAAAGTCCAGCATGTCTATCTTCTCCAGCTGGGTGGCCGCGCCGTATTCGGGCGTCATCACATACATGCTCAGGTCGCAGTGTTCGGTTATCTGTGTATCGCTCTGGCCTATGCCCGATGTTTCCAGTATTATCAGGTCATAGTTGGCCACCTTCAGTATGTTCACCGCATCGTGTATGTGCTTCGATACTGCCAGGTTGCTCTGGCGCGTGGCCATAGAGCGCATATATACCCTGTTGTTGCGTATGGCATTCATGCGTATGCGGTCGCCCAGCAGGGCGCCGCCTGTCTTGCGCTTGCTCGGGTCTACCGATATGATGCCTATATGTTTGTCCTTGAAGTCGAGCAGAAAGCGGCGTACCACCTCATCTACCAGCGAGCTTTTACCTGCACCGCCGGTACCTGTTATACCCAGCACGGGCACCTTGCTCTGCGTGGCCTGCTCCTTTATCTTTCTTAGCGCGGCCTGTGTCTCCGGCAGGTCAGAGTAGTTCTCTGCTGCCGATATAAGGCGGGCTATGCTCTTCACATCCCTTTCCCCTAGGTGGCCCGCCTCGCCGTTCAGTTGGTTGCCGGTCGGGAAGTCGCACTTCATCAGCAGGTCGTCTATCATGCCCTGCAGGCCCATGGCGCGGCCATCATCGGGCGAGTATATGCGGGTGATGCCGTAGGCCTCCAGTTCCTTTATCTCCTCGGGCAGTATCACACCGCCACCACCACCGAACAGCTTTATGTGGCCACAGCCAGCTTCCTTCAGCAGGTCGTACATGTACTTGAAGTACTCCACATGCCCACCCTGGTAAGAGGTGATGGCAATACCGTTGGCATCCTCCTGTATGGCGCAGTCCACTACGTCCTGCACGCTACGGTCGTGACCCAGGTGTATCACCTCGGCCCCGCTCGATTGCATGATGCGGCGCATGATATTGATAGAGGCATCATGCCCGTCGAACAGGGAAGCAGCCGTAACAAGCCTTATTTTATGCTTTGGAGAATAAGCCATAACAGGATAATTATTATATTAATAAAACGGACCGCAAAGTTACGAAATACGGGGCTTATGTAGGTATGCATACGCCGGTAGCCACCCCAATGTAACGTGGCTTTGATTACCTTTACCCCGCTTTTACCCCATACATGCCATGCGAACGGCCATAATGCAGCCTTATTTCTGTCCTTATATCGGGTATTTCCAGTTGGTGGCCTCGGTAGACCTGTTCATCTTCTATGATGATGTGCACTATATAAAGGGCGGCTGGATAAACAGGAACAAGATCATATCGGGCAATAAAGAATATCTTTTCACCATACCGCTGGCCGATGCCAGCTCGTTCAAGCTGATAAAGGACACCGGGGTGAACTGGAAGGTGAAGGATATACCCAAGCTGCTGAGCAACATAAAGATGTCTTATGCACGTGCCCCCTACTTCAAAGACGTGATGCCCATAGTAGAGGATATTTTTTCGCGCAGGCAGGAGACCATAAGCCAGATGGCCATAGACAGTGTAATGGCCTTTAGCCGCTACCTGGGCATAGGCACACAGTTCAAGGTATCGTCGCAAGAGGGGTATGCCCGTACCGATGACCGGTTGCAGAACCTGGTGAACATACTGAATGCCGAAAAAAGCGACCACTACATTAACCCCATAGGTGGTATGGAGCTGTATACCAAGGAGGAATTTGCACAGCACGGCATAAAGCTCAACTTCATAAAAGGACAAGGCAGCCTGTCTATAATAGATGTATGCATGAGCCGGCCGGTAGACAAGATAAAAGAAACGATAAGCAACTATACACTGATATGAAAGAGATAGGCGGCTATATAGAGCTGGAGGCTGGGCGCAATGGCACCGAATACCACAAGGGTGCAGTGGCGCTCAATACCGCGCGCAATGCATTCGAGTACATACTGCGGGCGGGCAACTATAAGAAGGTTTACATCCCCCTGTATCATTGCATTGCCCTTATTACATCAGTACGCAGGCTGGGGATGCCCTACGAGTTCTTCAAGGTAGGCTACGACTTCAGGTTCGAGGAATTCGAGGTAGGGCCTGATGAGGCCATACTCTACATCAACTATTATGGTGTGATGGATGGCTACATAGAGCATCTCTCGCGCAAATACTCCACCCTCATAGTGGATAATGCGCATGCCTTCTATTCTATGCCATTGCCGGGTGTGCCTACGTTCTACTCCTGCCGCAAGTTCTTCGGCCTGCCCGATGGCGCCTACCTGTATACCGATAAACTGCTGCCCGAGCCCGAAAGAGACCTTTCATTCGAAAGGTACCGCCACCTGGTAGGCCGTATAGACCAGACCGCAACCGACCACTTTGCTTTTTACAAAGGCATAGAAAGAATGCTGGACGAGGAGCCTGTGAAGCAGATGTCGAACTCTACCAGGCAATTGCTGGGCTCTATAGATTATGAGCAGGCACGCCAGCGCCGGGCAGAGAACTACCGCTACCTGCAGGCCGCCCTGCAACCCATGAACCGGCTGTCGCTGCCTGCCGATAGCGAGGGCATGTCTTACCCGCTGCTGGCAACAAAGGCCCTGCTGGACAAGCTGATAAAGAGTAAGGTATACTGCGGCATATACTGGCCGCAACTCATAACCGAAGAGTTAAAGGACACCGTAGAGTACGATATGTCGCTGAACCTCATAAGCCTGCCCATAGACCAGCGCTACGACCTGGCCGAGATGGCCGAGATAATAAAACGCATACACGAATGACACCTGTATACATACGCAAGCTGCGCCTTGGCGACCACCTCACATCGCGCCACTGGCGAAATGATCCGCGTATATGGGAGTATACCGGTTTTCGCCCCAACATACATGTGACCGAGCAGGTAGAGGAGGAATGGATAAAAAAGGTGCTGGCCCAGACCGATAGCAGCCGCTATGCCATATGCGTGCAGGGCACCGACCAGTATATAGGCAATGTGCAGCTTACCGATATACAGGATGGCACGGCAGAGTTCCACATCTTCATAGGCGATACGGCCTACTGGGGCAAGGGTGTGGGCGCACAGGCCACCCGGCTTATGGTAGAGCAGGGATTTGCCGATGGCCTGCACGAGATATACCTGTATGTGCATACCGCCAACCTGCCCGCCATAGCCATATACCGCAAATGTGGCTTCGAGGTGACGGAAGAAAGCTCCGAGAAACTGAAGATGACCATAAGGAAACCGTCTTTATAAGCTGGGTCTGAAAAATATTTTTTTATTATTTTAAATGAAATTCAATTAATTAAATATATTTTTAAAAATATCCAAAATGCAAGGGTTACCTTTTTCTCAAAGCGGGATAAACATGCATAACCATCTAAAAAAAACAAAGTCATGAAATTTGTAAAAGTTAGCGTACTCGCTCTTACTCTGGGTCTTTTCGTAGCATCTTGCGGCAACAGCGGTAGCGAAGCTCCTGCTGAAACTCCAGCAACTACTGAAGCTCCTGCTGAAACTCCAGCAACTACTGAAGAAACTCCAGCTGCTCCTGCAGACACAACTGCTGCTCCTGCAACTGCTGCTCCTGCTGAAGCTGCTCCTGCACCAGCTGGCCACTAATTCTGAGCTAAGAAAGTTCATTATAAAGCAAAGCCGCCCCCAACAGGGCGGCTTCTTTATGCCCATACATGAGGGGGCAATGAGCACAAAAAGGGCCGCCTTACGGGCAGCCCTGCATATATCTTTGAAAAAGGCGATCTAGCTCACCAGTGTACCTACCTTCTTGCCTGCCACTACATCGCGCAGGTTGCCCGGCCTGTTCATATCGAACACTATGATGGGTAGCTGGTTCTCCTGGCATAGGGTAAAGGCCGTCATATCCATCACCTTCAGGTTGCGGCTTATCACATCAGAGAAGGATAGCGAATCGAAACGGGTAGCTGTTGCATCTTTTTCAGGGTCGGCGGTATATATACCATCTACACGCGTGCCCTTCAGTATCACATCAGCATCTATCTCTATGGCCCTCAGCGATCCTGCCGTATCGGTAGTGAAGTAAGGATTGCCCGTACCCGCGCCGAATATCACTACGCGGCCTTTCTCCAGGTGGCGTATGGCCTTGCGGCGTATATATGGCTCGGCCACCTGCTCCATCTTTATGGCGCTCTGCAGGCGGGTGTTCACCCCTGCCTTTTCCAGTGCGGCCTGCAGTGCCATACCGTTTATCACGGTGGCCAGCATGCCCATATAGTCGCCCTGGGCGCGCTCTATGCCCGTTTCGGCCTCGTTCATGCCGCGGTATATATTACCGCCGCCTATCACTATGGCCACTTGTACACCTATATCCGTTATGGCTTTTATCTCTTTGGCGTATTGCTCCAGCATCTGGGGAGCTATGCCAAAATTGCGGTCGCCCATCAGCGACTCTCCGGAGAGCTTTAAAAGAACGCGGCTGTACTTTGGAAGCATTATATATGAGGGGAATGTTGTTAGACTGCAAAGAAAGAAAAAAGTTCACGGTTTCATGCAGATATTTTCTTCTTATCAAAGAAGATGGCAATGTGGGGGAAACTCTATACCGCTCCCCAACCTCAAAATAAAATGACTTCCGCGATGGGAGATCATTTTATATAAAATATCATATCGGGCAATGTATCTTCTCCCTTCAGGGAGGCCGGGAGGGTTACGGCAGAAATGGCATTTTCACCACTTTGGCCTTTACACCCTTGTCGCGTATCATCACATTCACCTCGGTGCCCTCGGCGGCATTCGCGGTGGTCACATAGGCCATACCTATGGCCTTGCCCATGCTGGGCGACTGTGTACCCGATGTGATGACACCTATCTCTTCGCCGGCCATGTTCTGTATGGTGTAGCCGTGGCGGGGTATGCCCTTGTCTACCATTTCCAGGCCCACAAGCTTGCGGGTCAGGCCTTCGTTCTTTTGTTTTTCCAGTATGGGGCGGGCTGTGAAGTCTTTCGTGAATTTGGTGATCCAGCCAAGGCCTGCTTCCAGCGGGCTGGTGGTATCGTCTATATCATTGCCATACAGGCAAAAGCTCTTCTCCAGGCGCAGGGTATCGCGGGCGGCCAGGCCTATAGGCTTCAGGCCTGCTGGTGTACCCACGCGGAAGATGGCCTCCCATATCTTATCGGCATTGTCGTCCTTATCCTCGAAATATATCTCCACACCACCTGCACCGGTATAGCCGGTATAGCTCACTATCACATTGTCCACACCGGCAAAGGTGCCCTTGGCAAAGGTGTAATATTTGAGGGCGGTGATGTCCATATCGGTGAGCTGCTGCATAAGGGCAGTGGCATTGGGGCCCTGCACGGCCAGCAGGCCTGTCTTGTCCGATATGTTGTGCATCTCTACGTTCTTCGTATTGTGGCTGCTTATCCAGTTCCAGTCCTTCTCTATATTCGATGCGTTCACTACCAGCATGTATACCTTGTTCTGCTCTATGCAGTACACCAGCAGGTCGTCCACTATACCGCCCTGTTCGTTGGGCAGGCATGAGTACTGTGCTTTGCCGTCGGTCAGCTTCGATGCATCGTTGCTGGTCACACGCTGTATCAGGTCCAGCGCATCGGCGCCCTTCAGTATGAACTCTCCCATGTGGCTCACGTCGAACACGCCGGCATTGTTGCGCACGCAGTGGTGCTCCTCATTGATACCGGTATAAGATATGGGCATGTTATAGCCTGCGAAAGGGGCCATCTTTGCGCCCAGGTCTATGTGCTTCTGCGTAAATGGAGTGTTGTTCATGTCTGATAAATATGTGCGCGCAAAATTAATCTTCTATTTCATATCTTTTGTTGTTTTTACTACCGCATGCCCAAAACACAGATATATGGCAGCTTTCACTAGCTTTGTATCATTCGCAATGCAACGAATTCACACATCTGTCTGCCTACTGGCCCTGGTTGCTGCATCGCTGGCGGCATGCAGGCGCACATCTGTCGTATCGTACAAGGTAAAGAACCTGGCCGCCGACTCTATAAGGATCATATGTGCGCGTACCGATGCACCGCTGCTTTTTGCCGACACCTTCTACCTGAGCTATAACCAGACCGCCACCATAGCCATAGTGGATAAAGGCAAAGGACATGTGAGCAACTACAAGCAGACCGGCACGGTGATGGAAGACCTGCGGTCGGTAGAGGTATACAGGATAGGCTCCGGCACACGCGCCCGCGCCAACCTGCTGCTCACCGGCGCATGGACCTATGTAGAGCATGGCGCTACCCGTGCCGACTATGTGGCCACCCTCACCGAAAAAGACCTTTGAGCAAGGCTGCCTACCTTTGCGACATGAGCGCACAGGTGCATACATTTCCCATATTCTACCCGCTTACCGTAAAAGCCAGCCGCATACATGGCAAGGGCGTATATACCGGCGCGGCTATACCTGCCCGCAAGAAGATAGGTTCGCTGGGTGGTGCGGTCATCACAAAACGGGAAGCTCGCCGCAGAGCTAAACAACTGGAGTCCATAGCCATAGTGGAGCTGTGGAACGGCATGGCCATAGATGCATCGGTGAATGGCAATGAGCTGCGCTACATAAACCATTCCTGCCGGCCCAATGCCTATATGCGCACCATAGGCTACCATGTAGAGTTCTATGCCCTGCGCGATATAGCGCCAGGCGAGGAGCTGTCGTGCAACTATGGCGAGACCCACCACGATGGCCAGAAGCGCTGCACTTGTGGAGCCCCGGGATGTGTAGGCTATATCTGATAGTTTCCCGACCTTTGCGCCCTATCACATCATGGCTACATCACCACCCGCATATACTACCGAATACCTGCACAGGGCGCTGGCCCATTTCTTTGGCTATAACGAGTTCAGGCACTCGCAACTGTCCATCATACAGAACGTACTGGCCGGTGAGGACGTGCTGGTGATAATGCCTACCGGCGGTGGCAAATCCATATGCTACCAGCTACCAGCTGTACTGCTGCCGGGCGTGGCCATAGTGGTATCGCCCCTCATAGCGCTGATGAAGGACCAGGTAGACGCCCTGCGCGCCAATGGTATACGCGCCGCCTACCTCAACTCATCGCAAACGCAGGAAGAACAACAGGAAGTGGTACGCGCCGCCCGGTCGGGCGAGCTGAAGCTGCTGTATATAGCGCCCGAGCGCATACCTGCCAATAATGCCGCTTTCTTTACCTTCCTCCGGCAAGTGAACCCTTCTCTGTTCGCGGTAGATGAGGCGCACTGCATCTCCTCATGGGGACACGATTTCAGACCGGAATACCTGAAGCTGGCAATACTGAAAAAAGAAATGCCCGGTGTGCCCATGATAGCCCTCACCGCCAGTGCCGATAAGGTGACGCAGAAAGACATCGCAGAACGGCTGACATTACAGGACCCTAAGCTGTTCCTGTCCAGCTTCAACAGGCCCAATATACACTACCACATACTGCCCAAGAAGAACACTATGGGCCATATCATAGAGTATATACGCAGGCACAGGGACGATAGTGGTATCATATACGCCCTCTCGCGTGCATCTACCGAGGAGATAGCAAAAAAGCTGCGCGACCATGGCATAAATGCAGCGCACTACCATGCCGGTATGGATGCCGCCTCGCGCAGCACTATACAGGAGGCCTTCCAGCGCGATGAGATACGCGTGATAGTGGCCACCATAGCCTTTGGCATGGGCATAGACAAATCGAATGTACGCTTCGTCATACATCACGATGTGAGCAAGAACATAGAAGGGTACTACCAGGAAACAGGCCGCGCCGGCCGCGATGGCCTGCGCAGCGATGCCATACTCTACTACACCGTGGGCGATATAGTGAAGCTGCGCAAATTCGCCATCAATGAGGAAGACCCGCAGCAGGCCGCCATATCGAAGCGCAAGCTGCAACTGATGCAGGACTATTGCGAACACGAAGGCTGCCGCAGGCAGTACCTTATGCAGTATTTTGGCGAGGCCTTCCCGGCCTACTGCGGTAGCTGCGACTATTGCCTCACATCGCTGGAGGAGAAAGATGCTACGGAAGATGCACAGATGCTGCTATCGGCAGTGGTGCGCACAGGCGAGCGCTATGGCGCCTACTACCTGGCCGATGTGCTGCGTGGCAGCGCATCGGAAAAGATGAACCAGGCGCACAAAGAGCTGAAGACCTACGGCATAGGCAAACACCTGAAAAAGGACGAATGGCTGTGGATGGCCAAACAGCTTACCGGCGGCGGTTACCTGCAAAAGAGCGATGATGCCTTTGGTATACTGCGCATAACAGATAATGGATGGAAGATACTGCGCGGTGAGGCACAACTGAAGCTGGTGATACGCAAAGAGGTGCAGGAACAACAGGCCGATAATGAACCCACCTACGAACCCCGCCTGCTGCCGCAGCTAAAGGCCATACGCCACCAGATGGCGCAAAAAGAGAATGTGCCCGACTACGCCATAGTGGCCGACAGCTCGCTTACAGAGCTGGCCACTTATCTGCCCCTGTCCTTTGCCGACATCAAGAACATATCGGGCTTTGGCGACTACAAGGCAGGCAAGTATGGCGCTGCCTTCCTGCAGGCCATACAGGAGTATGTGAGCAAGAACCATGCAGAGTCGCGCATGCATTTCAAGAAGGCAAAACCCGTGCGCAAGGAAAAGGCCGAGAAGCCCGCCATAAGCAATACCATGGCCGCTACGCTGGAACTCTTCAACGAGGGTATGACGGTAGAGGAGATAGCCGTACGGCGCAACCTTTCGCCCGTTACCATAGAGAACCACCTGGCGGCATTCGTAGGTACGGGCGAGCTGGATATACACAAAATGGTATCGCCCGGTAAGCTCACGGCCATACTGGATACCATAAAAGCCACAGGCCAGGCAACGGCCAGCAAACCCATAAAGGACATACTGGGCGATGCCGTGACCTATGGCGATATAAAAATGGCCCTTGAATACTACAAAAGCATGAACCGATAAGGGCTATGGCCTGGTACCCATTATCAGGTCTATCTCTGCCAGTATCGCTTCCGTCAGCTTCGGGTATATCTCCAGCGCTCTCAGGTTCTCTGTCAGTTGCTCCTCTTTGGTAGCGCCCAGTATAGCGCTCGTCACATTGGGGTTGCAGAGGCACCACGCTATAGACAGTGTGGCCAGGCTAGTGCCCAGGTCGTGCGCCAGCTTGTCCAGCTCTCTTACCTTTTCCAGTTTCTCTTCCTGCATCACGCGCTCCTTTAGCCAGCTATAGTTCTCCAGTGCCAGGCGCGATCCCGCAGGTATACCATCATTGTATTTACCTGTCAGCAGACCACTCGCCAGCGGGCTCCATATGGTAGTACCCATACCGTAATTCTTAAATACCGGCAGGTAATCCAGCTCCATATTCGTCCGCTCGAAGAGATTGTATTGCGGCTGCTCTACGGCCGGGCCTATGAGGCCCAGGTGCTTTGCCGACTCATGCGCCTCCAGTATCTCGTTAGCGCCCCACTCGCTGGTGCCCCAGTACAGTATCTTGCCCTGCTGCATCAGTATGTTCATGGTCCATACTATCTCATCCATAGGTGTTTCGGGGTCGGGGCGATGGCAATAAAAGAGGTCCAGGTAGTCGGTCTGCATGCGGCGCAATGCTGCATGGCATGCCTCGGTAAGATGCTTGCGGCTGAGGCCGTGCTGCGTAGGCTTGTTGTTCTTGCCATACAGCCCGAAGAAAGCCTTGCTGGATATGCAATAGGATGTACGGTCCCAGTTCTTGCTCTTTAGTACACGTCCCATCATCTCTTCGCTGCGACCGCCCTCGTATGCCTCTGCATTGTCGAAGAAGTTGATGCCGCTGTCATATGCCAGCCCCATCAGCCTGTCCGATGCGCTGTCATCTACCTGTCGCGAGAACGTGACCCATGAGCCATAAGAAAGCAGGCTGAGTTTAAGGCCGGTACGGCCCATCTTTCTGTATTCCATAATAGTGTTTTTTTGAGTGCATTGTAGTGTTACCCATGCTTCAGAGAGATAAGGGCTTACATACTCTAAAATACGGATCTTTCCGGCAAACCGCTACCCTGCCGTTCTATGAGGTCATTAAAAAAGAAGATAGGGGCCATGAAAGGTGCCTATCTGTGAATATGTGGTACGATAAAAATGATCAATGCGCCTCGAGCCAGTTGTTGCCGCTGCCTGCCTCGGCATTCACGGGTACATCGTGCGGCAGTGGCATAGCGCCTTCCATGCAGGTGCGTATCAGCTCTTTGGCCTGCTCCACCTCGGCCTCCGGCACATCGAACACCAGTTCGTCATGTACCTGCAGTATCATCTTTGTTCTCAGGCCTTGTTTCTTTAGCTCTCTATGCACAGCTATCATGGCCAGTTTTATCATGTCGGCGGCAGTGCCCTGTATGGGCATATTTATGGCATTTCGCTCTGCATAGCCACGCACAGTGAAGTTGGCAGAGTATATATCGCGCAGCCAGCGTTTGCGGCCCATCACGGTCTGCACATAGCCATGCTCCTTGGCAAAGTTCACCGATGTGTCCATGTACTTCTTTATAGACGGGTATTGAGCGAAATAGTTGTCTATGATGGTCTTGGCCTCGGTACGGCTCACGCCTATGTTCTCTGCCAGCCCGAATGCCGACTGGCCATAGATGATACCGAAGTTCACGGCCTTTGCTGCGCGGCGCATATCCTTGGTCACATCCTTCTCTTCTACACCGTATACACGCGCTGCGGTAGCAGTATGTATATCCTTATTTTCCTTGAAGGCCGTTATCATGTTCTCATCGCCGCTTATGGCCGCCACTATGCGCAACTCTATCTGCGAATAGTCTGCAGAGATGAGCCTGTGCCCGCTATCGCGCGGTATGAAGGCCTTGCGTATCTCGCGGCCACGGTCGGTGCGTATGGGTATGTTCTGCAGGTTGGGGTTATTACTGCTCAGGCGGCCTGTTACCACCAGTGCCTGGTTGAAGCTGGTATGCAGCCTGCCTGTTCTTGGATTGATGAGGCCCGGCAGCGAATCTACATAGGTGCTCTTCAGTTTGGTAAGCTCGCGGTAGGCCAGTATATCCTCTACTATCTGGTGTTTGCTGCGCAGCTTCTGCAATACTTCTTCACCGGTGGCGTACTGGCCCGTCTTGGTCTTCTTCTGCCCGCTATCTATCTTCATTATATCGAAGAGCACTTCGCCCAGTTGCTTCGGCGAACCTATGTTGAACTTCAGTCCCGCATGGTCATATATGTTCTGCTCGGCCTTGGCTATATCCACACCCAGCTCGCTGGAATACTGCGACAGGAAGGGCACATCCAGCCCCACACCCTCATACTCCAGGTCTACCAGCACCTGCACCAGCGGGTTCTCTACCCGTGCAAAAACATCGCCTACATTATTGGTGCCCAGCAGCGGATCGAAGGCGGTGCGCAATTGTAATGTCACATCCGCATCTTCGGCAGCATATTCCTTCACCTGTTCCAGCGGCACATCACGCATAGATAGTTGTCCCTTGCCCTTCTTGCCTATCAGTGTATCTATCGATACCGGCTCATAATTCAGGTATTTGATGCTCATCATGTCCATGCTACGCTTGCCGTCAGGGTCTATCACATAGTGGGCCAGCATGGTATCGTATATAGGTCCTTTTAGTTGGTGCCCATACCATTTCAGCATCAGCATATCGTACTTTATGTTCTGCCCTATCCACAGCACATCTTCCTTATCGAACAGAGGGCGGAAACGCTCCAGTATGGCCAGCACCCCTTCCCGCTCTGCGGGCACTGCTACAAAATAACCCGAGCCTTTCTCGAAGCTGAAGCTCATACCCACCAGGTCGGCAAGGTTGGCATCTATATCGGTGGTCTCGGTATCGAAGGCTATCTCCTTTTTGGTAAATAAAAGTTGTATCAGCTCATCTATATCCTTGTCCTCTGTTACCAGCTTGTAGTTGTGCGGCGTGGTGTGTATAGTGGCATAGTTGCCTGCGGGTATGGTCTCTTCGCCCTCTGCATCTGGTGCTGTGTTCACTACTGCGGCGGGGTTCTCCTTCACGGTCACGGCTTTCTTCTGGGGTATCGCATTGCCAAAGAGATCGGTAGGTACGGGCGCCGCATCGGCCTCGCCCAGTACGCGCTTGCTCAGTGCGCGGAACTCCAGTTCGTTGAACACCTCTGTGAGCGCCTCCACATTCTTATCCTTCACCCTGAAGTCCTCTTCATGAAAGGACAGCGGTACATTGGTGATGATGCGCGCCAGCTTTTTAGACATTATGGCAAGGTCCTTACCATTGCGTATCTTCTCACCCATCGCACCTTTTATATGCTCCGCATTGGCCAGTATGTTCTCTACATTATCATATTCGGCCAGCAGCTTGGCGGCGGTCTTCTCGCCTACGCCGGGTATGCCGGGTATATTGTCCACCGCATCGCCCATCAGGCCCAGCATGTCCACTACCTGGTCCACACGCTTTATGCCCCATTTGGCACATACCTGCTCGGGGCCCATTATATCTATGTCGCTGCCGCCCGATGATGGCCGGTAAAGGAAAATGTTATCGCGCACTATCTGCCCGTAGTCCTTATCGGGTGTCACCATATACACGGTATAGCCCAGCCCACCTGCTTCCAGCGCCAGTGTGCCTATTATATCATCGGCCTCGTAGCCGTCCAGCTCCAGGCAGGGCAGGTTAAAACCCCTTATGATGCGCTGTATATCCGGCACGGCGGCCCGCAGGTCCTCTGGGGTCTCCTGGCGGTTGGCCTTGTATTCGGCAAAGTCGATATGACGCTCTGTGGGTGCCGCCGTATCGAACACCACGGCCAGGTGTGTGGGCTTTTCACGGTTCAGAAGGTCTAGCAGTGTGGTGGTAAAACCGAACTGCGCATTGGTGTTCTTACCCTTGGTAGTGATACGCGGATTGCGGATGAGCGCATAGTACGCACGGAATATGAGCGCATATGCATCTAGCAGGAAGAGTTTCTTTTCAGGCATGATGCTAAGGTAAGAGAAAAGTGGAGATAGAGGCCTTCCCTTACCCCGCATAACGCTCTTACCCATGTCCCTGCTTCATATCTTTCAGCAAACGCCATGTGAGCAGCCCCAGCACCACTACTGCCCCCACTATGGACGGCCACAGCCAGTTGTTGCGCTCTTCTTTCTTTTCAATAGCTATTTTCCGCTCCAGGGCCTTGAAGGGCCCATGCGTCAATACAGGCAATTGTTCAGGTATGCTGTCGCGAAACTGTACAAGGTCGTATTGCGGGGTAGTGGCATTCCTGTTGCCCGCCAACAAGTAGTAGGTCTTGCCGGTGTCCAGCCATACCACTATCTGCTGTGCCTCTATATATGTAGCTGCGCTGTCTATGATCAGCGGCGGGTCGTCCCTGTTCTCTATCTGTATGCGTATATCCCTCTTGGTGGCAGGCAGCGGTATGATGGTCCTACCCCACGAATTGACAGAGAATATAGTAGCCGGATAGTACTCCGCATCACTATCGTCGCTGCTGTGTACTGATACAGTGCCACTGCGCTGGTAGAACTTCGGTCCGCTAATGAAAAGCTGCACCCTCTCCACTATGTGAGGCAGGTCGTTATATATATGTATATAGGACACTCCAGCACTATCCCTCTGCGATACGAGTGGCTTTGGATTGGCCATATAGGACACCGTGGGCGCTGTTTCATACTTTGTATACCTGCCTACCTTTATTATGTTCAGCGGATCGGTATGTGCATTGTTCATCCTCAGCCTGAAGTAGCGATACCTGCTGAGGGGAAAATGAATGGTCTGCGCATACCAGCCCGAGGTATTGTCATAAGAGCGGCGGCAGAACACATTGTTGTCTATGATGTACCATTTACTGCGGTCGTTGCTGCCACTCACCGATATCAGGCGCTCTACAGCGGTATTGGCTATTAGCAGTGTCACATCGGCCAAGGCCTGCCCCGTAGTGTTCTCTATATCGGTAATGGTATAGATGCTATCTGTACCTGTATTCACCACCGGCAACTCTGTGAACACATTGTTATGCCTTATGGTGCCCTTGCGAATGATGTAGGGGGTAAAGAAAGCTGAGGCGCTGTCCTTTAGCCGCAGGTCGCGCATATCGGGTTCTATCTGGCCCGTTAGTGCCGGTGTCACATCTATGGCATAGAAGCCCGGCACCTGTACACGGCCTATATACGCCTGCATGCGGAACTCCTGTGCCATGGCGGTACTGCACACCAGCAATAGCAAAGCCAGCAGGGTATATTTTCTATTTCTCGTTCGCAGTGTCATCAAAAATGATCTTTTTAAGGCGCTGGTACATGAAAGATACGGTAAGCAGCAATACGCCCAGCAATATGAAGGCCAATATCTTGCCCCCCTCCGAGATACCCGATATATCGAGTATGAACAGCTTCAGCAGCACTACCGAGAACAGCACCAGCGATATGATGCGCAACTGTTTTTCGCGGTGCTTCATACCCAGCCACATGAGAGCGAACGAACAGAGCGCCCACAATACGGTAAGCCCGGCACGGTCGTACTGCCTTGCCTGTACCGATACATTGGCAGAGGTATGGAACAGGTAGATGTATACCTGCCTCAGCTCCACACTCAGGAAGGCTACTATGGCCATACTGAGTATGACACTCAATGCCTTTGTATATTGAGCGAAGGTATCGGCATCTTTGCGTATGGCGCGGATGGTGGCCAGAAAGAGCGCCGCAAGCAGCACACTGCTACACCAATGAGCATAGAGCGCCGAAACAGGCCTGTGACCCGATAATATATCATCCCTCAACCCCGACAAGTAACCCAGGCTGATGAAATAAAAAACAAAGCATACCAGCAGGGGGGCTACATGCGCCTCTGCCACCAGCTTTCTGCGCTGCGCCAGCAGTAGGCCTGCAAAGGCGAATATGCCGGTGACGATGCGGTAGTACACATTCAGCAGTGCATAGCCCGATTCGTGCTGCAATACATAGTTCACCCCGAATATACAGGTGAGGTAGAGGATAGCTATGGACACGGTCAGCACTATACGCCCTGCATACTTCCTGTCTATACCCGGCAGCTCGCCCTCAGGCGATGATCTGCGAATGAGCCTGTAGTAGCCGGCATAGGCAGCAACAGCAATGATATTGGTGGCAAGACCTTTGGCGCCATCATATATGAGTGTTATGGCACCCACATGCCTGTCCATGGTACTGCCCCAGTCCATAAGCAGGCTTATGAGGGCCAGCAGGCAAATAAGGGCCGATGACTGCGCGAACAGGCGGATACCCGAATACTGCGACAACCAATACAGCAGTACGAACTCTGCACACCAGAACATAGTGATGGCATGACCATGCAGTTGTATAGGTATGGTAAGCGTAAGGAAGGTGAGCGTGAGCCCTATGAGCAGGAACAGCAAATTTCTGTCGGCATCGCCGCGGCGGTACACATAGTAGGCCAGCCCCAGGTTCACAAAACCTGCCCCCAATGTGAACATGCCTTTATAACTGCCGCCATCTATATGCCCCAGCAATATCATGCCCACAGCATAGTAGCAACCACTGATAAGCAGCATAATAGACAGATCGAACGCTTGGAACTTCTGCCTTTTGCCTACCTGGTATACCATGTTCATGCCTATGAATATGGCATAGAATATAGTAGCGAACAGCAGGGCGGTGGAATAGGAGACAGGTTTATTCTCCATAGACACATTGGCCAGCCATGCGCCATATATAAGTACGGTAAAGGCCAGCGCTATGGTATTGATGACCGGCCAGCGCTTGAACCATGCCAGCGACAGCAGCCCTATGTTCAGTATGATGAGGTAGATGAACAGTATCACATAGTTACCCTCACCTGTGCTCACAAGGAAAGGCGTGATGAACCCGCCTACTGCTGCTATCACTGCCAATTCCAGTTTATCATACAGCACAGACAATGCAACCGCAAAACCTGTGATAACGACCATGATAACGAATGCCGCCGTCTGCGACATGAGGTGGTACTGGTGGAATGCGAACGCTATGGTGAAATAGAACACCGCTATACCACCACCCGCCAGCACCGAGCTGAAGGAACGGTAGCTATTGCGCAGGTAGTGCGCCAGCCCGGTCAGTATCATACCGCAGCCTATGCCTATAGATACACGGCCTACTTCGTTTATCCACTCCTTGTCTATGGCATACTTCACAAAGAATGCTATACCCAATACCAGTATGGCTATACCTATCTTGTTTATCAGGTTCTCACCTATGAACTTCTCCAGGTCGGGATTATTGCGGCCCCACTTTTCCAGCCAGCCTTCCTCTGCTGCGGGTTCGTACATTTCCTGGCCATACTTCGGCGCATCTGTATGTGGTGCCGTGGGCTCTTCCTGCACCGTATCGGCAACATATGCGGCCATAGCGGGCTCTTCCTGCATGGCCACAGGCGCTTCGTACACAAAGGCAATGGGCTCTTCCACTATCACAGGTGGCGCCGGCTGCTTTGCTATAGCTGGCTCATATACAGGCGGCGTATCTGTCCTTTCCTCTGGCGTGTGCTGCACCACAGTGGCCTGTGGGCGCTGCTGCAGGTCTGTACGCAGCTCGCGTATCTCCTTTCGCAGACCGGCTATCTCGCGCGATAGCTCGTTGGTATCTTCCGTCTCTGCAGGCCTGTCATTGCGCTTTTTCATGGCCGCTATCTCCTGCGACAGTCGCAGTACGATCTCGCCCAGCTCGGCCTTACCATTCATAGTGAAGACTATGTTCGCGACAACGACCACCAATAGCAGTATAAGTAGACCGGTCATATATTATAGTTTACGCAAACGTACAAATTATTCATGCGCTGCATAATTCTCAGCAAGTATTAACACAAGATCGACAGCTATGTTAAAGAAGTAACAATGCTGCGAGGCATAGAATTTGTCCCTTCATTTACTGCTCATAAGAGCATCCGCACACACCACTATATGCGCATTATTCTATGCGCGCACAACTCATTTTGCATGTACAAAATGTGTCGTCATTATTATAGCATTTTCATACAGCGCATCATGCATTGTGGATAACGTGTCAACATCTTCACACCCGCTCTCATCAAAAAGCATAAATTATTTTTTTTGTCGCCAGATCTCTTTTAATATTGTGTAAGGATTGTGCTTACTAACCCATCCTTTATAAAAGTCCGGCAGCCCACAACCTCGCCGGACTTTTCCTTTTATACCACCCAAATCCGCTACAGGCAAGCATTTCAGCCTATACGCATTCTATACTGCAGCATCATTTTTTCATTATCGCCTGCATTCGCCTGGATGTTGTGTTCTCTTTTTTCTGCACTACTACATCATCTTGCACAATATGCACATTGCAGTGTGGCCGCTTACTTTTTACACATCCGTTCGTCGCAGCAATGAGCATAGCTCACATGCTTTTTCACACTGTCCACATCTTGAAAAAATAAAAAAACAGTAAGAACTTTACAGCAATGAGACATGGGCATATGACCAACTGTATCGTGTACTTATGAAAGACCTTTCACACACTATGAATACAACGGGCGGAGACCTGCTCTTCCGCGCCGCCTTCGAGCAGAATGCCATGGCAATGGCACAACTATCACCATCGGGAGAATGGCTGGCCATCAATGCACAGCTATGCGCAGTTACAGGTTATTCTATGGAAGAGCTGCATGGCATAAGATATACCCAGCTCTACACAGAAGCCGACAAAGAAGAGATAGCTGCACTGCTGAGCAAAATGACCCCCGATCCGCAAGTAAGCAGAACGCAACGGCAGCTATCGCGAAAAGATGGATCGCCTACATGGGTGAGAGAACTGCTGGCGCCGGTAACGAACGATAGCAACGAACTGGTGTGTATATCGCTAACGCTGAAAGATATAGACGAGGAAAAGGCCACAGAGGCCGCGCTGGCCTATCGGAATAAAGAGCTGGATACGTTCATATACCGGGCGTCGCACGACCTGCGCGGCCCCGTGGCCACGCTGCTGGGCCTTACCGATATAGCCATACTGGATACCGAAGATGAGACAGCAAAGGAATACTTCGACAACTGCCGGGAAGTGACCCGCAGGATGGAGAAGACCATCTACGACCTGCTGGCCGTGACAGAGGTAAAAAAGAGCAAGACCAGCATGATGTCGGTACTACCAAGAGAGATAGTTTACCGCACCATGCACGACCAGAAACATAAGGAACGCCTACCACTTACCGACCTGGATATAGCCGTAGACGACAATGTGGTCTACTATACCGATGCCGCCATGCTGGGTATCATCATCACCCAGGTGCTGGACAATGCTCTTATCTTCCGGCGCAATGAGGGCCGGCATAACGTGAGCATCAGCATAGGAGGCAGTGAGAGCATCATAAAAATAGTGGTGGCAGATAATGGTTGCGGCATCCCTGCCTCTGAACATGATCTCATATTCGACCTATACTACCGTGGCGGCAATAACCACACAGGCAGTGGCATAGGCCTATACCTGGTGAAGGCAGCAGTAGAAAAACTGGCAGGCTCTATACGCGTAAGCAGCACACCCGGCACAGGCACCGATGTACATGTATACCTGCCCAATACACCTGTATAGCGCAGGCCTCTAGCGAATGGGCATGTTCTTTATCTCATCGCGCGTATAGGTCCTACGGCCTGGCTCATTGCCCTTCAGCCTGTCTATTTCCTTTTGCTGGTCAGATACAGGCATAGGGTGCGCTGCAGGCCCCGGTATCTCGTCTGTAGCACCAGGTCTCCTGGTACTCTTCTCCATATTTATCAGGGGTTTCATTGGCCCTCCCAGCCGTATATTGCTAGCAGGTGTATTCATTAACTGCAGCATAGCGATCACTGTCACAGTATCCGTTCTCACGGTCACTTCCTTACTCCATTTGGCATAGCCTGCGTACTGAACCTCTACGGTATAGATACCCGGATCCAATGGTCTCACCATATAATTGCCATCAAAGTCTGTAGCCGCACCACCCTTGGTCACTCCTCCCTTTATCACCATCACCACCGCGCCTGCCATAGGCTGGTTCTTTTCGTCCATTATGGTTCCCACTATTTGGCCGATACCGACATATGTATCATTGTTCTTTTGCCTTGCAATGGCTGTTTGGTGGGTCGTAGGCGCTTTACTTTGTGCATACACATCGGTGCCCTGCGAAAAGATGAGAGTAAGCCCCATGGCCACCACCATGCGGTAAAGCCTGCTATGCGGCTGCGGAGGTATATGTATAGGCCTGCCCAGTTGCGATATGTGATACCTGCCACAGACAGCGCCTTTCTGTTTCGAGAAGAACTCGTACAATGCATCATCGCTCCATGTGGTGAAATCTATTACGGTCTTGCTGCAAAGGTCGCAGTAGCGCCCATTGGCGCAGGGTGTCATCTGGTCCCAGTCCTGCTCACAAGCTTCGGGTATGTCTATCTGTATATACTTGGGTCGGGTCATGGCGGTACATTCTAGCGCATATGCATCTTTTGCACATCATCCATGTTATATATTTTCCTGTTGGGCTCCAGCAGGCTGTCCTTTTCGGGCATACCGGCCGCTTTGCGTGCCTCTTCGGGTATCTCTAATTCATCCTTTATATCTATGACGCCACATGTTCTTGCGCCATTCATTTTATAATAGGGGCTCACACCACCCCTGCGGCTGTACATCGGTGGGTTCAGTATCTGCTCACTTTCATATTTGCGTATCACGGGCTCTTTCTGGTTGTGTATCACCTGTAAGCGGGCATTGCCCGTGTTTATACACACATTCTGCGATACCACATCCTCATCTATATCTATGTTTATCACCTTTGCCTTGCACTGGCCGGCATACATGAAATTCGCCTCATAGATACCCGGCGGCAAAGACCGTATCATGTATTCTCCATGCAGGCCGGTCATGGTCTGGTCTTTTATAGCGCCCTCATGTATCACCTGCACCCATGCGCCCGGTAGCGCTATTCCTCTTTCATCGGTCACAGTGCCTCTGAACATGCCTATCGAGTACTTGCTCATACGCAGCCTGTAAGCATCTCCCTTGTCTGCGCTCTGTGTCACCGGTGGGCGGCCGCTCTGCGCGTATACATCGGTACCCTGCGCAAATATGAGCGTAAGCCCCATGGCCACAACCATACGGTATAGGCGGCTATGAGGTTGCGGCGGTATGGATATGTCTCTCCCTAGCTGCCACACATTGAAGTTCCCGCACACATTACCCGGATCTTTAGAGAAGAACTCGTACAAAGCAGCATCGCTCCATGAGGTAAAGTCTATCACTGTCTTATCGCATTGGGTACAGTGGCGGCCCTGCGCACAAGGGGTCATCTTGTTCCAGTCCTCGTGGCAGGGATCGGCTATGTGTAACTGTATGGTCTGCGGGCGTTGCATGGTGGGTATATCATCTATTAGGTATAGACGTAAATTACGATACTTTTCTTGGGTGTGACCAGTGAATTGTGTTGCCTCCAAATGTTATTACGGTCTTTTCTGATCAGTATCGTAGAGAAGCATCTGGAGCTCTTCTATATTCCTGAATTGCTTATCAGCCGTTATGAGCGGTATATCATAAACTATGGCCGTAGCCGCTATTATGCTATCAGGCAATTTGAGTTTATACTTTCTGCGAATAAGAATGGCTGTTTTTTTGACATTGCTGCCTATGGGTACCACCTCCATCTCTGCAATGAAATTCGATAGCACTGCGATCTCTTTCCTGGTAATTGTGGGGAAACTTAATAGTTCCATTTCAGTGATCACTGAAATACTAAGCCTCTGGCGATCAAGGAATGTCCTCAGATCTTCATTACCATTGGCGATATACAAAACGATATTTGTGTCCAGCAAATAGTTATTCCCATTCATCGCGCAACTTACGTTGAATATCCATAGGATCTACTTTCAGCTTTATCGTACCGAAATGCCTGCTTAGATCAACTCCTCCTTTTTGGCCTTTCTTCTTCTGTAGCTTTTTCCTGATAGAAAGTATCTCTTTCTCAGTAGCGCCCCTTTTCAATACAAGTACCATTCACTAAAATTAAAAAAAAATTCTAAAACACTCACAGGTCCGATAAGGGCGTCTTCGTTAATAACATCCCAACAACGTACTTAGCTATTGTTGGGATATGACGGCAAAAAATTTCTGGTAGGCATCAGTATTGCCCCGTATTCAGCATCACCAGCGTACATGCCTCCATCACTTTTATGCCATTCTGTGCGGCCATTTCCTCTAGCTCTTCGTTCTCCGTTCCCGGGTTGAAGATGATGCGCCTTGGCCTTAGCATAAGTATCTGGTCATAATAGGCCTTCTGGTGGTCGGGGTTCAGGTAGAGGGTCACTGTGTCTATGTCCTCTGTCTGCGGCATAGTGGTCTGTATGTCCATACCGTTCACGGTACCGGCCTTCTTGCCCACGGGCACTACATCGTGCCCTTTGCGCTGCAGTTGCAGCATGGCCATATTGCTATACCTGCCGGGGTTGTCCGATGCGCCCAATACCAGTGTTTTGTTCTTCATATTCGCCTGCTTTAGCTATATACAAAGTTACATACATGGCACAGCCCCGCAGCCATTCGGTGCAAGAATTATGATATGCTTATGAGTGCGGGTGATATCAGAGCGACATGGCCACCATTTCGGCTATATCCAGCACTTTTACGTTGTCCTCCTGCTCCTTGTTCTTTATGCCATCGGTGAGCATAGTGGTACAGAAAGGGCAGTTGGCAGCTATGATGGTAGCGCCGGTCTCCAGCGCCTGCTCGGCCCGGTCAAAGTTCACGCGTGTGGTGCCGGGTTCTTCTTCTTTGAACATCTGCGCGCCGCCTGCGCCACAGCACATACCATTGCTGCGGCAGCGTTTCATCTCTACCAGCTCGGTATCAAAGGCCTGCAGCACCTCGCGCGGGGCCTCATATATGCCATTGCCCCGGCCCAGGTAGCAGCTATCGTGGTAGGTTATGCGTTTGCCTTTGAAGGCGCCGCCATCCTTCAGTACTACCTTGCCATCGTTTATCAGTTGCTGCAGGAAGGTGGTATGGTGCATCACCTCGTAGTTGCCGCCCAGCCTGGGGTATTCGTTCTTAAAGATGTTGAAGCAGTGGGGGCATATGGTCACCACCTTCTTTATACCATAGGCGTTCATGGTATTGATGTTGTTGTATGCCATCATCTGGAAGAGGAACTCGTTGCCCGCACGGCGTGCAGGGTCGCCGGTACACATCTCTTCCTTACCCAGTATAGCGAACTTCACGCCTACCTTATCCAGTATCTGCACGAAAGCCTTGGTGATGCGCTGTGCACGCTGGTCGAAAGACCCTGCACACCCTACCCAGAACAATACTTCAGGCGTTTCGCCGTTCGCGGCATATTCTGCCATGCTTTTTACTGTCATCTTTGCTGCTTCTAATGTAAGTTTTATTATTTCTCTCCGGTTCTCTGCGGCACTAGTTCACATCGGCCACCCATGCATCCCTGTCATCGGGGCTGAACTTCCAAGGGGCCATGTTGTTCTCTATGTTGCTCGACATCAGGTTCCATTCGCCCGGCGCATTGCTCTCCTCCATTATCAGGTTGCGGCGTAGCTGCATTATTATATCCAGCGGGTCTATCGTCACCGGGCAGGCCTCTACGCATGCCTGGCAGGTGGTGCAGGCACGCAGCTCTTCTACTGTTATGTAGTTGTGTAGCAGCGACTTCCCATCATCTTTCCACTCCCCGTTCACGTTTATGTTCTCGCCCACTTCTTCCAGCCTGTCGCGCGTATCCATCATTATCTTTCGTGGCGATAGCTTCTTACCTGTAAGGTTGGCAGGGCATACCGCCGTGCAGCGGCCACACTCTGTGCAAGAGTAGGCATCCATCAGGTTCTTCCAGCTCAGGTCGGTCACGTCTTTGGCCCCAAAACTGGTAGGGGCTACGGCATCGGTAGGGGCCTTATCGGGTTCCATCATATACAGTACCTCGTTCTGTATCTCCTTCATGTTCCTTACCTCGCCCTGGGGCACCAGTTTAGAGTAGTAGGCATTGGGGAAGGCCAGCACTATGTGCAGGTGCTTGGAGTAAGGCAGGTAATTGAGGAATGCGAACACACCTATTATATGCGCCCACCAGCATATACGCTCTATGGCCTCTATAGCCGCCACATGCACTCCGTCGAACATGCCTGTAAGGTGCTGCGTGATGAGGAAAGGCTCTGTACGCGTATAATGTTCCACCCCCAGTTGCTGCAGCCTCAGGTCGGCGGTGTTCATTATCAGGAACAGCGACATCAGCACCACTTCGGTAATGAGTATCAGGTTGGCATCGTTCTTCGGCCAGCCATCCAGCTCGGCCATGTTCAGGCGGCGCAGCTTCAGCCAGTTGCGGCGAATAAGGAATATGACACAACCCACAAGCACCAGCGCGCCCAGCACCTCGAAGAACCCTATGACGAACGAATAGAACCCACCCAGCAGCGGCGCGAAGATGCGGTGCTGCCCGCTGATACCGTCTATGAATATCTCCAGTATCTCTATATTGATGATGATGAAACCCGCATATACGGCCAGGTGCAGCAGGGCGGGCACCGGCCTTTTGAACATCTTTTTCTGTCCCAGGGCCAGCAGTATCATGTTCTTCCAGCGCTTGTCCTTATTGTCGCTTATGTCCTCGTCCCTTCCCAGCAGTATATTGCGGCGCAGTTCTTTTACCTTCTTCGAAAAAAGATATATGGCCGCTGCCGCGCAAATGATGAATAGTAATTGTTGTGCTATATGCATCAGCGAACTGATTTTGACCCCGAAAGTAACAGGTTTTGGGCCAAAAGCCAAATACGGCCCTGCCGTGCAAGCCGTGCATCCATACCACCGGCAAGGGTGTTCGCCATGCCTTACTGTACCATAATATAACTATCTGCCATACTGTTGTAACGAAGTTCTTCCCTAATTTCACTACATTGCTTGGTATTCGCTTGCTATAAACATGGGGCTTAGGCACTTCGCTGGTACGGTTCTCTTATTGCTTCTTTATATGTCGGCATGGGCGCAGACCACCGACACGGCAGGCCACAGGGATACCCTTACTGCCCGCCCGCGCATACAGCCCGATACTACCGTCATAGACACGCTCGACTTCGTACTGCCGGAAACACCCAAGCCCCAGACCGAGACCACCCGCCGCCCGCAGAGCGGCTACATCATACACGGCAAGGTGGTAGATGCTGCCACCGGCGAGGGTATACCCTTTGCCACGGTGTTCTTCTTTGGCACAGGCAAGGGCGCCGCCGCCGACCTCGATGGCAACTTCATACTGAAGTACGACAAACTACCCTCCGATACCATGCGTGCCGAGGCCATAGGCTATAAGGGGGTAAGGAAACTGCTGAACAGGGAAAAGAAGGAATACAACTTCATCATAGAGATGGAGCGTGCCGTGATGGCGCTGGGCGAGGTGACCGTACATGCAGGAGAGGATCCCGCCATACTGCTGATGCGCAAGGTCATAGAGCGCAAACCCTACAACGACCCCGACCGGGCCGACAATTATGCCTACGAAGCCTACAACCGCCTGGAGGCCGACCTGCAGCGCCTCACCAAGGACCAGTTCGAGAAGATACCGCTGCTGAAAAGCTACTCCTTTATCTACAACAACCTCGACACTGTATCGGAAAGCAAGCCCTACCTGCCGCTATACCTCACCGAGACCCTGTCCGACTACTACTTCAGGCGCAAGCCCAAAAAGACACGCGAAGTGATAAAGGCCAGCATGGTAAAGGGTGTGAACAACGAGAACGTAGTGAAGTTTCTGGGTACCTTTCACCAGAACCTGAACATATACAAAAGCTATGTGCCTGTCTTCGACAAAAAATTCGTGAGCCCCATCAGCGATGAGGCCCTGCTGTTCTACAAGTTCAGGATAATAGACACACAGGTGGCATATGGGCACAATATAATACTGGTGCAGTACACCCCCAAGCGCCCGCTGGAGAACTGCTTTACCGGCGACTTCTGGGTGGTCGATTCCGTATATGCCATACAGCGCATGAGCATGGAAGTGGGCAAGGAAGTGAATGTGAACTGGCTGGAGAATGTGGCGCTCTACCAGGAGTTCGCCCCTATAGACAGTACATGGTTCTGCATAAAGGACAAGTTCATAGCGGGCTTCTCGGCCTACCAGTCGAAGAAGCTGCCCGGCATGATAGGCAGGAAGACCACCACCTACCACCACATAAAGATCAACAGCGACACGGTGGACAAGGTGCTGGACGACCCCAAGGTAAAACAGGATGTGGTGCGGCTGGACAGCGCCAAACACATGAGCGATGAATGGTGGAACAACAACCGCCCCGATACACTCACAAAGAACGAGGCCGCCATCTACAAAATGGTAGACACCATCAACCAGATGCCCATCACTACCGTTTACAAGAACCTGGTCACCTTCCTGGCCACTGGCGTTATAGATGTGGGACCTATACAGCTAGGGCCATACTACAATATATATAGCCGCAATACCGTAGAGGGCAGCCGTTTCCGTTTCTCCATAGGTACACCGCGCAAGCTGAAGAATTTCCAGTTCAATGCCTATGTGGCATATGGCCTGCGCGATGAGCGTTTCAAATACGGGGTCACCGGCAAATGGATGATAGACCGCACACCCTGGACCTACATCTACGCCATGCATGTGAACGATGTGAGCCAGACCACCAACTACTACGACCAGCTCGGCGCCGATAATATATTCAGCACCTTCTTCCGCAAGCATGGCGTGCCCTGGAAGCTGGCCTTCACCAACGATACCCGTGTAGAGTTCTACAAACAATACTTCAGCGGCCTCAGTCACAAGCTCATACTGGAGCAAAGGGAGTTCACACCCTATGCCCCACTGCCCACTGCCGATATATTCCGCGACATATCGGGCAATACCGCCAAAAGCGTCATCAGCAGCGAGGTAGGCCTCGACCTCCGCTTTGCCTGGAAGGAGAAGTATGTAGAGGGGCAGTTCACACGCGTGGTGGTAAGGAGTAAATATCCCGTCATCAACCTTACCGTTACCAGTGGTATAAAGGGAGTGCTCAATAGTGCATACAACTATCAGAAAGCCCGCCTGGCGCTCACCGGCAACAACTACATACCACCGTTCGGTATGCTGTATTACAATGCCTTTGCAGGCAAATACTTCGGTACGCTGCCATACCCGCTGCTGGAGATACATCCCGGCAATGAGTACTACTATTACAACAAGTACGCCTTCCAGATGATGAACAACTACGAGTTCCTCAGCGATGAGTATGCGGGCTTCAACGTAGAGCACGACCTGGGTGGTGGTGTCTTCAACCGCATACCACTGCTGAAGAAGGCCAAGTTCCGCCAGTTCTGGACGGCGAAGGGTGTGGTAGGCAACCTGAGCAAGGAGAACCAGCTGCTGAACCTGGAGAAGGGTTATGCATTCCGAACGCTGAAAGGCTCGCCCTACCTGGAGCTGGGCACAGGCGTGTCCAACATCTTACAGGTGGGCCGGCTCGACTTCGTGTGGCGTGTCACGCCCAAGCCGCTTGCCAGCGAGGCCAAGTGGCGCTACTTCGGCATATTCGGCAGTGTGCAGTTCCAGTTCTGATGTTTTGAAATAATAAAAGCCTATTGTTATGAACAATGACATTTCAGCTATCGACGATCCGAACGAACATCTATCTGAGAACGAACAGGTCATGGCTTTAAAAACCGCTATTAATGAAGGACAGATCAGCGGTGTTGCCCAACACTTCGACCCTAAAGAGCATCTTCAAACTCTGAAAGAGCGGAAAGATCTGGATACCCGTTCATAGGTACGATCACTACTTTCTTGCAGGCCTTACCCTGTCCGTCTGGTTGTAAGGGGGCTCGTGGGTCTCGGGGTTCTGGTATACCAGTATCTCGTAGTTCCTGCTCTCCTGTGAGTAGCCCGAGAATATCACCTGCACATCGTGCATGCGCTTCTGGTCGCATATATAGCAGGGCGTCTTGTCAGCGGCCAGCTCTTTGGTACACATACCTTCTATGGCCTTCTTTATGCTGTTGTAGTCCTTTGCGTTATTGGTCTGGTAGGTAATGTAGCAGGTGTTCGTATTTATGATGCAGGTGGTATAGAACTCCTTTCCCACGGCATAGCTGTGGTAGTAATGGTTCTCGTTCTTCCGCTCGAAAGACCTCGTCTGCAGGAAATAGGTAAGCTCGTCCTCGTTGTTACACACTTTCTTGTTCTCCAGCACTTGCATGAACACCTCCTGCTGTGCGGATGCCACATTGCACACTGATATGAGCGCCAGGAATAGGAACACCTTTTTCATAAACAGCATTATTTTTATCCAAAGCTATAAAAGTAAATGAGATCGTTGTAGTGACTGGCAAGTATTTTTACATTTGATATGGCATTCCCATTCACCACCACACCATGCATCACTTTCCCGTAAAGCTGCCCCTGCGCATAGACTGGAGCGAAATGGACCTCTTCGGCCATGTGAACAATGTGGCCTATTTCAAATACATACAGGCATCCCGGGTCAACTATTGGGAGCTCACAGGCGTAGCAGCCTCGTTTGCCACTACCCGCATAGGGCCTATACTGCTTTCTACAGGGTGCCAGTTCATAAAGCCACTGCACTATCCCGGCAATATAGTGGTAGAGGTGCGTATGGAATTCATGAAGACCACCAGCTTCGGCCTGCACCACAGGGTGCTCAGCGAGGCCGGCGAGGTAGCCGCCGAGGCCCACGATGTGATAGTGACCTACGACTTCAATAAAATGGAGAAAACAACATTCCAACCCGAATTCAGGAGCGCGGTAGAGCGCATAGAAGGCCGCACGTTCTAGGGGCTTCAGTCATACTTGTACAGCTCGTACTTCTCTATCAGGTTCATCAGTAGCTGCGGATATTTGGGGTTAGTGGCATAGCCTGCCTTTTTCAGCCCCTTGGCCCATCCCTTATAGTCATCACTATCCAGCTCAAAGAGCTTCGCGTATCGTTTATGATCCGCCAGGAAGCGCGAATGGTCCTCGAACGATGCCGCCGCATGTTTGTACCTGCGAAAGCACTCATTGGGCTTATCATCATCCACATGGTAGGTCCGGCCGCTCCAGCCATTGGTACATTTTATGCCAAAGTGGTTATTGGCCCTGCGCGCCAGCTCGCTATTCCCGTTCGATGATTCCAGTATACCTTGCGCCAGCGTAATGCTGGCCGGTATACCATGTTTCTTCATCTCCTTGCGGGCTATACGCTTGTAGGTGGCCACATACTCCTCAGTAGTGAACTTATGCGATGTGCGCACATGCCGCTTGTGCAGCTTATTGTGGCACGATGCCAGCACCAGCAATAGTAAGATAGCCAGCAGCTTATGTGGCATAAGTAATGGGTAGTTGTACCGGCGAATGTAGGAAATATCCATTTACGGCCTTTCTTCCGGCGGTATTAGCGGTGGTTTATCTAATTTTGCACAAAACGCATCGCAATGACACGCACTACATCATATCTTTCTGCGGCCGCTATGGTGGCCATGCTTGCATCTTGTGGCAATGGTACAGGAGAGACCACCAATACCGACACTACTGCCGCACAGGCTGCGCCAGCCCCACGCAAGGCTCCCGAGCTGGCAGCCGTGAGCGCATCGCCCGAGTATGCAGGCGCTACGCTGAAGATAAGCGCTGTAAAGGCCGAAGCCGTTGGCAAAGATTCTGCCAAGGTAAGCTTCGCATTCGATGTGAAGAACTACGAACTGAAGGCACAGACCGCCGATAATGCCAATAAGCTCTGCAACAATTCTGCACAGGGCCAGCACATACACTTCATACTGGACAATAAGCCCTACAAAGCCCTCTACGAGCCCAAGAACGAGGTGACACTGGCCAATGGCACCGAGCACTACCTGATGGTGTTCCTGTCGCGCTCCTACCACGAGTCGGTGAAATCGCCGGGCGCTGCGGTGGTCTACCATTTCAAGGTAGATGAGAAAGGCAAGCTGGTAAAGATGGAAGACCCCAAGGAGCCTATGGTGTTCTACAGCCGGCCCAAGGGCGACTACCTGGGCAATGATACGGCCAATGTACTGCTAGACTTCTATGTATGGAACGGTACACTTGCTGCCGATGGCTATAAGGTAAAGGCCACCCTTACCCCTGCGGAAGGCGATGCCGTTACCTATACCTTCGATAAATGGGAACCTAAATTCATTACCGGCCTGCCAATGGGCAAAAGCAAGCTCACACTCAGCCTCACCGACAAGGACGGCAAGCAGGTAGACGGCGCGAATACCAATGTGGAAAGGGAGTTCAACCTTGCTGCGGCCGAACCGATGAAATAAGCATTACAGATCGGTAATTACCTGGCAACGTATCTGCTTGGGGTAGCCTACGAACTCCTCGGTCTTGTTGTCTTGGTATTCCATGCACTTTTTCTCTGCCTTGTTTATACCCAACAGGCCCAGCGAATTTTCTTCTATCACTGCGCCACTGGGCTGCGATATGCGGCACCAGCATGTATATTCCTTTCTCTTGCAGGATGTGAACAGCATTACTGCCGATATCATTATTAACGCAACAGGTGCCAGACGTTTCATAAAAAGAAAGAATTTACCCCCACAAATCTACAGTATTTCGCGTAATACACCACCCGGCCGTATCGGTCGCCTGCTGCTCATTTCAATTTACCATTTACCCACCTTTTTATATCACGCTGTTCCAGTGTGTTGTAGGTGGCCGTCGCTATCACCATACCATCTTCCACCCATATTATCAGGGGAAATCTACCGCCGGTATAGTTCAGGAAGGGGTCGCGGTGCAGGCGCATATAAGGTATGTTCTGCGCATGGGTGTATTTCCAGAAGTCGGTAAGGTCGCTGGCTATACCGCCTATTATCATGAAGAACGGCATAGACGGGTCCGAGCGTTTCATCAGGCTCATCTTGCGCATGGCTATACGGCAGTGCTCGCACGATGGGCTTACGAATGCCACTATATGCCTGCCATGCGTCAGGTCTACCGATGGCGTATCGGGGTATGGCACACGCAGTGCGGCGGTATCATCCTTTATGGGGTGGTAGAGCGGGGCCACTTCCAGCTTGTACATCGACTTTTTCAGCCAGTCGGGCTCGCCCATGGCCATAGGAAAAAGTATGAACGGCAGCGCCAGCCCTGCAAAGAACAGCGATGTATTCACCGTATTGCGTACCCTGGCATTGGGCAGTGCAAGCCCCTTGTGGTAGCGTATGAGCAGAAGTGTAAAAAGCAGCAGCACCGCGTTCTTGCCCAGCGATACCGACGGGCTCATGAATATATCATCGCCAAAGCAGCCGCAGTTCACATCATCGCCCGCAGTGGCCCACAGCCACACCAGGTATACGCTGAAGACCACCAGCAGCGCGGCCGCACCCTTCAGCACCCGCTTGCCCTCGCCAAAGAGGTGCAGCACTATGAGCCCGCCCAGCGTGGCCTCCAGCCCTATGAGCAGGCGCGCCAGTATGGCCGCAGGCAGCCACGGCAGGTGCAGGTATTCTACTATAGTATACTCGAACGGCTGAATGGGCAGCACCTTGGTCCATGCAGAGTAAAGGAACAACCCACCTGTGATAAGGGATAAAAGTATAAGCAGACCCTGGGTAACGTAGCGCATATACCCACAAATTTAAGCTATACGGTGCAAGTAGCCGTTACATTTACCCTATACGGTATGCGCCATTTGCCAGGCATACATGCCACCCGCCAGGTTATAGAGGCGGGTGCGGCCGGCACTCTCCAATCGTTGTATGGCTATTACGCTGCGTATGCCTTTGGCGCAGTACACCACCACATCGGTACCGGTGGGTATCTCGTTCATGCGGGCGGGCAGCTCGCCCATGGGTATGTGCAGCCCGCCTATGTTGAATACCTCGCGCTCCCAGCCCTCGCGCACATCTACCAATACAAAGTCATGGCCTTCGCGGGTCCACTGTTGCAATTCGGCAGGTGTCAGTTGGTTCATATATCGTCCTTTGCGGTAAGGGCCCTCCACAGTTCGTCCTTCAGTTGCACCAGTCCCTGGTTGGCCACCGCCGAAATGAAAACATGCGGTATATCGGCAGGCAGTGTCTTTGCTATTTCCTGCTTTAGCTCGTCGTCCAGCATCTCGCTCTTGCTCACGGCTATTATCATGCGCTTCTGCAGCAGCTCGGGATTGTACTCCTCCAGCTCGTTTATCAGTATCTCTACCTCGCGCTCGTGGTCGTCGCTATCGGCAGGTACCAGCAGCAGCAGTACCGAGTTGCGCTCTATATGCCGCAGGAACCTGTGACCCAGGCCTTTGCCCTCGGCAGCGCCCTCTATTATACCCGGCAGGTCGGCCATGCAGAACGACTTATTGTCGCGGTAAGAAACTATGCCCAATTGGGGCGTAAGTGTGGTAAATGCATAATCGGCTATCTTGGGCTTTGCCGCGCTCAGCACTGATAGCAGGGTCGATTTTCCCGCATTCGGGAAACCCACCAGGCCCACATCGGCCAGTATCTTCAGCTCCAGTATCTTCCAGCCCTCGCTGCCCATTTCGCCGGGCTGTGCGTAGTCGGGTGTCTGGTTGGTAGGCGTGGCAAAGTTGGCATTGCCCAGGCCGCCGCGGCCGCCGCGTATCCATATCACTTCCTGGCCATCCTCCAGTATCTCTACTTCCTGCTCGCCGCTTTCCATATCCTTGGCCACGGTGCCCAGCGGCACTTCCAGCACTATATCATCGCCATCACTTCCTGTGCTGTTATTCTTGTAGCCATTCACGCCATCCTGTGCCAGTACGTTCTTGTAATAGCGCATGTGCAGCAGTGTCCATAACTGGGCATTGCCGCGCAGCTTTATATGGCCGCCACGGCCGCCATTGCCGCCATCTGGGCCGGCCTTGGCATCCATCTTATTGCGCTCGAAGTGTACGCTCCCCGCTCCGCCCTTGCCGGAGCGGCAGTATATGCGGATATGGTCTACGAAATTGCCTTTTTCCACTATGCTACTGGTAACAGGTACTTATTGATGTGCTTTGTGAGGGTCTTGAAGGTCTCATCTATAGGATGATGCCCGGCCACACGCTCCAGCTTGCCCTGCTCGCTGTAGTAGCGTGCCACAGGCTCTGTTTTGGCGTGGTATTCCTTTATACGCTTGGTTATCACTTCCTCGTTGTCGTCGCTGCGGCCCGATGTGATGCCCCTGTTCACCAGGCGGGCTATCAGTTCGTTCTCGGGTACTTCCAGCGATAATACCAGGTGTATCTGCGTGTTCTTGAACTCCAGCAGCTTGTCCAGCGCTTCGGCCTGGTTGCTGGTACGGGGAAACCCGTCAAAAACAAAACCACGCGCATCGGGTGCATCGTCTATCTTGCCGCTTATCATGCCTATCACTACTTCGTCCGGCACCAGCATACCCTGGTCCATGTATTTTTTTGCTTCGGTGCCCAGGGGGGTCTGCCTGCTCACCTCATCGCGCAGCAGGTCGCCGGTAGATATATGCTGTAACTGGTAGGTCTTTACTATGTTTTCCGATTGAGTGCCTTTCCCACTGCCCGGAGGGCCGAACAAGACTAGATTGAACATGAAATGAATATTGGTTAATATGTTGCAAAAATAATCATATTTGGCGAATAAGTAGAGACAAAATTCAACGTCGCATCACACACCACATACATACCCTATCGTTCGCTGCCAATGCCCTGATACAAAAAGCCTTATCCCCTGTAGTATCTCCTCTAAAAGACCGCACCCCACCTATCGGCGGGGTGCGGCATATCTTATATACTAGCGCAGTTTACTGCGTATCTGTCTTGCGGGGATTGCGCTCCAGCACCTCGTCTACCATGCCGTATTCTTTGGCCTCTTGTGCGGTCATCCAGTAGTCGCGGTCGCTGTCCTTCTCTACCTTGGTTATCTTCTGGCCAGAATGTGTGGCTATTATCTCGTACAGTTCTTTTTTCAGCTTGCCTATCTCGCGCGCGGTTATCTCTATATCGCTAGCCTGGCCTTCTGCACCGCCCAGTGGCTGGTGTATCATCACACGGCTGTGCTTCAGCGCAGTGCGTTTGCCCTTGGCGCCTGCGCACATCAGCACGGCTGCCATAGAGGCCGCTATACCGGTGCATATGGTCGATACGTCGGGGTTTATGATCTGCATCGTATCGTATATACCCAGGCCTGCGTACACGCTGCCGCCGGGGCTGTTCAGGTACATCTGTATATCGCGTGTACGGTCGGTGCTCTCCAGGAACAGCAGCTGCGCGGTAACGATGTTGGCCACATAGTCGTTTATGGGCTCGCCCAGGAATATGATCCTGTCCATCATCAGGCGCGAGAAAACGTCCATAGAGGCTACGTTCATCGGGCGCTCTTCTATGATGTATGGCGTAAGGGCCTGTGGCATTTTCAGCGAAGAGGTATAGCTATCCACCGTGAGGCTGCTGATACCATGATGCTTTATAGCATATTTGCGAAATTCGTTCTGGTTCATTCTATTCTTGCTTTTGTATGTATTTATCAGGTTGCTTTTGTATCGTATCATCAAGATCTGATCCACACCGAAGATAACGACATAATGTCAGAAAAATACCGTACACAGTAAACATACATGATATACGACAGCACTTTTTAATAGCTGCTACATGCCAAAAAGAATGGCCCCCGGCGAAAAAGGAGCCATAATAGCAAAACCTATTCCGTAGAGAGGAGATCACCGCCATTTATAGAACACCTCGGGCACGGCATCGGCTATGCGCTGCACCACATCCTGCGGCAGTGGGCCCAGGCGCATGGCCAGCGCAGCATCCGCTGCCTGGCGCACATTCTTTATACCCGGTATGGCTATCGTTCTATAAGGGTTGGAAAGCTGGAACCGCAGGGCACTTACGGTAATGCCTCCCTCCAGCTCGTTCAGGAAGGCCAGCGAGCGCACCGCCCCCGTTACCCATTCTACCTGCTCGCTGCTGAAGTTGCTGCGTATATCGTTACCGGCAAATACCCTATCCTCGGCCAGCGTACGCGGCGATACAAAGCCCGACGCCAATGGTACACGGCATATGAATGTGTATCGCGCATAGGCCTCATGCGCAAAAAAGGGTTCATACCGCCTGTCCAGCACATTATACACGGCCTCTACTACGCTACCGAAACCATGTTCCAGTACATTGGCCACACCCTTCACAGTACGGCAGCTCACGCCATATTCCTTTATCTTGCCCGCTGCCACCATCCTTTCAAAGGGGGCCAGATCCATAGCAGAAAGGTCCAGGTCATCGGGCGGGTTGTGCAGCAGCAGCATGTCCAGGCTTTTCATACCCAGCCTTTGCAGGCTCATGTCCACGTTCCTCTCCATATCGGCAGCAAAGTCCTGCAGCCCTTCCATGCCGGGCCAACCCTCATACTTGGTACATATCACGGGGCGCACACCGGCGCTTCCTGTATAAGATACCAATGCCTTGCCCAGCACCCTTTCCGAGTGCCCGTCGTTATACCCTATGGCCGTGTCGAAGAAGTTGATACCATTGTCCAGCGCATAGTGTATGGCGCGTATGCCTTCGGCCTCGTCTATGTCGCCATAGCCATTAGGCCTGCCGTTGGCCGATGCATATGCACCCGCCAGTTGCCAGCAGCCAAAACCTATGCGGCCTGCAATGGTGCCTTGCAGCGAGAGGCGTGTCTCTTTTGTCATCAATTGAAGTTGAAGCCACCCTTTATAAGCGTGCGCGCGCCGTAGAAAGAGTTGCGGCCATGCAGCAGCCTGTCGTCCTGGAAAAATGCGGCATCGCCGGGCTTCAGGTAAACTGGGGTCAGCAGGCCGCCGGCCACTACCTTCTCCTCCAGAAATTTGTGGAACTCCTCACACATAGCTATCACCTCGGGCTTGTTGTCGGGCATCACGCGGTAGTAGTTCCAGTTCAGTTTCACGCCGCGGTCGTCGGTATCTATTATCCTGCGGGTCTTGCGCTGGTCCTCGCCCTTGCCAAAGTCCACATCTACTGTTTTCAGCCGCTCGAAGAGGGCGGGCTCATACTTCTCCAGTATGTACATCAGATCGTCAGAGTCGAAGAAAGTGGTAGCGCCACCTATCTCGGCCTGTACGGTACAGAAGAAAAAGTTCACATCCAGCTCTATGTTCATGTATGCGGCATCGGTATGCAGCGGCTGGCGTGTATTGGCATGGCGGAAGGTGAAATCGTTGGCCTTGTCGTAGCGCACGTCGGTCCAGCGCATATCGCTGTTGGCATTGCCTGTCTTTATGTCCTCATCCACATTCATTATCTCTCCCAGCCTGTCTGTGAGGTCAGAGTAGAACTGCATATGATCTATGCCTTGCGGCACATCTTTCAGGTGTACCACTTTGTACTTTTTCAGTGTATCCTTGAATGTATCTGCAAAGCCGGGGGTATCGGTATAGCTTACCTCTTTCAGAAAAAATGGACCCATGATCGCCTGTTTTTGTTGATGTATGAATTAATGCCGCAAAGCTAGTTATTTGTTCTGTTCCCGCTAATGACGTTGGTCACCACAGGCTCATTTTCTGTTAATGGTAGCAGCCCATTATCGTATACGGCCTCAAAATAAACAAAAACGGCCTACCGCAGAGCTTACGGTAGGCCGTTACAATTATTTAAAGCTTACACTGTAAAGCCGTTACTCCCACTCTATGGTGGCGGGTGGTTTGCTGCTTATGTCGTACACCACGCGGTTTATACCCCTTACCCGGTTTATGATATCGTTCGATATACGCGCCAGCAGCTCGTAGGGCAGGTGTGCCCAATCTGCCGTCATACCATCTACCGATGTCACCGCACGCAGTGCGCAGGTATATTCGTAGGTACGCTCGTCGCCCATTACGCCCACGCTCTGCACGGGCAGCAATATGGCGCCTGCCTGCCATACCTCCTTATACATACCACTGTCGCGCAGGTGCTGTATGTATATGGCATCGGCCTCCTGCAACATCTTTACCTTCTCTTCGGTCACGCCGCCCAGTATGCGTATGCCCAGGCCGGGGCCGGGGAACGGGTGGCGGCCTATGAAAATATCGTCTATACCCAGCTCGCGGCCCACACGGCGCACCTCGTCTTTGAAGAGCATGCGCAGCGGCTCTATCAGCGACAGCTTCATGGTCTCCGGCAACCCGCCCACATTGTGATGCGACTTGATGGTGGCCGATGGACCATGCACCGACATAGATTCTATCACATCGGGGTATATGGTACCCTGGCCCAGGAAGCTCACATCGGTCAGTTTCTTCGCCTCTTCATCAAATACGTCTATGAACAGGCGGCCTATTATCTTGCGTTTCTTCTCGGGGTCGGTCACACCATCCAGCTCGCTGTAGAAGCGCTGGCGGGCATCTACCCCCTTAGTGTTCAGCCCCAGGTGTTTGTAACCTTCCAGCACCTGCTCGAACTCGTTCTTGCGCAGCAGGCCATTGTCTACGAATATGCAGTACAGCCTGTCGCCTATGGCCTTGTGTATGAGGGTGGCCGCCACGGTAGAGTCCACACCACCGCTCAGCGCCATCACCACCTTCTTATCTCCGGCCTCCTGCTTTATGCGTTCTACCGTTTCGTGTATGAAGGCCGCCGGTGTCCAGTCCTGGCGCACACCACATATGTCCACTATAAAATTCTTCAGCAGCTGGCCGCCATCAGTACTGTGTGTCACCTCGGGGTGGAACTGTATGGCATATACAGGGTTTGGCGCATAGCGTGCGCTGGCCTTGTATGCTGCTACAGGTATGGCCTCGGTACGGGCTATCACGGTAAAGTCATCCGGCAGTTGCTTTATGGTATCGCTATGGCTCATCCATACCTGCGATCCCTCGGCTATAGTGGCCATCAGCGGGTCGTGGGTCACATCCTGCAGGTGGGCGCGGCCGTATTCCCTGTGGGTCGACTTCCCTACCTCTCCACCGGCCTGCTTTGCCAGCAGTTGGGCGCCATAACATACCGCCAGCAGTGGCAGGCGTGCGGCCATGGCAGCTATATCGGGGTTGGGGGCCTGTGGGTCGTTCACCGAGAAGGGGCTGCCCGAAAGGATGATGCCCTTCAGGCTATCGTCATATACTACCGCCTTGGTGCACGGCTGTATCTCGCAATACACGTTCAGCTCACGCACCCTGCGGGCTATGAGCTGTGTGAACTGTGAGCCGAAGTCGAGTATCAGTATCTTATCGTTCATATATGTAGTTTTTTACCCTTGTAGTGGCAGTTGCAGGCCGTAGCGCATTATGCCTGGGCAGGAGGTGCGCCGAAGTTGAAAGGAACTGCAGGTGTCTCCTGGTCCTTTATCACGCCATGCTGGCCTTCGAAACGCTTCACATTGTCTATCAGGGCGCGCATCAGGCGCTTGGCATGCTGCGGGGTCATCACTATGCGCGATTTCACTTTTGCTTTTGGTACATTGGGCATTACGTTCACAAAGTCTATCACGAACTCTGCGAAAGAATGGGTGATGATGGCAAGGTTGGCATATTCACCATCCGCCATTTCTTCTGTTAGCTCTATGTTCAGTTGCTGTTCGCCTGCTGTCTGGTCTGTCATATTGTTTATGTTTTGGAGACGCGAAATTAGATCAAATTCACGGATATGCAGCTACAACTATTCGTAACATCACCGCTTTCACCCCGATAGTGCTATCTTTACGCCCCATGCGTAAACTCCTTGGCGTTCTAGTGGTCCTGTTGTGTGTGGCATCATGCCGGCCACCGGTATATTATCCCAAGCCCTCGGGCTATTTCAGGATAGACACCCCCACGCGCCACGAATACCTGCTTTTCGACCGCCCGGGCTTCCCCTACTCGTTCGAATACCCTGCGAACAGCACCATCATGGACGATACGGTGTTCAATAAGGAAGGGTTCAATAAATATTGGGTAAATATGTACATCAAAGACCTTGGTGGCATCATCAATATCACTTACAAAGAAATAACGAAGGAACAACCCCTGTACAAGCTGGTGGACGACTCCTGGGGGCTTTCCTACTTTCACCACGAAAAGGCCGACTATATAGACCAGAAGGCCACTACCAACGAAAATGGTGTACAGTGTATGATATTCACCATAGGGGGTAATGCCGCATCGCGCCACCAGTTCGCCGCTACCGATTCCGTAAAGCACTTCATACGCGGTGCGCTCTACTTCGATGTATCGCCCAATGCCGATTCGCTGCGCCCTGCCACCGACTTCCTGCTGCAGGATATAGAGCACATGATGCTCACCCTCAAGTGGAAGTAAGCATTTATTGCCTTTTGCGTGCAAAGAAATCCTTCATCAGTTGCGCACACTCCTGCGCCATGGTCCCGTTAGATAGCTGTGTCTTTGGGTGAAAAGGCCAATTCTCTCCCGTGGTCTTCTTGTAGCCGTTCTTCGGGTCCGATGCCCCATATACTATCCGCCCTATCTTCGACCAGTACAGCGCACCACTGCACATCAGGCAGGGTTCTACCGTCACATACAGTGTGGCCTCGGGCAGGTACTTGGCGCCTATACCGTTAAAGGCCGCTGTCAGGGCTATCATCTCGGCATGGGCGGTGCAGTCGTTCAGGCGTTCTACCTGGTTGTGACCACGGGCTATTATCTTGTCGCCCCACACCACTACCGCGCCCACGGGCACCTCATCGGCCTCAAAGGCCAGTTGTGCCTCGCGCAGGGCCTGCCGCATATAGTATTCATCATCGAACATACAGAAGGCGAAAATACGGTATCGCCGCTGCAATGTGTTAAAACACCCCTCGCCCCGTCATCCAAAACGCCGATATGTTTATATTGCAGCATGTTTATGAAACGTTTTCTTACCACCATGGCCCTTGCGGCCGCATCATATGGCGCTGCCCATGCACAGGCCGGCTCTTTCTGCGAGGCCGTCAACGCCATCATGAAGGACGCCCCCAACGACTTTAAGAACATAATGGGCCGCCAGATGCAGGCGAACATGAATGCCAGCATGTGGGCCAGCAGCATAAAGATACCCGGCACCATAGGCTACAGGATAGTGCAGGCCATGGGCCTCTTCTACGAAGGCGCCCTCATACAGACCCCCGATAAGGATAAGCTGCCACCCGTATACGAGGAATACAAGAAAAAACTGAGCGATTGCCTCACCCCCCTGGGCTATAAAATGACCCTGCAGGAAAACGTGGTGGCCGGCCTGGGCGACCTGAAAAAGGTAGTTTTCATGAAAGATGTGGAAGAATACAAGGAAGGCGCCAATATAAAGGACCTGCCGCCACACATTACCATGGAGGCCACCTACAACAAGGAAGGCGGTTTCACCATCGTTATCTTCATTTTCCAGCACTGATAGTATCACCGCATATCAACAGCATATAAAAGAGAATGTCCCGGACCGGCCGGGACATTCTCTTTTATATCGTATACCTGATAGACCTTACTGGCCTTCGGGCTTGGTATCTTCTGATGAGTCATCCGATCCGCCGCCGCCAGACATCTGGTCGAACTCGAACATGAGCGTGAAGCGCAGCGTGTTCGACAGTGGGTTACGGTTGGTGCCCGAGCCCTGTGGTACCAGGTACGAAGCATTCAGCTGGAACACATTGTAACGTACACCCAGGCCCGTGGTCAGGAACTGGCGGTCGCCATTGTTCTTGTCTTCGTAGAAGTAACCTGCACGGAAGGCGATAGTGTTCTGGTACCAGTATTCTGCACCAAGGGACACATTTATCTGGGCCAGCTGGTCGCCGGTAGAGAACGACTTGATGATACCGCTAGGTACAGATATAGTAGTATCGCCCGAGGTAGATGCTATGGCAGGTACCAGCAGCTTGTTCAGGTCCAGTGCAAAGGTGATCTTGTTGAACGCATCGAACTGCATGGTATAGGCAGCGCCTACGCCCAGGTTCATGGGTATGAAGTCCCTGCGGGTAGAGTTGTAGGTGATCTTAGAACCTATATTGCTCAGCACAGCTCCGAAGTTGAAGGTATTTGTATGATACTCTTCTTTTTCTACGGACTTGGTATAGAACATACCCAGGTCGGCACCGAATGCGTTGCCCGGCTTGTAGTCCGAACCGGTAGCCGAGGTGTTAACACCCGAAGCGATGGCAGAGTGTATGTAGCGCATGGTAAGACCGGCCGACAGGTAGTCTGACAGGCGGCGGGAATAGCCGAGGTCGAACGAATACTCGCGTGGCATACCTGTACCTATAGAGTTGCCTATATAGTCGGTCCAGTTTATGTTACCTATCGAGAAGTAACGCATAGATGCGCTCACGGCCTGCTCCTGCTCCTGGCCGAACTTGGCATAGCCCGAAAGGTAGGCAAGGAATATATCGGGTACCAGGTCCTTCAGCCATGGGGTATAGGTGGCAGAGATACCATAGGTCTTATCTGTAAAAGGCATTTTCGCTACGTTCCAGTATTGTGCATTAGGGTCGGCAGATGTAGCTATACCTGCATCACCCATAGCGCCGGCACGGGCATCGGGCGACACACGCAGAAAGGGGACCGCAGTAGTTACGAATGAAGTGCTTGTACCGTTCACATTTGACTTTGTACCCTGAGCGTTCACCTGTAAAGCCGACATTCCTGTAAGCAACAACAAGCCTGATAGACCAAGTTTTCTTGACATTGTATAATTTATTATATTTATCTGATGTTGAGCAAAAATATCTCTTTTTGCCAATATGGTCAACAATAATTTTGTGAACCGAAGTGTTAACGCGCGATCACCAGTTTTTGGTATGCAGAGGACCTGTAACCTTTATCGGTAGTGATCATCATGCGGTATACATACATGCCCGATGCCAGCCTTGAGCCATTATCATCGGTGCCGTCCCATGTTATTTCGGCCGTTCTGCTGCCCGTGGGAGTGAACTGCTGCTCTATACCCCTCACCAGCGCGCCTGCGGTATTGAAGATGTTGATCTTTACGTTCAGGTCCTCATCGGGGTGGTTGTGCTCAAAAACGAAACGGGTGCTGTTGCTGAACGGATTGGGATAGTTGCCCAGGTTCTCTATGGCCATCACCTTACCATCCACCACCACAAAGTCCACACTACCCTCGCCCGAATTGTTGTTCACATCCCAGGCCTTCACCGTTATGGTGTGGCGGCCATTGGGTATGCCGTTTATGGGGAAATTCACATAGCCGCGCTGGTAGGTATTGGGCGCTGTCTCGTAGTGGTCGTTCAGTATGTAGGGCTGCTCTATGTTGTCATCCAGCACGGCGGTCAGGTCGTGCCCCAGCTTGTTACCCGATACGTTTATACCTGTCTCCGAGAACAGCGATACGAACAGCGAGGTATTAGTACCGGTCACACCACCGTTCTGGAACATACTATCGTTGATGTAGGGCTGCACTACCGGCGGCTTGTCGCTTATCACCGGGTTGTCAGAGAAACCGCCCACGGCTATGCTGGTATCGGCGCCTGCAGCATCGGTCACGCCATTGTGTGCATAGTGGCTTATCTTGGCCGTACCATAGTAGTAGTTTATATCCTTGGGGGCTATGAAGGTGTAGCTGAACCTGCCATCCGTCACGCTCACCTTGCCCTTATACACCAGGTTGTCCTGCAGCTTGAAGGTCTTGTTCACCGTGGTGATGGTAGATATAGTGCGCGGCTTATCGAAGAACGATACCGACAGTATGCCGTTGAACCCTGTGAGGGTAGACCCTCCGGCATCATGCACACGGCCGCTGATGCGGTATGCGCCCAGCGCCTTCACGGTATCGGCAGGCTCCGATGTGGCTACATCCATTATGCTGTCTATCTCTACAAAGTGCTCGGGGAAATTGGGCTTCAGCGCAGGATCGCCCAGCAGTGCGAACTTGCGGTAGTTGGCCAGCTCGTTCGGGTTTATCGATGTAGCATAGGTAGCGTTCTTACCTATACGCGATGCTTCGCCGAAAGTGTGCCATTCGCCGCCCGATGTCTGCGCCAGTTGTGTCTTCAGGAAGAGCGCGTTCAGCGGATTATTGTAGTTGGCATATACGGCGGCAGTAGTGGTCAGCATGCTTATCACGCCGCCATTCTTCTTTATCACCAGTTGTTCCCCGGCCGATACATACTGCGGATGGTCATACTGGCCATAGTCGCAGGTGGCCGTCACCATAAAGGGCAGCATGTTCGCATTGCTCCACTTGTTGAAATCCTCGGGGGTCAGTATACGCTCCTCGGCCCATACCTGTGTATTGCCGTGGCCGCTGTAGTTTATCAGCATAGTGCCCTTGTATACCCTGTCGGCTATGGCAGCCAGCGCATTGGGGCAACGGGCGCCTGCCGGGGTGGTTATGCGCGGTATGGCATCTACATATATCTTGCTGTGGTTGTACAGGCCGTGTGTAGTGCCGGTAATGTGCGACCCCATCTGCTCGGCATCTTCCATATGGTCACCTGCGCCATCGGCATTGTCGGCCACCAGGGTCGATGCCAGCCTCCATGGGCCCAGTGTGGCAGGGCTTTTGTAGTTCATTATCTTGTACACCATGTTACCGGCATCCTCCACCGATCGGGCCGGCAGCCTGCCTATACCTATGTCCAGGGTGTTGTAGATAAGGTTGTTCTCTATGTACTCGTTATCGTCCAGGAAACCATAGAAATCGTCCGTCAGCACGGCCGCCAGGTCATACGAAGACTCTGCCGACTCGAACACGGGCACGAAATTGGAGTTATTGGGCAGCCTGTCCTTGTAGTCGTAAGAGGCGGCGCCTATCAGTGTCAGGTAGCGCGGCATCTGCGATACATCGGTACCCGCCCTTTTGTAGAACATGCGCACGAAGTCGCGTATGGCGCTTATATCCTGCCCGCCCGATGAGAATTCGTTGTATATCTCCTCCGGCGTCACTACCAGTACCCGCAGGTTGTCGTGAGTGCGGTGGTAGTTGGCCAGGTCGTTCGCGGCCTGTAAAAATGCCTTGTTGGTAACAATGATGTTATCTACCTGTGCAGCGCCATGCAGATTCTGGTTGGCCACCGCGCCCGAGTATACGGGGCTGTATACGTTCTGGCTGTTCATAGCCGCAAATTCATGCAGCGTGGCCGCATCGCGGGAGAAGGTGTAGGTACTTCCCGCAAGCGAGCCGTTCAGTGCCACCGGCATCTGCGGGTCGGTCACATCCCATATGCGTGTAGCGCTGTTAGCGCCCTGCAGCACATAGTTTGCCACCTTGCCTGCACCATAGCTCCTCAGGTCGCGAAAGCTCAGTTGGTCGCCGCTCATGGCAAGCGGCCTGCGTGCATTTACTTCCACAAAGTTCAGGTAGGCCACAGATCCGCCTGATGGTGTATAGCCCAGTGTCACGAAGGCGCTGGCGGCCGGTGCCGCAGCAGGCCATTCTCCGTTCTTTATCTGTATCTGCGTGCTTTCGCCCGTACCCAGCGGGTATGCCAGGTTGCCCACCATGCCGCCGTTCACCAGCACATTGCAGTTGCTGCCACCCTCGCCTATCACACCCATCGATACCCGTACACGCACATTGGTCGATACCGCACCCAGGTCGAAGTTGAAGGACTGTGTGAGGTTGCCCGCCAGAGGGTTGAACTGCTCGCCATACCACGTCTTACCAAAACCGGGAGGGTTCACAAGGTCCACATCGTGCATGTCGTAGTAGTTGAAGTCGGTAACGGTCACATTGCCGCCCGGCGCTGCCGCCTGCTCCTGCACCCGCAGGCCCGGCCCCTTATCGAAGGTGATGAAATAGTAGGCCGTATCGGTATACAGGTTCTTCACATGCGAGAAACGGTCGCTGGCGCTGTCGGCATCCCAGCCCTGCGGGCCCATGCCATAGAATATCACATGCTCACCCGCATCGAACATGCCATTGCCGTTATCGTTCACCACGGTAGCGTTCTCTTCCAGGTCCACGGCGCGTGGCAGAAAGTTCTGCTCGGGCAGCATTCTGCCGCCATTGCCATACACACGCAGGTTGGCAGGGTTCACCAGGCCGGGGTTCAGTCCCATAGCGGTCATCAGGGCCGCATCTATCTTATGGAAACCCGTGCGGGTGATGCCTATCCTGTACCAGGTACCTGTGCTCAGTACCGAGGTCGTTACATCGCTCGCAGTACCTTTTGCAGCTACCGGCGCCGAGGCCTGCTGTGCATCTTCTGTTATGGTCAGCGAAAAGGCGGTCACCTTGTGTCCCACACCGTTCGCATCTTTCGAATAGACAGGTATGCGCACCAGTACCAGCGGGCGTTTCAGCTCCATGCCCAGCACTAGCTGCACGTTCTGCGGTGCAGAGGGTTCTATACCTGCCGGTATGGCCGCATCGGCATAGATTATATCACCTACCGATACCTTGGGCGTGGCATACTGGTCCAGCCATATCTTTTTAACTATATAGCCGCCATATATCTCGTCATTGTTCACATTATAGGTCTCGGTACGGGCAGCGGCAGGCAGCCATGCTGCTAGCATGCCGAACGATGCGATAAGGGCAGGGAATATCCTTTTCATTCTCATTTATCAGATTTTGGCACAAGCCTTGAAAAAAGTTAAGTAAAATTACGGTTTAATGCCCGTTCGCGTACAAAACATACGCTACTGGCGGTGTTAAATAACTAACGTCATATCTTTTTAGATATTACATCTGAAAAAATAAAAACAGGATCTTTTTTTAAAAAACATCTTGAATACTTGAAAATTTAAAAAGATCGCGGTATCATTGTAACTGCTTTTAACAAAATACCTGCAAAGAGCATAACTTTTTTAGTGAAAATTATGAAAAGACAACTCATAGGCTTAGGCTTGCTTTGTATCGGCTCGGCAACATTCTTCTCTGCTTGCACACCACAATCTGTAAAGAAAGGAAAGGGCGGTTCGATATCACAGACCACAGGCTGGGAGCGTAATAATCGCGATTGGGGTGGCTTCGAAGTAACTGAACCTCAAGGTCAGCCTACTCCTATCGGAATGGTATTTGTGCAGGGTGGTCGTTTTACGATGGGTGCTGTGGATGATGAGATGCCAACTCTCGAAAGTGACAATGTGAGGCGCACAGTATCGGTGTCCTCTTTCTATATGGACGAGACCGAGCTGGAGAACGAAAGCTATCGCGAATATACATACTGGGTAAAGCGTACCTACTTCACCGATTATCCTGAAATGTATGTTCGTGCTATGCCCGACCAAACGGTATGGCGCTCTGCACTCGGTTACAACGAGCCTTATGTAAAGAACTATTTCAACTTCAACGCGTACAACCACTACCCCGTAGTTGGTGTCAGCTGGTTCCAGGCAAAAGAATACTGTGACTGGCGTACAGACCGCTACAATGAAGGTCTGCTCATACACCTGCGCTTTCAGAACCCCAACGTGAACCAGACAGGTGAGGACGTGTTCACTACCAAATCTTATATGGCCGGACAGTACGAGGGTTCTTCTGTTACCAAGAAGACCGACCTCGAGCCTAACGGTTCCGGTGAGCGTCCTGTAGACTATGGTGATGGCATATTCGTTCCCGATTTCCGCCTGCCTACAGAAGCAGAATGGGAATATGCGGCACTGGGCCTCATAGGCAACAACCCAAGCCCCGAGAACAAGCGTCGCCGTGGTGAGGAAGTTCTCACAGATCGTAACTCTCTGCCTTTCGGCCCCAAGAACACCACACGTTCAGGCCTGCACAACCAGTTCCAGGGCGAGCTGCTGGCTAACTTCAGGCGCGACAAAGGCGACTTCATGGGTGTTGCCGGTGGCCTCAACGACAATGCTGATGGTCCTACATATGTAAAAGCATACCAGCGCAACGCTTTCGGTCTCTACAACATGGCCGGCAACGTGAACGAGTGGGTAATGGATACTTACCGCCCCGGCTCTCATGCTGATGTGGATGACTTCCGTCCGTTCCGTGGTAATGAGTACATGAAATACCTCTATCAGGAAGATTATACCATCGAAGAAAAAGACAGCATAGGCCACATACCTCAGGCATATGTTACCGATGAGGAAGTAAGGAACAACAATCGCTATGAGATACGCAGCGGCAGGCTGCACAACTACAGGGATGGTGATAGCCTTTCTCAGTCGGCATACAACTTCGGTTCTATGTCTCTCGTTAACGACTCTACCAAGGTTTATAAAGGTGGTTCATGGGCCGATCGTGCCTACTGGCTGTCGCCCGGTACTCGCCGCTATATGCAGGGTTACCTGTCATCATCTACCATCGGTTTCCGTTGTGTGATGGACCGCCTGGGCAGCCCTACCGGCGATGCTCAGCCCGGTGGCAACAGCTTCGGCAGGCAGAAATACCACAAGAGGTAATAATTTATAACAACAATATTCTCAGATCCCCTTTCAGAACGAAAGGGGATCTTTATTTTTACACACCATATCCTTCTGTCATGTCCATAACCGAGTTATACGATATTTTCCTGCGCCATCCCATCATACTCACCGATACGCGTAAGATACGCCCGGGTGGTATCTTCTTTGCACTGAAGGGTGCCAGCTTCAATGGCAATACCTTTGCCGCTGCAGCACTGGATGCCGGCGCTGCATATGCCGTAGTAGACGAGCAGGAATATGCCAAAGATGAGCGTTGTATACTGGTAGCCGATGCTCTGGCCACCCTACAGCAACTGGCAAGGCACCACCGCCGGCAGTTCAATATACCGGTCATAGCCATCACAGGCTCTAACGGCAAGACCACCACCAAAGAGCTTGTTACTGCCGTGCTGCGGCAACAGTATACCACCTATGCCACCACCGGTAATCTCAACAACCACATAGGCGTTCCCCTTACCCTGCTGCAGATACAGAAAGATGCACAGGTGGCCGTAGTGGAAATGGGCGCCAATCACCAGAAGGAAATAGAAAGTTACTGCCTCGTAGCAGAGCCTACACATGGTATCATCACCAATTGCGGCAAGGCGCACATAGAGGGTTTTGGCGGCGAAGAAGGCGTGCGTAAAGGCAAGGGCGAGCTATACGACTACCTGCGCACACATAATGGCACCGTCTTTCGCAATACCGATATGGAATACCTGCAGCAAATGGCCGCAGGTGTGGTGCAGCAGGTCACCTATGGCGCCGGTAATGCTACCTATACCGGTAGCCCGGTAATGAAAGATGTCTTCCTTAGCGTAGTATTCTCCCATACGGGTACCGATGTACGGATAGATACCCACCTGGTAGGCGCTTACAATTTCCCCAATGTATTGACGGCCATTGCTGTAGGCCTGCATTTCGGTATAGCCCCCACTGCCATCAAGGCCGCTATAGAGGCATACATGCCCGATAACAGCCGCTCTCAGTGGATACAGAAGGGTACCAACAAGGTGATACTGGATGCCTACAATGCCAACCCATCCAGCATGCAGGCCGCTATAACCAATTTCGCTGCTTCGCCCCTTAATAACAGGATACTATGGATAGGAGCAATGAAGGAGATGGGCCCTGCCGAGGCCGATGAACACCGCGCGCTTGTGACCCTTATAAATAGCTACGAATGGAAAGATGTGATACTGGTAGGTAAGGAGTTCAGTGGCCTGCAGAATGGCCTCAGGTGGTTCGCAGACAGTACCGAGGCCGCAGCCTATGTGCGGGCTCACCAGCCGCAGGATAGCGCTATACTCATCAAGGGTTCGCGTGGTTCGCGTATGGAGGTAATGGCCGATGCACTGGTATGATGTAGCGTTTACTCTTCTTCCTTCCCCGAGTTGCGCAGTGCCCTGTCTATCTTGTTGCTTAGTTTCTTTATCTCATCCTGCAGTACCGGATCGCTGAACACATGTATGGCACTGTCTGTAGCATAGCTCAGCAGGCACATAGCTATAAAATCCTGGTCGTCCTTGCCTGCATAGTGGGTACGCAGCTCTGTTATCTTCTGATCGGCCAGTCTTATCGCCTTACGCACTTCTGATTCCTCGCCCGGCTCTATGCGTATGCGGTAGCTGCGGCCAGCAAGCCATACGGTAATGGGTAGCATGCCTTCTTCCGGCTGTTCCTGCGATGGCGATGATGGCTTATCCTGCGATATCATAGGTCTAATTTACGACGATACCGTGGCATTCGTATCATTATTGGTGGCCACTGCATCCTGCTGCGGCATACCCGTATGGTGCATCAGCTTTTTCTGGAACAGCAGCAGCGTGATGATACCTATCGATATAGCTGCATCGGCCAGGTTGAACACCGGCTCGAAGAAGACAAAATTACGCCCTCCCCAGAAAGGCACCCAGCGGGGTAGTGTGGTCTCTATGATGGGGAAATAGAACATATCTACCACCCTGCCCTGCAGGAACGACCCATATCCCTTGCCGAACTGTGTGAAGTGTGCTACGGCCTCCCTGTTGTGGTTCTGCAGCAGGTGCTGCATGCTGTCGTAGTTGCCCGAGAAACAGGAATAAGGACTTTCGCTGAAGATAAGGCCGTAGAACATGCTATCCAGCAGGTTGCCCATGGCGCCGGCCAGTATCAGCGCGCCACATATCAGCATACCGCGCCCATACCCCTTTTCTATCAGCCTTTTCAGCAGGTAGAAGCCAAATATCACGGCCACCAGCCTGAAGGACGACAATACTATCTTACCTATAGGCGATTCGCTCAGCTTCATGCCGTAGGCCATACCTTCATTCTCTATGAAGTGCAGCCTGAACCAGTCGCCTATGACCCGCACATCATCGCCGTTAGCAAAGTGTGTCTTTATCCAGATCTTCGATACCTGGTCTGCGACCACTATCAGCAATACTATCAATAAGGCGTTACGATATTTCAATCTTAAAAATTTGCTATAGGTGACCGGGCAAATATACTATACAAACGCACACCACCGGGTAAATGAAAGGAAGGTGCAATTACAATTAACATTCCTCATTTATTGTGCCATGGCCTCAAGAAGCCTGCGCTGCACGTCTTTTAGCTCATCCGGCGACAGCTTCAGTTTCGCGCGGGTAAAGTTCAGGTCGTCGGCAGAGTCTATAGGCACCAGGTGCATATGCGCATGCGGTACTTCCAGCCCTATCACACTTATACCACACCTGTTGCAGGCAAATGCCTTTTCTATAGCACGCGCTATAGGCTTTGCAAATACCAGCCATTTGGCAAGCAACTCGTCACTTACATCAAAGATCTTGTCTACTTCGGTCTTAGGCACTACCAGTACATGTCCCTCGCGTATGGGGAATATATCCAGGAAGGCAAAGAAGTCTTCGTTCTCTGCGATTCTATAAGAGGGTATCTCTCCGGCTATGATCTTAGAAAAAATGGTAGGCATAGCTTAGATAGTTATGCTTTCTATACGGAATTTGAATGTACCGCTGGGCGCCTGCACCTCGGCCACCTCACCCACCTGCTTGCCCAGCAGGCCCTTGCCTATCGGCGATGTAGACGATATCTTCCCCAGCTTCAGATCGGCCTCTTTTTCCGAAACTATCTGGTATACCACGGTCTTCTTATTGCCCATATTCGTCACGGTCACCTTGCTCAGTATCGACACTTTACTGGTATCGATGTCCTTTGCATCTATTACGCGTGCCGATACTATGGCGCTTTCCAGCTGCGCGATCTTCGCCTCATGATGGCCCTGCGCTTCCTTGGCAGCATCATATTCGGCATTTTCCTTCAGGTCGCCCTTTTCCCTGGCCTCAGCTATCTGCCTGGCTATTTCGGCCCGGCCCGTCGTCTTCAGCTTGTTCAGCTCGTCCTTCATCTGGGCAAGTGTCTCTTTGGTCAGGTAATTCAGATCAGACATAATTCAACTTTTTTATTCGGTATAGAAAAAAAATACAACGCCTCTGCATAACAGAAGCGTTGCAATGGTAAAAATACAAAAATATAGTTAACGCGAAAAACGTATCGATATCATATGCACACCGTTCGCAGGGCGCTGCGTAGGGCGGTAAGAGTAATCTATGGCTACCAGCGGACCTTTGTTATCCTCACCAAAGCGCTTCTGCACTGTAGCGCCCGCAGCTATGCCGGAGTACATGGTAGTGGTCTTCTCCAGGTTACCTATACCTTTTTCGTAACGGTAAGCAGCACGCAGCAGGAACATATCCTTAAAACTGTATTCTGCACCTACACCCAGGTAGTCGTTATTGAAAGAGTTCGACTGGAAGTTGGCTATACCCGTCAGCTTATGCTTGGGCAGGCTGTCCTTTCCGGTTATATGATGCTCGTCCAGGTATATATCATAAGATATACCGAAGTTCAGGTATGTAGGCATACCGAATTTTTCGGTAGGATACTGCTGCGACACCACGAAAGACGGAGAGCTTTGCGGCTTGTCGGCATTCACAGAAAAACCGGTACCTGTAAAGCGCATGTTGCTGCCCAGGTTGCGCAGCGTGATACCGAAGTGGAAGTTATCCCTCTTACCGGTAACATACTGTATACCACCTTCAAAGGCCACGCCCAGCGCACCCACGTTGCCCACCTGCTCAGACACATAGGTGATGGCCGCACCTGCGTTCACATGCGATGAGAACTGCTTGGCATAGCCCAGCTGCAGGTTCAGGAACTGTGGGCGGAAAGTGCCGAAGCCTTCCGGCATGTTGTATTCGGTGCTCACTATCTCGCCAAAGTTCATAGACATAAGGTTGATACCTATGGCACCTGCCTCTCCTATCTTCTGGCCTACAGCTATGTTATTGATGTTGATACCGGTATTTGCGAGGTATTGTCCGCGCGATACACCTATATCCGTACCGCTCACGGCCGCCAGACCCGCTATATTGGTCTTCATGGCCTCTACACCCGTGATGTGTGGCGTATTGATACCGAAGACACCGGTAGTGCGCGCCCATGGATTGATAGATAGCTCGGGTGCACCTGCCTGGCCGGAACGGTCCTTATTACCTGCTACTGCACTCAGAGACATACCTACTGCAAGTATGGTAACAACTGATTTTATTGATCCTTGTTTCATAAGTAAGTTGAATGATTATTTATTGTTCCGGGCGGCGGATATCCGCCCGGAACTAAGATCTGTATTAATACTGGGTCACGTCTAGCGGGCGCAGCGAACCGAACCATTTGATCACCTTTTCCCCTATGCCCTCAGCTCTCACATGTATCAGGTACATGCCGCTGGCCACAGGCAGGCCTGCAGTGTTGCGTATATCCCAATCAAGGTACGGAACACCGGGATCGCTCTTCGACAGAGAACGCACCAGTATACCATCCAGTGTGTAGATGTTCACACTGGCCCTTGCAGGCAGGTTTATTATCCTGATCTTGGTATCGTAGCGGCTGCCTGCTTTCTCGTAGCCAGAGTAACCATAGTATGGGTTAGGCACGGCCAGTATCTTATCAAGTACTGTGTCCCTCTGCTGGTTGTCCACCAGGTCCGACTTGGCCATATCCTTCGTGCTGAAAGTATAGTATGGGTTTGTCCACTCACCTGCTTTCAGGTTGGTACCTGGCTTAGCGAACGCGCTATTAGAGTCTACTGCAGCATAAGACATATAAGGCCTGTCTACCCTGAACCTCAGCCTTGTGGTAGTAGGTATCAGACCCTCCTGCAGAGACAGGTACTTCACAAGTGGGTTACGCATTGGTATACCTGCCCATTGGAATGTAGAATAAGCTGTCCTCAGGAATGTATTGCTAGGTGTGGCCCTCTTCACATTGCTCACGAATTCTTTACAGCTATCGTATTTCGTTGTGAGAACGTATGTATAGTGCTTCCCGCCGAACTCTATAGAGTTATCGAAAGGATTGAAACCGTTGTTACCCTTAGGAGCAGCGGGGTTCCAGATCATATCGTCGCCCTGGTCAGAAGACAGGTAAGAGTCCTCACCGAATACAATGTTCAGCCTTTCGCCTGTGGTAGGGTTGACGGCATAACCGGGGAACCATGACATACCTTCATCATCAGCGCTCTCAGAGTAAACAGGTGAATTACCATCTCCACTTACTTCCAGGTTCCAGCCTTTGTGCTTGCGCAGGTAGAACTTCCTCCCCTTGTTCTCTGCAAGAGCTGTATCTTCCTGTGTCTCTATCACAGCGCACCTTGTCCATTTAGACTTGTCTTTGGTGAATACCAGGTCCACATCGGTCATAGACTTGATGTTGTTCAGGGTCTGCTTGTGCGCACCTATATGGTGACCGCACACTGCGAATGAGCCTGTACCCGACTGGAAGGTGCCACCGTCATACCAGTAAGCGGAGAGACCATAAGGGCCCCATGTCGACTTCATTGGCGTGAAGTCGGCGAACATAGATGCGAACTGGCCTTTCTCATCCACATAGTTGGTACCTATCGCGAAGTCATTGAAATAGCATGGGTTGGTAGACGATACAGAGTTGAAGTGGCTCACTGCACCAGACCTCAGCCAGTTAGCAAAGCTACTGTCGCTTTCGTCCTGTACGCCCCACAGCCAAGGCTGTTCAGGATTATTGAATTTTACATCAGAAGTTATATAGCCATTCTTGGTATTCTTTATCTTACTACCGGGATGTGCTACCTGCCTGATGTCTACAGATATACCGTATTTCTCCAGTATCTGCTCGTTAGGCGTACCGAGGTCACGCTCGCTGTATATCACATCAGCTACCGCTCCATCCTTATAACCTGTAAGTGTCCATGAACCCGAAGTTGCATCTATACCACCGGGTATAGCCGCTGCACCAACACCCAGTATCGTATTGGTACCGTGTATCTGCAGTACCCAATCCATTGCAGGTACTTTTACAGGGTCTACCACTTTCACGTCTATAGGAGAGAAGCCGGCCTGGTATGTAGGCTGGGCAACGGCGTTCTTGGTCAGCGCCTCTTCTTCCGAAGCCTCATCCAGCTTTACATCATTGCCACCGTTACCTGTACCCTGTATCCTCTTCACTATCACACCTGCGCCATAATCAGAATTTATCACATCGCCCATGGCTCCGTTGGCAGGGTTTGGCAGGGCCGTTACTACCTTTATCTCTGTACCACCTGCACCGTGCGAGCTGGCCAGGTAAGGAACATCCTGTGTATTTACGGTGTTCTTTGGATTGAAGCTGGCAAAGTTGTTATATGCATAAGCTATAGCTACGAAGTAGTAGTTGCGGTAGTTCACAAAACGCTTATCGTTGCCGGTAGCAAAGGCGTCCTGTGTCAGCTGGAAACTGTGTACTATGCCACTATCCCTGCCTTTTACTTTTATCTGTGCAGCATGTGTGGTATCGCTCACGCTTATGCTCTTCACATAGTTCACTATCTGCGAAATGCTGTCCGCGACATCGCACTGGAATACTTCCTTCGCTTTGCTCTCGTCCACTTCACCCGTATTGGGGTCGAATATTTCCGCAGCAGTAACCTGGCTGTTGGCCAGCTGGAACACGCGATAACCCTGGAACTTATAGAGAGAGTCGATGCTCACACCTTTCGATTTCACTACTACCTGGTGGTACAGCAGCGAATCGTTGTATTTACCATCGCTACGGCCGTAGTTCTCACCATAGTTATTGCTGCCATAGTCATTCACCATGTAGAATATCAGCTTCTTGTCCAGCTCACGCACCACAAGCCTTGGAGCCTCGGGGCCTTCTATGGTCTTGAAATTGTTATCGAACAGTGCCTGGGCACCGTCATCTATGTTCTTTATGGTCTTAAAGTTAGCAGAAGGACAACCGCCCTGGCCTGCAGCCCATACCGTACCGAAGGTGATATCGTTTATAGCACCGGGTATCAGCTGGAAGGGTCCGGAAGAGAACACAAAGCGACGGTCGCCGGGGTTGTTACCGCAGGCACACTCGGACCACTGTGTGTTATCCGAAGGATCGCCCCAGAACACATAATTCGAAACAGGACCGGCACCATAGCCTTTTGAAGGCACTGCGGGTCCGGTATAGTCATAAGAGAAACGCTGACCGTTCCTGATAGAACCTGTCATGTAGTAGTATATCTGTATACCGTTGGTAGGATTACCTATGATACTGGGGTCATTGTTGTAGTAAGTGAAGTTCGTCATCTTCAACTGTTCAATAGTATCCTTGCCATTGATCTTTATAGGACGCTTAGGGCCCTGGAAATAATCCAACGCTATCTGCGGAGGATTCAGACCATAGCTGTTAGCGGGGTTACCTGCTATCTGGCCGTCGTTATTGCTACCATTATAAAGGATACCCAAACCTCTTGCCGTATCGCAACCTATGAAGTCATCCATGTAGTAGCCAAGATCGGCATCGTCCCACACAGCTATGTAGGTACTGTCTATCGTCAGCGTACCACGGTTTATCACACGGTAGTTATAGAAAGTGGCATTGTTCAGGAAGTCCTGTGTAGCGTATGCAAAACCGCTGGTCTGCACCTCTATGCCCATAGCGGCGGTAAGAGACTGCTGTTTTACGTTACCCGCATCGTTGAACACCCACCATATGTACTGGTCGCCCTTTATATCGGGATATTCACCTTCTTCAGGCTGGTACCTGCCATCGCCATTCACGTCTATGAAGGGTGCGTATGTATTGACAGGGTTAAGGGTTATCTTGCCACCATTGCCCACTACGTTGTTGTTGCCAACGGCCGGCCATGTATTGATAACCTCATAATCCGAAGCCTTTATGTCGGCGCCTATCTTATAGGCCTGTTTGAACCTGTTGATGGTAGACCTGTCCACTTTCCAGAAATGGTCCCATACCTGACAGCTTTCCGAGGTTATCTTGCCCTGGTCGTCCAGCGCTCCCGGCCAGTAGTCGTTACCATCCTGGCGGTAGGTCTGTGCGGCTACCTTTAGCTGACCCTGCTTATCATAACCACCTATCCAGCAAGATGCAGCGAACTGTGAATGCCTGCCCGATCCCTTAGGTATCTCATAAGCAGCATTACCGGCACCATTGTTCCACCACATATCGCCACCGGTCATCAGGCGGGCGCGTACGTTATTGATATCAAGGTCTATAGACGATACCGAAGGTTGGCAACCCGAAGCAGTGGACTTCAGTTGCTGGGCTTTAGGGTCGCGTTTTCCTACGTTCTCTCGCGCGCTTACCCCACCGGTAATACCTAGCACCCCTGCTCCCAGCAGCACCATAGCGCGTAAAAACTGTATTTTATTTCTAAGCATCATAACCTATGATTATATATTATTATTAGAAGTTAAATTCAACTGCAAGCGATACTGTCCTTGCATAGTTCAGGAATGCAGGGTTGTTCATGTATATGGTATACAGGTCGTTGTAAGACTGAGGGCTGATCTGCTGAGGTACGAACTGCTGACCGAAAGAAGACACCAGGTAACCGTTGTCATCCGTACGGCCTGTGAAGCCGTGTACACCCAGTACTTCGCGTGTGTTCAGCAGGTTGTTTATCATCACTATACCTTTTACATACTTTACGCGCTTAGGCATCTTGCCTTCAGCAGCATCGCCTTTCCTGCCGAATTTCAGAGCGAAATCCTTGTCCAGGCGCAGGTCCATACCGAAGTGCCATGGCAGCCTTGCACCGTTCACGCCACCTACCACTGTCTGGCCAAGGGCGTCAGAGTACCTTGTATAAGGCTCACCGCTCCTCGTCCTCAGTATCAGGTTGGCGCCGGCGTTCTGCAGTATGTGGTTCTTACCTACTACAGGGCCTTCACCTTCATTGAACCTGAAGTCTGCGTTAGCAGCTATGATGTGCCTTGAATCCACATCCAGGAATGTTACATAACGCAGGTTAGGCAGACCTTCCTGTATCAGGTTGTTCAGCAGGCCACGGCCGCTGTTGTAGCTCGATCCTGTACCTTCTGCGAACTGCAGGGTATAAGATACCGTCATCTTCAGGTGGTTGGTAGCGCGCAGGTCATACAGCATGGTAGAACCCTTTGTTGTAGAGAAGTCGCGGTTGCCATAGGTCTGGTAAGTGTACGGATATGCATATACATATGGTACTATAGCTATCATGTCCTTACGCTCTTTGTAGAAAGCCGACAGGGTAAGGGCAGAGTGGTCGGTAAGTTTCTGCTGGAAACCTACTTCGTAGTCGAACGTCTTCTGAGACCTCAGGTTGGCGTTAGCTATCACACCTGTGGGCGCTGCGGCAGACAAGTTGAAGTAATCCCATGCAGTAGCATTACCCAGGCTGGTAGGATAAGGCCTCTGTGCATATATATCGTAGTGTGCATAGAAGTTGGCCACGTCAGATATAGGGAAAGAGAACTGTATACGAGGCATGATGGTGACCTGTGGCTGGTAGTCGGTGAAAGACAGGTTGGGGTTGAAGTTGCTGTCCGTCATCTTTATATCCTTGTACTGAGACTGGATGAAAGGCTGAGGGTCGCGGCCATCAGAATACTGCTTCAGCAGTGATGGGTCCTGTATCAGCTTGCCGGTAGGGTCGTACCAGTTGTTGCCATCGCGGTAACCGATGATGGTAGGATTAGATGAGTTGTTATCGTTCACATATACCACATAGTCGTTACCAATGTTAGATGGGTGAGCACCGCCATTTACAAAGTTCTGTGCACCAGACACCTGGCCTACAGTAGTAACAGGGTACAGAGAATAAGGGTCTCTCAGCACCTTCGTGTTGGCAGAGTAGCGGTCCACGCGGAAACCTATGTTGAAGTTGATATCCTTGTAGTTGAACCTGTCCTGTATATAACCTGCTATGTAGGTAGGAGCATATGCACCTATAGGACGTGTATATTCACCCCTTTCGTTCTTCTGTGTCCAGAAGTCGTTGAAGTTCACTGTACCTGTCTGCTTGGCACCTGTATAAGTATAACCATAGTAGCCTACGAATGAGTTACCGCTCAGGTTCAGCAGCTCGTCGGCAGAGAAAAGGTCAAGAGAGAAAGTGCTGGGGTCCAGGTTGTCTATGTTTATCATAGCATTATCGGCCACGCCCAGTTTCTTACGCAGGTTCTTGTCAAAAGAACTTGTACCTACGTTCTTCAGGTTGTAGTAGATAGTATCCATAGGGCCGGGGATGATGTTGGCAGGGTTGCCGGTAGCATTGTCTATGAAAGTACCCTGGCCTACTACGCCGCTCGATACATATGTATAATCCTTACCGTTCACACGGAAGATGGGATTCTGGTTATCCAGCCTCAGGTTCTGGTTGTCTACAGAGCTTACCAGGTTCCTCATCTGGTTCCATATAGACTGTGTACCACCCAGGTTGGCCTGTGCGGCATAAGACCTGATGATACGCTGCTGGTAGTACAGACCGAACTCGATAGCATGCCTTGTTTTGCCGGTGTTCAGGTCAAAAGAGGCATTCACGTCCAGTGCGTACTGGTCAGAGTTGAATGTCTGATAGTAAGTGGGTGATGAGCCGGGGCTGTTGAAAAGACCTACACCGTTGGCACTGTAGGTAGGACGTGGCTGGTCGCCGTTGGCCATACCGTTATTTGCCTGTATGGTCAGTATGTTCGCAGGTACATTACCTTCCAGCGAGTTGTAGTACTGTGTAGTATAGTTGGCCAGTACGGGGTTCAGTTCAGAGCGTGTGAAGTCGTAACCGTTAGAGGCCGAGCCCAACAGCACTATACCCTGCTTGCCGCTTATAGAGTCCGTATTGAAACCATATATATTGGTCCTGGGCCTGTCGGCGAACTTACCTACATAAGAGTATTTGAATATATCTTTCTTGAAGTTAGGGTCCTGACGACCGGTAGAGGTCCTCTGGAAGTCGGCCTGAACACTGTAGAACGCATTAGAAATGATGTTGTTACGGGCCGATGTATCGTTCATCTTACCGAACTTCTGTGTAAAGCGTATAAAACCACGGGTAGTGAGGTCCCTGCGGCTGAAAGTAGCCTCGGGGGCCATCAGGCTTCCCTGGCGGCTATATTCATCATCCACTACATAGTTCACCATACCGCCGCCTATCACGCGCAGGTTGTCTGCCACCTGGTAGTCCAGCTTGCCGTTAAAGCGCATTTCCTGTGTCCTGTTGCGGGGTTGTATCTTCCTCTGCTCCATATCCTTGAAGGTGATATAGTTAGAAGAGTAGTTATATACCCTCGCTCCGGTATTGTCCGATACTATCTGCAGTGGCCTCTCTTCCAGGTTCCTTTTCACATCGTCCTTCACTACCCACTGCTTGTCATAGGTAGGGTACCTGTTGTGGTCGTCATACCAGTCACCGCTCAGCGCAAAGCCCAGTACGGGTTTCTTTGTCACACTGTCTATCCTTTTCTTGTACAGAGGGCCTGCTACAGAGAAGTTCACCAGCCTGTTGTTGTAACCGTCTACCGACTGCTGTACACGCACACTACCCGATGTCTTCCTGGCCACACCCCTCGAAGTGATGCTCACCACACCACCCGATACGTCACCATATTTCGCAGGTATGCCCGATGTGATCACCTCCATCTGCTCTATCGCGTTCTGCGACATATTGATACCGGTATTGGCCTCTTCGCCTATGTTCTGTACCTGCACACCGTCTATTATGTACAGTGTACCTGTCTTACGGGCGCCGCCTATGCTGGTACCCTTACCACGCTGCGACTGGTATACACCCGGCGTAAGGCTGCCTATATCCGTTACCTCGGTAGTGGCCAGCGCCTTTATATCCTTGGCATCATAGGTGATACCTATACCATCCTTGTTGAAGGGGGGCTTTTTATAAGTGATGGTCACCGTACCCAGCGTTGTAGATGTAGCCGGTACCAGGGTCACGTTCTGGGTGGCCCTGCCGTTGCTCACCATTATACCTGTCACTTCGGTCTTTGCAAAACCGGTATACTGAACAGTAAGGTTGTATGTACCGGGATCGAGTGGTTTGATAAGGTAATTACCGTCGAAATCGGTAGCAGCACCACCCTTTACTATACCGCCCAGAGATACATTGACGATAGCGCCTATCACAGGTTGCTTCTTCTCATCCAGCACCGTTCCATAGATCTCTCCCTGGGCATACACAAATGCTGATAGGCCGATAAAGACAAAAAACAGCAGGTAACGTAGTTTACGTATCATATCCTATATTAATAAATTATTAGCAAATGAGGCGTAAAGATAAAAAAATCTGTTAAAGATCACATTTCCCAACATAATTATTTTCTTTTCACCCGTAGTTCCCAGATACTTTTTGTATACGCAAAAAACCATCTGGTCACACTATATAGACGAAAAATGATACCCCCATCTTGGGTATTTCTTAAAAAAAAGTTACGGTTGCGTTCTTTCTCTGTTATATCAGGCCTTTCCGGCTATTTTTTGCAGCAGTACATGGCTCATTTTGTAGAGGGCCTCGTGCGTATATCCCGCTATATGGGGGGTGAGGATCACGTTGGGCATGCGTATCATTGTACCGATGATATTGCGCAGTTCGCCCTGCGCTTTTGTTATCGGCTCCTGCTCAAAGACATCAAGGCAGGCCCCTATCACTTTGCCCGTCAGCAGGGCGTTGTGCAGCGCCGGGGTGTCCACCACCTGCCCGCGCGATGTATTTACCAGTATAAAAGGCTTTTGCATGGCGGCTATGAAGGCCTCGTTGCAGTAGTGTACGGTATCGGCCTGCAGCGGCACATGAAAGCTCACTATATCGGCCTCCCTGTATATATCGGCAATATCGGTACAGGCTTCCACCGGCGTGGGTACAGGTGCTGTACGGTATTTATCATAGGCCATTATCCGCACATCAAAGCCCCTCAGCTTTTTCGCGAATGCCTGCCCCGTATGCCCATATCCTATTATGCCCACGGTCTTGCCTTCCAGCTCTATGCCGCGGTTCTCGTCGCGCTTCCATACACCTGCCTGCATCTCGCACTGGGCCCATGTTATTCGCCGTACCAGCGCCAGCAGCATGCCCAGCGCATGTTCCCCCACGGCATTGCAGTTGCCCTCGGGGCTGCCATGGCAGGTTATGCCCTTTTGGGCGGCATAGGCCACATCTATCACCTCCATACCGCTGCCCATACGGCCTATCCAGCGCAGGCGGGGCGCGGCATCTATCAGTTCCCTGTCCAGCTGCAGCCGGGTCGATGTGATGATGCCCTCACAATCGCCCACCAGCCCCAAAGCCGTCGCCTGCGTTATCTGCTCCTGCATAACACACTGATAACCAATCTCTTTCAGCCCATCTATCAGCACATCATGTACCGGGGCCGCTATCAGCACTTTGGGCATATGATCAGGGCTGTACATATCTTCTATATAAGGTCACAAAGTCGGCTACAGACAGTTGCTCGGCACGCTTATCCATATACGGGTCTGTCAGCGCCTCGGCCGGCAACAGGCCCTTCAGGGCGTTGCGCAGGGTCTTGCGCCGCTGGTTGAAGGCCGTCTTCACCAGGTTTATGAATTTTCTCTTGTTGTCTATACCGTGCGGGTTCTGTATGTTGGTACACCGCAGTACACCGCTTTTCACCTTAGGCGGCGGGGTAAAGCAGTTCTCATGTACATCGAACAGGTATTCCACCGTGAAGAACGCCTGCATCAGTACGCTCAGTATGCCATACGTCTTCGATCCCGGCCCTGCGGCCACCCGCTGCGCCACCTCTTTCTGGAACATGCCTATTATCTCATCTACCTGCGGCTCCCATTCCAGCATACGAAAGAGTATAGGCGACGATATATTGTACGGAAAGTTCCCTATCACCGAAAAATGCCCCTCGAAAGGCACTTCGGCCTTTAGTATATCGGCCAGTATCACCTTGCCTGCTATGGCGGGGTAGGTCTTGTTCAGGTACACTACCTTTTCTTCGTCCACTTCTATGGCCTTGTAGTCCACATCGGGCCATTCCAGCAGGTACTTGGTTATGGCGCCGCCGCCGGGGCCTACTTCCAGCAGGCGCATGCCGGGGGTGCGTCGCACCTGCGCCACTATCTTCCGGCACATGTTCTCGTCATGCAGAAAGTGCTGTCCCAGGCTTTTCTTTAAAGTATACACTGCGCAAAAGTACGAACTTGGCCCCTGCATAGTACCTATAAGGCCGTATACCCTTTTTTACTTTTACTTTTTTACTTTTTCATCTTAACGTTACCTTCGCCCATTATACGCTTACACAGCATGGAGATCAAGATACAGCAAAAAGCCACTGCCTCCAGGGCATGGATACTAGATAGCGCAGATAAACTGAACGAGGTACAGGGCCTCTCTGCCGAAGAAAGCAAGTATGCGGCCGACAGCCTGGCCGCCGAGCAGACCTTCGTCACCATCAACAAGTATGGTGGCTACCAGTTCATTCTAATGGTGAAGCCCAAAAAGACCGCAGCGCAGACCGGCGATGCATTTCGCAAGGCCGGTGCCGACCTCCAGTCGGTATGCAATAAATACAAGATGGCAGAGGTAGCCATTGCCAACCTTTCTGCTACTGCCAATGCCGCCCTGCTGGTGGCCGAGGGTGCAGCACTGGCCTCTTACCAGTTCCTCAAGTACCGTACCGAGGCAAAGAAGCTCACCAACTCGCTGCTACGCATATTCATTGCCAAAGATTCTGCCACGCTCAAAGAGGTGACCCAACTGCAGGTCACTATCGATGCTATATACAAAGCACGCACCCTCGTGAACGAGCCTGTGAACTTCCTCTCGGCAGAGCAGTTATCGAAAGAGATAGGCGAGCTGGGCCGCGAGGCAGGCTTCAAGGTAACGGTGCTCAACAAGGCGCGCATAGTAAAGGAAAAGATGGGCGGCCTCCTGTCCGTGAACATGGGCAGCAAGCAGCCGCCTACATTTACCATTATGGAGTATGTGCCTAAAAAGGCGCTGAACAAAAAGCCCATAGTGCTGGTAGGCAAGGGCGTGGTATACGATACCGGCGGCCTGTCGCTGAAGCCCACCCCGAACTCTATGGACCGTATGAAGAGCGATATGAGCGGCGCAGCCGTGGTAAGCTGCAGCATGTATGCCATAGCGCGTATGCAGCTACCCCTGCACGTCATAGCCCTTGTACCCGCTACCGATAACCGCCCCGGAGAGGAAGCATATACCCCCGGCGATGTGATACGCATGTATAGCGGTGCCACGGTAGAGGTGCTGAACACCGATGCCGAGGGCCGCATGATACTGGCCGATGCCCTGCACTGGGCCAAGCGCTACAAGCCCGAGCTGGTCATTGATTTCGCTACGCTCACAGGCGCTGCCTCAGCAGCGGTGGGCGAGCATGGTATAGTGTGCATGGGCACTGCGGGCGATGATGTGAAACAGGCCCTGCGCACCAGTGGCGACAGGCAGTACGAGCGCCTGGTGGAGTTTCCCCTATGGGATGAGTATGGCGACCAGATACGCTCTGACGTAGCAGATATAAAGAACATAGGCGGCCCTACAGGCGGTGCCATGACGGCCGGCAAGTTCCTGCAGCACTTCACCGATTATCCGTGGATGCACTTCGATATAGCAGGCGTATCTTTCGCTACCGCAAAGAAAGGCTATGTGGCCTCAGGCGGCACGGGCTGCGGCATCCGCATGCTGCTAGACTTCCTTATGCACTATGGCAAATAATTGAATAACCTTATAGCACCAACTCATGCATACAAATAGCGAAAAACCGGTAATAGGCATCACCACGGGCGACCTCAACGGTATAGGCACAGAGGTCATCATAAAGACCTTTGCCGACAACCGTATACTCGACCTCTGCACCCCGGTCATATTCTCGTCCAACAAGGTCATCAATTTCTACCGCAAGCTCACGGCCGACGTGGTCATCAACTTCAATAGTACGAAGGACCTTACCAAGCTCAACCCCAAGCAGGTCAATATCTTCAACTGCTGGGAAGAGGATGTGCCCATACAGCCGGGTGTGCTCACCGATATAGGTGGCAAATATGCCGTGCGCTCACTGATGGTGGCCACCCAGTGCCTGAAGGATGGCCAGCTCGATGCTATTGTCACCGCCCCCATACACAAGAGCAATACCAACCTGCCCGACTTTCCCTATACAGGCCATACGCCCTTCTTCAAAGAGAAATTCGGAGCAAAGGATGTGCTCATGATACTCTACAGCCATTCGCTGCGCGTGGCCCTGGCCACAGAGCATATACCCATATCAAAGGTAGCGGGCGCCATCACCAAAGAGCTGCTGCAGAACAAGCTGAACATACTGCGCGAGGCCCTCATCAAGGACTTCGGGGTAGACAAGCCGCGCATAGCCGTGCTGGGCCTCAATCCACATGCCGGCGACGAAGGGCAGATAGGCTCTGAGGAGCAGACCATCATACGCCCCGTGGTAGAGGCTTACAAGCAGAAGGACGCCCTTGTGTTCGGCCCCTACAGCGCCGATGCGTTCTTTGCCAGCGGCCACTACACACAGTTCGATGGTGTGCTGGCCATGTACCACGACCAGGGCCTTGTAGGCTTCAAGACACTGGCCAAGGGCGAGGGTGTGAACTATACCGCAGGCCTGCCCATCGTGCGCACCTCGCCCGATCATGGTACCGCATTCGATATAGCAGGCAAAGACATCGCCGATCCCTCATCGCTCCGCGAAGCGGTCTTCCAGGCGCTCGATCTGCTGCGCCAGCGCGCCAACTATGCCGAGAACACCGCTAATCCCATGCGCCGCGGTAAGATAGAGAAGGAAAGATCGGAAGGATAACTAAATAGTTAAAGGGGTAAAAGGTTAAATAGTCAAAAGGTGCCAATGTTAAGTTGGCACCTTTTTCTATTGAAAATATTCTAAGAGAAAGAAGAAGAGAACACCAGATAACAGGGACCTTTTACCCCTTTAACCCTATCACACGGAAACCTTTTAACCTTTTACCTCTTTACCCTTTTAACCAATTGCCTTTAACGAATTGACAAGAGGGTCATGCCAGCAGCTCGCATGGCTTCATGCCCGTCATCTTCTTGAAGGCAGTGCTGAAGTGCGATATGCTGCTATAGCCCAGCGTATTGGCCACATCCGTTACCGACAGGCCCTGCTGTTGCAGCAGCTCTTTGGCCCGGTCTATGCGGCGCGATTGCTGGTATTCGTGTATCGTATTGCCGGTTATGGCCTTGAAGCCCTTTTTCAGGTAGCACTCGTTCATGGCCACCTTGCGCGATAGCTCGCGTATGGTCAGCGGCTGGTCCAGGCTGTCGTTTATTATCTGTCGTGCCAGTTCTATCTTCTCGCGCTCGCTTTCGTATGCCAGGAAGCGGCACGCAGGCACCTGGCAAGGCGCAAAGGGCAGTGTGATGCACTCCAGCGCACGGCGCAGCAGGTGCATAGCATGCTCGGTATACATCAGCGACCGTATCAGCGGTGTGGCCTGCGACTCCTGCTCTACCTGCTGCAACAGCGCGCGCGATCGCGTACATACCGTGAATTGCATCTCTGTCGTCTCATCAAAGCGGAACGGCCTGTTGGCCGTCAGCGCCTCGGCAGAGAATTGTGTAAAGAAGTCTGGCAAAAAGCGAAACGAGTACACCACAGGCGCCGCACTAGGCTGGTCGGCATACTGTATGTAGCACAGTTGCAGGCAATACCTGTTATCGTCTACCGGGTACAGGAATAGCATGCCCCTGTCCTCGGCAGGCGTCTCATCGCCCTGTAGCAACACCTCTATGCGCTCTGCCGTCACGGCATTGTTCACCTGTATGGCCACAGTGTGCAGCGTGCGTGCGGCATTGCCCAGGAAACGGTCTACCGCATAGGCGTGTGTGCTTGTATGTATGGCCAGTTCTATCACGGGCACAAAGGTAAGGGCTTTGTTAGCATACATAGTACGGGCGGTATACTGTGGTATATTGCAATTTACGATCGTATGACGGCCTTTACCCTATATTTATTGCTAGTAATTGCATCTCAACGAATTATAAACAATATATTATTTTTTTTGTAAATTAGTTTATTATTAGTACCTTGCTGTTCTTCAAGATCAATGTAATACTGCCATGACCAAAATGTTACGTTTTTGTTTTCTTATTGCTGCCCTTTTAGCCGGTCGCCAGCTAGCTTTGGCACAAACAACGGTTTTCAGCGATGACTTCACCGCTCCTCCAGGCTTCGCTCCTGCAGGCTATACGGTGGTCACGGGCAACACCGATTTCAACCCCGGCAGCTCTGCCAATGTACAGATAGGTGGCTCTGCGGGTAGCGTCCTGCTCACCCCCAATCAGCTGGCCCCATGGGTCAGCGTGGGCACCTCACCGGTAGGGCTTATCAATAATGGGTTCGCCCAGGCCACGGCTCCGCTATCTACCTATACTACGCCTTTCAATACCACTATCGGCCTCAATACCCAGATCGTCTCATGGACGTTCAATATGCGTACCGGCCTCGATCCCTCGGGCCTTGGCGATGGCTTTGACAATGCCGTGGCCATACTGGCCTGCGATAACCCCGATGTACGCAATGCCGGCAGCGGATACGCAGTTATGTTCGACCCCGCTCTGCTTTTCGGGGTACAGCTTGTAAAGTATACCGGGGGCCTGCTGGGTACGGTCACGCCTATCATCTCGTCCGGTCCCTTCCTTTTCGCCCCTACCAACTATACTACCATTCGTGTAGTGTTCGACCCCTCTACCACACGCTGGACGCTCTTTGTACGCGATGATGGTACCGGCGGCTTCTCTGTGCCTTCATCGGGTGTACTCACGCCCGTAGGTGTAGTGGTAGATGCCTCCTATACATCCATACCCATGACCACCTTTGGCTTCTATGCCAATTACAGCGCTAAATACCTGGGTGCAGGCCCCGATGCCTTCAATGCCTATTTCGACAACTACTCTGTTACCCTCATTTGCGCCGACATTACCGGGGAGCTCAATACCTGTATAGGGTCACACACAAAGCTCTCTCACCTTAGTACCGATGGCACCTGGAGCAGCATGAACCCCGCAGTAGCTACCGTGATCGATACTTCGGGCTGGGTCACAGGCGTATCGGCCGATACTGTCACTATTATCTATTCTTCCCCTACCTGCTATACCAGTGCAGTGGTTACCGTAGCACCCATAGTGGCTACCCCCGTCACCGGCGATACTGCGCTGTGCCGCGGAGAAAGCTCCACATTTGCAACAGCCACATTCGGCGGCGCGTGGAGCAATATCCACACCACACTGGGCACCATAGATGCGGGCACAGGCACATACACTTCGCTGCTCGCCGGTACCGATACCGTTATATACACATTGGGCCTGGGTTGTACATCAGAGAAGACCATAACGGTCGATTCTGTAGAGAGCATCACTGGCACAGCCACCGTATGCCCGGGCACTACCACCACCATGGCCAATGTGGTGGCAGGCGGCACATGGTCTAGCGCCGATATCACCAAGTTCACCGTTGCCAGCACTACAGGTGTGGTAACGGGCGTAGCCGCCGGAGTGGCAGATATCACATACACTACGCCGTTCGGTTGCACCAGCCATACACCCATAACCGTGAATGCCTTGCCTGCGGCCATTACCGGCGATACGCGCATATGTGTGGGCAATAGTACCACGCTCAGTAATACATCTGGCACCGGCACCTGGGCCAGCTCTGATGTGGCTATAGCTACCATAGATGCAAGTACCGGCAGTATGACTGGAGTGGACGTTGGTACGGCCACCATCACTTATACGGCTACCTCTACAGGCTGCTATATCACCACCGTAGCAACGATAGATGCCGCTCCTGCGGCCGTCACCGGCACGGCCATCATGTGTGCCAATACGTCGCAGACGCTTAGCCACAGCGTAGGCAGCGGCACATGGAGCAGCAGCAATACCAGCATAGCCACCGTCAATTCATCGGGCTCGGTAACAGGTGTTATCACTACAGGTGGCAATGCTACCATCACATATACACTGCCCACATCGGGTTGTACCGCCACCAGGGAGGTGACCGTACAGGCACTGCCAGGTAACATCACAGGCTCGCTCTCTGTTTGCCTCAATAGCAATACTACACTCAGCACTACCGCGCCTACCCCCAGCTGGACCAGCGGTAACACTACAGTAGCCACAGTAAATGCTACTACAGGTGTGGTAACGGGCGTTGCCACAGGTACATCGGTAATAACCGTTACCGGCACCAATGGTTGCATCAGAACGGCCACTGTAACTGTGAACCCGCTACCTTCGGGCATCACAGGTACTGCTACCGTATGTATAGCCGCCACTACTACACTTAGCTCTACCAGCACTCCCGGCACATGGGGCAGCGGCAATATACTGGTGGCCACAGTATCATCGGGCGGTGTGGTCACAGGCATATCGGCAGGTACTGCTACTATCACCTATACCAGTGGTGGCTGCTTTGTTACCCGAATAGTTACGGTCAACTCCCTGCCTACGGCATTCACCGGCCCGTCTTCGGTATGTCTTGGTTCCACGGTCACGCTCACTTCTACACCGGCAGGCACATGGAGCAGCAGCAATGCCACCACCGCACCGGTCAATGCTTCCGGCGAGGTCACAGGTTCGGCCACAGGCACTGCCAACATCACCTATACCATAGCTAACTCTTGCTATCGTGTTCGCACAATGACGGTAAATACACCACCACCTGCCATAGGCGGTCCGCTGGTATTGTGCCCCGGCTCCAGCGCCACACTTACCAATAGTGCAACGCCCGGCACATGGGCCAGCGGCACCACATCTGTGGCTACTATAGTATCGGGCACGGGTGTATATACCGGTGTCACAGGTGGTACGTCCATCATCACATATACGCAGACCTCTACGGGTTGCACTGTCAATACTACTGTTACTGTATCGGCAGCACCGCCGGCCATACTCACGGCCATCGGCGATACTGTACTTTGCCCCGGTGGTTTCACTACACTCACCGTCAGCACATCGCCCGGTGTTTCCTACCAGTGGTACAATGCGGCAGGCCCCATAGCGGGCGCTGTTTCCCCTACCTTCATCACATCAGCGGCAGGTAGCTACCACGCACAGGTCATAGTAGCATCCGGCTGCTCGTCCACATCTGTACCCATGACCGTTGCGGTCACTCCTGCTACGGCCACCATTACTGTACCGGGCGGCACCACTGCTACCTGCGCAGGTACCCCTGTTGTGCTGGAGGCCAATACTGGTGCAGGTCTCACCTACCAGTGGGAGCTTGGCGGCACTGCCATACCGGGCGCCACTAGTGATACCTATAATGCCACCACATCTGGCAGCTATGCGGTACGCGTTACCAATCCGGCAGGTTGCTGGGCGGTATCATCTACAGTAGCTGTTACGGCAAGCGCACTGCCTTCCAATGCCGTATCGGCCTCCGGTCCGCTTACCATCTGCGATGGCGATAATGTCACATTCACCGCAGCATCAGGCCCCGGCTATACCTACCAGTGGCACGATGCCACCGGGGCTATAGCCGGGGCTACAAGCATGGCTTACAGCGCTACAGTGGCAGAGAACTACTTTGTTGTGGTCACCAATGCCGCAGGTTGTACGGCTACATCTACAGCGTTCGCCGTGGTAGTGAACCCACTGCCCGATGTCAGCATCACTCCCGGCGGTATCCGCCTGTTCTGCATAGGCAGCAACGTAGTGCTCGATGCTGCACTGGGCTTCGACTACCAATGGTATAAAAATGGCACGCCCATACCTGCTGCCACCAATTCTACCTACCTGGCCACCACAGGCGGCGGCTATAGGGTAATGGTGACCGACCCTACTACCGGCTGCAGCGATATGACCCATGCCGATACCATTGTTACCGTTATCAGCGGCGCTACTACACTCGCGCTCACCCCTGCCAAATTCTGCTGGGGCGGTAGCGCATTGCTGTCTACCAGCGTATCGGGCCTTGGTAGTGCGCTCAATTACCAGTGGCAGTTCAATGGATCGCCTATAGGCGGCGCTAATGGGCCTACGCTCACTGCCGCCGCGGTAGGACTGTACCATTGTGTGGTGAATGTACCGGGTAGCTGCACCATCAGCACCAATGTCATAGAGGTGAGCAGCGTACCGCTGCCAAACCCCATAGTATCTTACAATGGTTCGTCGGTGCGCACAGGCAACTACTATATCGCCTACCAGTGGTATAAAGACCTGTTGCCCATTACAGGCGCTACATCATGGAGCACACCAGTTACCGGCAATGGCAACTACAAAGTGGCCGTTACCGATACCAATGGCTGCCAGTCGGTATCTGCTACCTATGTCCTCACCGACTGGAAAGGCCCCACTGCCGTTACCAGCATCAACGATGTGGATGCAAGCATATTCCCCAACCCTGCCAGCAATGTGGTGAACATCATATCGCCTGTATCGGTACGCGCACTCATCAGCAGTGTCGATGGCAAGGCGCTCATAGATGTACAGGAGGCAAAGACCATAGACATCAAAGGTCTTGCCGATGGTATCTACATCATCACCCTGTTCGATGGCAATGGTACCCTTATCAAAACACAGAAGCTCATAAAACAGCAATAGCATCATCTGCTTCGCATACAGGAAGGGCCCCACATGTGGGGCCCTTCTTTTTATACCTATCGGGCATCAAAAATGATATATCCCGGCATGTACCTTGTGGCCTTGTTCACACAATACCCTTGTGCGCCTTTTGTGTATTTTTCTTTTGCCCGTGACCTGTCCCCTTGTTATAAGCTAGCTCGTCTGTGACCCGTCCTCGCCTGTGAAGAGGATGCAATGGCAGTGCGTTCGCAACGCACGAGATCCACTTTTTTGTATTCCCGATCATGCTAAGTACTTTAGTGTCTCATGGCAAAGAACAGGAACAGACCACAGGCCACAGCGGGTCCATCGCGTACAGCAGGCTCATCCCGCACAGCAGGTTCACCTGCCGCAGGCAGGCCATCGGTGCAGGGAAGTAAAGAAGCGAAAGAGCCAGGCCAAAGCTGGTTTGCCGGTCGGCGGGGGCATTATGTGGTCATGGGTATCATAGCGCTACTCACGTTCACCTTCTACAAGGCCAGCCTGCAGAACCTCCTTACCAACTGGGACGATCCCGGCTATATCCGCGACAATGCACTTATAAAGGACCTCAGTGCACAGGGCCTGAAGAATATATTCTCTACGGCCATCATGGGCAACTACCACCCGCTCACCATTCTCAGCTATGCCATAGAGTACAGTTTTGTTCGCCTCGACCCCTGGCTCTACCACCTCGATAATGTGTTGTTGCACATCCTTGTCACCATACTGGTCTATGTCTTCGTACAAAAGCTCACCGGGCGGCAGGTAGCAGCGGGTGTTACGGCGCTGCTCTTCGGCCTACACCCCATGCATGTCGAATCTGTAGCATGGCTCTCCGGCCGCAAAGATGTACTGTATGGCACTTTCTATGTGGCCGCATGTATAGGTCATCTCTACTACCGCAGGGCCCATGGCAGCGGCAGGTATAAGTGGTATGCGGCCATCATTTTCTTTTTTCTCTGTTCCCTGCTGGCCAAGCCCGTGGCGGTCACACTGCCCGTCACCCTCATGGCCATAGACCTCTACGCAGAACGAAAATGGCGCACATCCCTGCTGCTGGAAAAACTACCCCTGCTGGCTATATCCATCGCCTTCGGTATCAGGTCCATGATAGACCAGAAAGCCTTCGGCTCCCTGGCCACACAGAGCGTAGAGTATGGTCCCATCGAGCGCCTGGCCGTGGGCGGCTATGCCCTCATCACATATCTCTGGAAGGCCGTTGTACCTGCCAACCTCAGTTGCTTCTACCCCTACCCTCCCAAGACCGATGGTGTGCTGCCTGCCCAATACTACATATACATAGCACTCTCGCTGGCCGTACTGGCAGGGCTCTGGCTCGTGCGCCGCAACCGCGCAGTACTCTTCGGCGCCCTCTTCTTCCTCATCAATATAGCCCTGCTACTGCAGTTCATACCCGTAGGTGGCGCCATCCTTGCCGATAGGTATTCCTACATCCCCTACCTGGGCCTGTTCTTCATAGCCGGCTGGTATGTGTCTGTGCTCTTCGAGCGTGATAAAGGCAAAGGGAAAATGGCCCTCGCCGCCCTGGGCACATATGCACTGGTACTGGGCATCGCCACATCGGCCCGCTGCAAGGACTGGTACGATACTCCCACCCTCTGGCGCGACGAGATAGAGAAACAACCCCTTGCCCCCAATGCCTGGAACAACCTTGGTTTCCACTACTTCAACAAGTTCAACGAAAGCGTGAACGAGGCCGAGCGCAGGCTCTGCTACGACTCGGCATACTACCTGCTGTCGCAGGCCATCGCCCTCGATCCCAAGTTCGTCAACCCCATCGTATCTATGGGCGAGCTGCAGCGTGGTGCCGCCAAATATGCCGATGCCAAGCGCTACTACTATACCGCCCTCAAGCTCAATAATACCGAGGGCACCGCCAATGCATACCTGGGCCTGGCCATCACCTATGCCATTACACAAGATCTCGACTCCTCAGGCATCTGCTTCCGCAATGCCATCGCTGCCAAGGCTTACTTCCCGGAGGTACACAGCAACTACGGCAACTACTTCGACATGAAGGGTATGACCGATTCCGCGCTCGTTCACTATGGCATTGCCATATCGCAGAACCCCGACATGTACGCTCCCTGGCTCAACAGGGGCAGGCTCTACCAGCGCCTAAAACGCTGCGACGAGGGCATGAAGGACTTCGAGATGGCCCTCTCCCTCATGCCCGAAATGGGAGAGATCTACTACTCCCGCTCTTACTGCTATACGCAAAAGGGCAACAAGACCGCAGCACTGCAGGATGTAGAAAAGGCACTGCAGCTAGGCTTCAGGCAAATAGACCCTGCATACTACCAGATGCTCAAAACGCGCTAGTGGCGTATCTTTACAAGGTATCTGCATGATGGTCACACTCATTACCGATCTCGGCACCCGCGATCCCGCACTGGCTACGGTACGGGGTACGCTGCTCTCTGCCCTGCCGCATGCACAGCTCACAGACCTTACGCACCACATACCACCGCAAAGCCAGCGCGAAGCCGCGCACATACTGGCATCGGCATGGCACTACTTCCCGGCAGGAACGGTGCATATCGCTCCTGTAGCGCTCTTCGTGGGTAGCCGCCCGTCCATGGCGCTCATCGCATGGCAGGGGCATTACTTCATCGCGCCCGATAATGGCCTGCTGCCACTAGCCCTTGGCGACGAGGCCGCTGCCCTTGCATGCCTCTGCCACACATACGGCAAGCCATACCATACCGGCACATGGATACAGGACGCCGCACGAATGCTGCAACGCATACATGCGGCAGATCCACTGCCGCATACGCCCATCTCTTTGCAGGCATTAAAGCCGCTACTGCCCTTGCAGACCACCGGTGCAAGTGTGGACTGCAGGGTGTTGCGTGTAGACAGGTATGGCAATGTCACCTTCGACATTCGCAGGCACGAATTCGAAGAGCTGGTGGGCATGAAAGAGTTTGGTATAGAGGTGATACTGAATGTGGCGCAAGATGCGCCCACAATGCTCTACGAACAAGAGAACGATAAGAAACAGAAACGGGTAAAGATAGAGCAGATAGCCGCCATCAGCCACCATTACAACGATGTACCCGTGGGGCACTCCCTCTGCCGTTTCAACAAGGCAGGCCATATGGAGATAGCCGTCAATCACGGCTCTGCCGCAGAGCGGCTCCTGCTCGATACTTCCGACCCCTCCAGACTATATTACAACACAGTGCGCATACGCTTCTAGCCCTGTTGCTGCTTGTTCTGTTTTTCCAGCTTGTCTATACGCTGCACTATATTGTCCAGGTTGCGGAAGTGTATGTATGCCTTGCGGTATTTGTTGGCATCAAAGGCCGGCGACCCCATATGCACCTCACCCGCCTTGGTAATGCTCTTCGATATGCCCGACTGTGCGGTGATGATGGTATTGTCGGCTATTTGCAAATGCCCTACTATACCTACCTGCCCACTGAACATGCAGTTCTTGCCTATCCGTGTCGATCCCGCTATCACATTGCAGGCCGCCAAGTAGCTGTTCTCGCCCACTTCCACATTGTGGGCTATATGTATCAGGTTGTCGAATTTCACACCTTTCCTCAGTATCGTCGATCCCAGTGTGGCACGGTCTATAGCACAGTTGGCACCTATTTCCACATCGTCCTCTATCACCACATTGCCTATCTGTGGCACCTTGCGCTGGCCCTCCTCGTTCTGCGGTTCGAAACGGAAACCATCGCTGCCTATCACCGTGCCCGAGTGTATGATGCACTTGCTGCCTATCACCGTGTCAGAGTATATCTTCACACCCGCATATATGGTGGTGTTATCGCCCACCGTCACATTATCGCCTATGTATACCTGCGGGTATATCTTCACATTGTTGCCTATGCGGGCATTGTCGCCTATCACCGCAAATTCGCCCAGATACAGCCCCTCGCCCACCTTTGCGCTATCCGATATGTATGCCTGTTTCGATACGCCTGTCTTGTTGCGCTTTACCTGGTCATACATCTCCAGCAGCTTTGCAAAGGCGGCCGCCGCGCTCTCTACGCGTATCAGCGTGGCCTTTATGGGGGCAGTGGCCTCAAAATCTTTGTTCACTATCACCAGCGATGCATCAGTGCCATATATGTACTGGGTATATACCGGGTTGGCAAGGAACGATATCGATCCCGGCCGTCCCTCCTCTATCTTCGACAGGGTGCTTACCGTCACATCAGGGTTCCCTTCTATCGTTCCATTTAATATACCGGCTATCTGTTTCGCGCTGAATTGCATAGTGTGATATGTTTCAGAGCAAAATAGAAAAAAACATTGAAAAAAATATGTTCAGTGGTTCAGAAAGCTATCAGGGCCCTCGGGCGATGTTTGTCATTCACGATCCGATCTCTTTTCTATTTTACTTCTGCTCGCTCTAAAACTTGATCTTATTGCAAAAGATCTTGAAGAATGGAACTAATGTTAGTGTTTTTGCTTTTCATGATCTGTATGTTTTCGGCATATTTTCTCGTTTGGCGATGGGGGAACCAAAAGGGCTTGCGCGGAATAGTTATAATACTCTCGCTGACGATCATTTTTTTCATCTCACTTAGTTATGTTATCGGGTTGGTACTATCGCCCAGTATGGGGCCCTAATTGTTTTTACTTATCTCATCGCGCAAAGTGCTTTCCATTGGTGTCCAACACACAACAATACTTTAGGCATTAATACGCAAATGATAAGAAGCCGCTTATTTACTGGGTGGATTCTTTAATTTTATCGTAATGCATCGCACGATATATCTTCTGTTTTTGATAACAATATTTTATGGAAAGGAATCCTTTTGTCAACCTTTGCAAAAAATATCACATTATCTTAATGACCCCTTGATATCTGAAAATGCAAAGAGTTTTTATCAAGGGAAATTTAGGGCATCTGATGACGATCGAACGTTTTCGATAATAGACAGTTTAAAAACGTCCAACAATAAGACACGGCCGTTTTATATTTTTCTAGTGAGCAAAATGCTCCCAAAAGCGGATGGGGCGTTATCTGAAGCATTGGGCCTGGCTTGTAAAGAATTTGTAGAATGGAACCCTAATTTTTTAATGTCATTTTTGTCGAGCAAAAATATTGACAGCGCATTTATTGAAGATTGGGCGGATGAAATAGCGGGTGAATTTCAGATCGATTGCGAACCTAAGGAATACCCCTGCATCGATAGTTCATTTAAAAATGCTGCAAATAATTGTTCGGCAGGCAATAGGAAAAAGTTGTCTTCGTTTTACAGATTAATTAGACGTTCAATTCTCGAGGGAAGGATTATAAAGTAAAAAGGCGGGTCTCCTCGCCAAGCCTTGAGCCCCCCCCCACTGCCGCAAGTGTTTTCACTTGTGTCCTACTCCTAGTAAGTCTTTTCGACTTGTGTCTATACCAGTTCGCCGTAGCTTGTAGCTACGGCAGGATGGAAACAGTTCGCAACATCATAAGCCAATTTTTGGTATATTTGTCTACACCTGCACCCATGTACCATGAAAGCCTTTATACTCACTTGCTGCACCATAATGCTTTGCTGCATGTATGGCAATGCCCAGTATTACATCCCCGAAAACCAGGTTTGGGCATTTGGGGATAGCGTACTGGTAAATTTCACCTCCGGCGCTCCCATTGTCAGTATATCCTCTGTACGCGCATTCGAGGGCGCTGCAAGTATTGCCAATTCTCATGGAGAGCTGCTATTCTACACCGAAGGGGAAACTGTTCATAACCGCCTCGGCAATGTAATGCCCTCCGGCACTTCCGTCATACCCACCGATTTCGATTCTTACAGCACCACACAGGGTGCCGTTATAGTACCCTTCCTTAATGATACTAATAAGTATTACCTCTTCTCCATCTCCTATTCGCCATGGGGCGGCATTTATAATGTATGCCAGCTCTCCTACTCGGTAATAGATATGAGCCTCGATGGCGGGCTGGGCGATGTGGTGCCCGGCACCGCAAACACCTTCCTCATGGATAGCGTAAGCGAAAAAATGATAGCCATTGCCGGCAATAATTGCAACATCTGGCTGCTGGCCCACCGCTCAGACTCATCTCTTTTTTACGTTTATGAAATTACCAAACATGGCATTAGCCCACCCCTTGTACAAAATGTAGGTCTGTTCTCTGCTACTGCGCTTCCCTTTGCTGGCAATGGATACCATCATGGTGCCATGAAGTGCAGCCACGACAGGCGGTCTTTATTCCTGGCATGCTATCAGTTAAACTCTATCATTGAACGTGGCACGGGTGAGTTGTACGATTTCAACCCCTCTACAGGCATTATAAGCAACTGCCGGCAAATAGCCTCCGAAGCCCTCTACAGTGCCGAATTCTCTCCAGACAAGACCAAGCTTTATGCCACCAGCATAGATACCAACCTCATTATCCAGTTAGACCTTTCCTTATCCGATCCCGCAGCCATAAAAGCATCCCGCACAAGGTTCACCACATTTTCGCCCGGCCCATATGCCTGCCAGCCGCACTCATTACGGTTAGCGCCCGACGGTAAGATATATGTGGCTGTGGCGGGCGGCCCCTACTACCTCAATAGTATTAACCACCCCAATGCCGCAGGCACCGCATGCGATTATACCGATAGCACCCTCAACCTTTACCCCCACGGCACGGCATTCAGCCTGCCCAACCTTGTATGGAAAGTACAGGGTGTTGCCGATACCATTACCGGCCCATCCAACGTGTGCATAGGAGATAGCATCATGCTCTACAATAGCATACCCGGCAGCCTGTGGACTAGCAGCGACCCGCTAATTGCCTCGGTCGATCTCGTCACTGGTAAAGTCAAAGGCATTAGTGCAGGCACAGCCACCATTACCTACAAAGTTGCTGAAGGCGAATGCTTTGCCGTAAGATACATCACAGTGAACGAATGCGAAACCGCAGTAAATACACTCGGGAACAATGCCACCATAAACATATACCCTAACCCCGTCAGTGGATCCCTAACCATCCATTGCCCCTCCTGCACCGCCGTATCCGCCCTCACTCTTTGCGATGTCGCCGGCAGGCAGATCCTCTCCGCTTCAATACCTCATACATCAGCCACTATTGACCTTTCCCCAATACCACCTGGCATTTATATATGCACTATTTCCGGCAGCTCACCAGCCACTATCCATAAAATAATTACTAAACAATAAGAGCCTGTTTCTAAGGGTACATTTCAAATATTCGCATTGCGTTTATTTTAATGATCCCCCGCGCGAACATTGGCTCTAAAGTAAAAGGCGGGTCTCCTCACCAAGCCTTGTGCGCAAGCAGGGACCCACCTCCTCATCGCAGTGCTCTCATACTATCATGGTTCAGCTTGGTGCCTTACCTTTACTATGCTAAACTACCATACCATGAGACGATATTGGATAGTATTGCTGGTCATCATCTGCTGCGGGGCACGCGCGCACGCGCAGATACCTGCCATGAGCATGGACCAGGTGATACGCAGCACCTCTTCAAAAGATACTACCTACATCATCAACTTCTGGGCCACATGGTGCGCCCCTTGTGTGCAGGAGCTGCCCGAGTTCAACGAGCTGCATAAGCGCTTCGAGGGCAGGCCCGTGCGTGTGCTCCTCGTCAGCCTCGATTTCAAGAGCGACTACCCCATGAAGCTCAATACCTTCATACAGCGCAAGCGGCTGCTGCCACAGGTGATATGGCTCAGCGATACCGACCCCAATGTCTTTGTGCCCAAGGTAGATGCCGCATGGGAGGGCTCTATACCTGCTACCATCATAGTAAACCCCAGCAGGCAACAGCGCAGGTTCATAGAGGGCCAGGTCACCGAAAAGCAGGTGGCCGCCATAGTAGAGAAGATGATGAAGGAATAAAAAAGCGGCCCCGGTATCCCGGAGCCGCCTCTGATAATGAACTGCGCCGCAGCACTAGTGCTTCGAAGCCCTTTCTTTATTCCTGGCGTAAGACACTATAGTGTGGTTCTTTACCACTATGTCGTTGTCATCAAGGTACATGTCGTTGTAGGCAATGACCGCATTGCCCTCGTACATAGCGGGGTGCATAGGCGCCTGCAATATCAGTTTCTGCACCGTAGTAGGTATGGGGCCATCGCTCACCGATGTCCACGAGTCGCCATTCTTCTTGCTGGTGCCTTCATAAGCAAAGAACACTACCTTGCCGCTCTCATCGGTTATCACCGAGTGTACATTTATGCGGTAGGTGCCATCGGGCCATTTCTCGGCCTTTAGTTTTTCGCTCAGGCCATCCACCAGGTATTTTTCCAGTGTACCATCTGCCAGCTTGCACCGCGATGGTGTGGTCACCTCGCCGGCAGCGTATATGATCTTGCCGTCCATCTGCACGGGCGATCGCATCTCACGGGTGCCCTTATCATCCCTCACAGCTACCGGCGCCATCTTGAACTTGCGACCCAGGTATGTAATTATACTGGCATCACGCTGGAACTGCTGGGCCGCCACCTGCGTGGCACCCGCACCCATTATGGCCATCATGAATATCGTAGAGGCGTATCTTCTAAGCATATGCTTGCTGTTTTTGACCTGTATCTTGTAAAGTTAAAGAATATGATAGGAATATAAGCTCATAGGTATATCCATATCTGGTAAGGGCGTATCGGAATAGGCAAAAGTTAGTGCGATACAGCATACGACCGCAATAAGCAGCCCACCCTACTGCATATCTACCCCGAACTGGCGCAGGTGGTGTGTGCTATGCTTGTACAGCAGTTGCACCTGCTGGTCATAGTTCAGCACACCGAAAAACGGATTGTTGACGGCCCTGCCCGGTTCACTCTCATATGCTTTGAAGAAATGGTCCACCTCTTCCTGCAGTTCTGCTATGGCGGCCTGCTTGCTTGTATGGCGCAGCGCTGGCGGCTCATCGGCCATCAGCGAGTTGGGCGTATTCTCCCTGAACGGTTTTTCACTCTCCAGGAACGCCTGCATGCGTGGCAGGTGCTCTGCGGGTGTTATCACATCCATATAGGTGCGGCCGCTGGCTATGCGTATATAGTCGCTCATATGCTCTATCATCTGGCGCACATTCATTTTGCCCCATTTACGACCGGCATTCTCGTCCAGTTGTTGCAGCATGGCGGTATATCCGCTCCTCAGGAAGTTCGCTTTCTGTTGCAGGTTCTCCATGGTGATATTTTTTACATCAGTTGTTTTATGAGCGCCTCCTGTGTCATGCCTTCTGCCTCTGCCTTATAGTTGCGCAGTATACGGTGGCGCAGTACAGGCATTGCCATAGCGCGTACATCTTCTATATCGGGCGAGTACTTGCCGTTCACCAGTGCGTGGCACTTGGCGCCCAGCACCAGGTACTGGCTGGCACGCGGCCCTGCGCCATAGGCCAGGTACTGCGTAGCGGCCGCGGCTGCTCCCGCAGTGCCGGGGCGTGTCTTCTGCACCAGGCCTACGGCATACTCCAGCACATTATCGGGCACCGGCACACGCCTCACCAGCTCCTGGAAGTACAGTATCTCTTCAGCGCTCATCACCTTGCTCAGCTCGGGCACGCGGGCACCAGTAGTATTGCGTACCACGGTCACCTCTTCGGCAAAGCTGGGGTAGTCCAGCGTCACCTGGAACATAAAACGGTCCAGTTGCGCCTCGGGCAGGGGGTATGTACCTTCCTGCTCTATGGGATTCTGTGTTGCCAGTACAAAGAAGGGGGCGGGCAGTTTATATACCACACCGGCCGCCGTCACATTGCGCTCCTGCATGGCCTCCAGCAGTGCCGACTGTGTTTTGGGCGGCGTACGGTTTATCTCATCCGCAAGTATGATGTTGGCGAATATGGGGCCTTTTATGAACTGGAACGCACGCTGTTCGTTCAGTATCTCGGCACCTACTATGTCACTCGGCATCAGGTCGGGGGTGAACTGTATGCGCTTGAACGAGAGGTCCAGCACATCCGATATCGTCTTTACCAGCAGTGTTTTGGCCAGGCCGGGCACACCTACCAGCAGGCTATGGCCGTTGCACAGTATGGCTATTATCAGTTTCTCCACCACATCTTCCTGGCCCACTATCACATTGCCTATGTTCTTCCTTATATCCTTTACTTTCTGTTTCAGCGCATCGGCTGCGGCTATATCTGTTGCGTACATCGGTTGTCCTTTGCTGTTTGTGCCGGAATGGTATACCCGGCCTTTATCGAACGGGAAAGTTCCATTATTTTGCGTAAACAAACAAAAATACACTTAGTGGCACCAGACATAAGCATACGCGAGGCCCAGCAGCAGGTAGATGGCTGGATCCGCACCGTAGGGGTGCGGTATTTCAATGAGCTTACCAACCTGGGCATACTCATGGAAGAGGTAGGCGAGCTGTCGCGCATCATGGTGCGCACCTATGGCGAGCAGTCGTTCAAGGAGAGCGACAAGAACAAAGACCTGGGCGACGAGATGGCCGATGTGCTGTGGGTACTGATGTGCCTTGCCAACCAGACCGGTATAGACCTGACCGATGCATTGCAGAAGAACTTTGAGAAAAAGAACATACGCGATGCCGGGCGCCACCGCGAGAACGACAAGCTGAAATAACACCGCCCTCCCCATTGGGGGGAGGGATGGGGAGGGGCCTATGCATTTCGCAGGGCGTATTCCCGTATTTTTGCCACACTGAGCGTAGTGGTACATGCTGAAGCTGAATTATACGAAAGACCTGGTAGAGGCCGGCTGCGATGAGGCCGGCAGGGGTTGCCTTGCGGGACCTGTGTTCGCAGCGGCCGTTATTCTGCCTGCCGGGTTCCACCACCCATTGCTGAACGACAGCAAACAGGTGACCGAGGCGCACCGCAACGAATTGCGCCCCATCATAGAGCACGAGGCCCTTGCCTGGGCCGTGGCCATGAGCGATGCTGCCGAGATAGACCGCATCAATATCCTGAAAGCGTCTTTCAGCGCTATGCACCAGGCCATAGATGCCCTCACGGCCCGGCCGCAATTACTGCTCATAGATGGGCATATCTTTCCGCCCTACTTCGGCATATCGCACAAGTGCATAGTGAAGGGCGATGCCGAATATGCGTCTATAGCCGCGGCCAGTATACTGGCCAAGACCCACAGGGATGAATATATGATGCGCATACACACCGAGTACCCCCACTACCGCTGGAACGACAATAAAGGTTATGGTACACCGGCCCATCTGCGCGGTATAGAGCAGCATGGCATCACCTCTTACCACCGCCGCTCGTTCGCCCCCTGCGCAGAGGCGCCTATGATAGCTTCGTCCGTGCAGAACTGAGCCTTTTCCTGTCCACAACTTACCGGTCATGTTAAGGGAATATTTCCGGAATATTAACTTAACCCAAGCGTAAACTTGACGTAACAATATGATAATATTGGAAGCGGACTTTTGCATCAAAATTTATTCGATGCGAAGCCTGGCTTTAATTTCATTCTTATTATTCTCTTTTTTTAATGTGCTTGCCGGTGGCAAAATAACCGGAAAAGTGACGGACGAGAAGAACGGCGAGACCGTTATAGGCGCTGTAGTGATGGTAAAAGGCTCTACCACAGGCGCCACTACCGATATAGATGGCAACTTTGTGCTGGAGGTAGCCCCAGGCACATACACTATAGAAGTAAAATATGTTGGGTACCAGGCTAAAGAAGTGGCCGATATAGTGGTAGAAGACAAAAAAGAAGCCAAGGTGAACGTGATAATAGGACAGGCAAAAGCTACCCAGCTGGCCGATGTGGTGGTGAAGACCTCTATGAAGAAGGAGAACATCAGCGCCATGATCACCTACCAGAAAAATACCAATACGGTAGCGCAGGTAGTATCGGCCGAGGCCATTCGCCGCTCGCCCGACAGGAATACAGGTGAAGTACTGAAAAGGGTATCGTCCGCATCTATACAGGATGGTAAATACCTGGTAGTACGCGGCCTTGCCGACAGGTACAACCAGGCCACGCTGAACGGAGCCCTGCTTTCAAGCACCGAGCCCGACCGCAAGAGCTTCTCTTTCGATCTGTTCCCTTCGGGCATGATAGAGAATATAGTAGTGAACAAGGCCGCTACACCCGATCTTCCCGGCGAATTCGCCGGTGGCCTCATACAGGTGAACACCAAAGATGTACCTTCTAAGAACTTCATGTCCTTCCAGGTAGGTTCAGGCGCCAATATGCAGACCGTGGGACAGGATTTCGCACACTACAATGGCGGAAAGCTGGATTGGCTGGGTATAGACGACGGTACAAGGGCACTGCCATCGAGCGTGCCCGACAAGGACAACTTCAGGAAACTGACCAAGGCGCAGCGTATAGAGATATCGAAAGGCCTGGAGAACAACTGGGGCTATGAGATGCGCAGCGGTGCGCCCAATGCCAACTTCCAGGCGGCAGCAGGTATGAACAAGAAGGTGCTGGGTGGCAAAACCCTTGGCGCAATAGCGGCAGTAAGCTACAATAAGCAGAACAGGCGCACAGAAGTGACACGCACCTTCTACAACCAGGGTACCGACCCCGTAGAGAAAACACTCGATTTCAACGAAGAGTCTTACAACGAGGAAGTATTGTGGGGTGCGCTGGGCAATGTGACGCTGGAAATGAACAAGAACAACAAGATATCTCTGAAAGGTCTTTACAACATCACATCGCAGAACAATACCCTCATCCGCAATGGCCGCAACAACGATTATGGCGGCGATGTAATGGCTTTCCAGCAAGCGTTCAAGTCTACGTCCTTCGTCAATGGACAACTGGCGGGTAACCATTTCCTGGAGAAAGCAAAGACCAAGATAAACTGGAACACATCTTATGTGAACCTGGCACAGAACCAGCCCAACCTGAGAAGGATGGAATACCGCAGATCTGACGGTGATAGCAGCTTCCTGGCCGTAGTACCCAGCGGCCTGCCATCGCTTGCATCGGCCAGCATGCTCTACTCCCGCCTCACCGACAATATAGTGAACGCCAGCGTAGACGCCTTCAAACCCTTCACCCTCTTTGGCCGCAACCATACTATAAAGGCGGGCTACATGGGCCAGACAAAATCAAGGACATTCAACTCAAGGCCCTTCGGTATGGTAGGTGGCACCAATGCTTTGCTTACCCTGCCTGCCAATGAACTGTTCGCCGTGCAGAATATGAGCGATACAGGTTTTCAGCTCAATGAGCTGAGCGATAAGGACTATGACTATAGCGCATCCAGCCTGCTGAATGCAGGCTTCGTGATGCTGGACAATAGTTTTGGCGAGCAGTACAGGCTGGTATGGGGCGTACGTTATGAGAACTTCAACCAGGTGCTGAACGGTTTCAGGAGCAATAAGCCTGTAAGCGTGGACAGGAACGTTGGAGACTTCCTTCCATCTCTGAACTTCACATACAAGCCTACCGAAAAGGCCAATATACGCGCCTGCGCATCGCAGACAGTTATAAGGCCCGAATTCAGGGAATTGTCTCCATTCGCTTTCTACGATTTCGAGCTGCTGGCAGCCGTGCAGGGCAACTCCGATCTGCAGCGCACCAAGATCAGCAATTTCGACCTGCGCTATGAGCTCTACCCCCGCTCGGGCGAGATGTTCACTGTTGGCGCTTTCTACAAGTACTTTGTAAACCCCATAGAGCAGTTCTACAACGAGTCGGGTGTCAATACATTCTCGTTCACTTATAATAATGCACCATCTGCCCGCAGCTATGGCGCCGAGATAGAGTTCCGCAAGCGTCTCGATTTCATTGCTCCCGGTGTGGCAGAGCGTTTCACGGCATTCGCCAATGCATCATACATCTTCAACAATGTGAACTTTGAGGTAACTACCGGCACCGGCGATAAGCTGAAGGTGGACAGGCCTATGCAGGGTCAGTCTCCATACGTTATCAACAGCGGCCTGCAGTACGATGGCGAGAGGTCGGGCACCAGCATTACCCTGCTCTTCAACATGATAGGCAGAAGGATATTCCTGGTAGGCAACCAGGAGAACCCCAATATATGGGAAGCGCCAAGGCCCCTGTTCGATATGCAGATATCGCAAAAGCTGCTCAAAGACAAAGCAGGGGTGAAACTGTCTGTTACCGATCTGCTGAACAAGAAGGCCAATTTCTACCAGGACATCAACGGGAACGGCACATACGATGTTACCGGCGATTTCCTGCGTATATCCAGGCTCACCGGCACTACGGTATCCGTGTCGTTCATGTACAACCTCTAAGACGTACACATAGCATACAACAAGCAAAGAGGCCTCCTGTACAGGAGGCCTCTTTGTGTTACTGATGCGGTGCATCCGGGTCTATTCTATTGTGTACATCATGGCAGATATATCATTCGCTTAATGTTGGGGTAATATTGCCGTAACATAGCCAAATGAACTTTGTGCAAAATTTAAAAAGCACATGAGAAAGATCATTTTCGCGATCACTGCTGTATCGATCCTCGCTGCAGTATCCTGCAAAAAGAAAAACAACGACCCCGACCCCGTAACACCGGTAACACCTACAGAAGATACCCTTGGTTATGAACTGAGTGGCGATATCACATCTGACAGGACCCTGTGGGCCGGTAAGACCTATACCATCAGCGCCATGATATATGTGAAGAACAATGCTACCCTCACAATAGGCAAGGGCGCTACCATAAAAGCCATAAAAGGCAAGAACGGTATAGTGGTAACTCGTGGTGCTAAGTTAATGGCCGTAGGTACTGTAGACAGCCCTATAGTATTCACGTCTAACGAAGGTACACCTGCTGCCGGCGACTGGGGTGGTATAGTGCTGCTGGGCAAGGCCACTACCAATGCTACCTTCAACAGCGTACCCGGCCAGGGCGAAATAGAAGGCGGAGTGAACAACTCTGCCGGTGACGGCATATACGGTGGTACCGATGACAATGACAACTCAGGTAAGCTGAAGTATGTACGCATAGAATATGCAGGTTACCCCTTCCAGCCCGATAAGGAGCTGAACTCGCTGACAATGGGCGCAGTAGGCCGTGGCACCGAGATAGACTATGTACAGTGCTCTTATGGCTATGACGATGCTTTCGAGTGGTTCGGCGGCACGGTGAACTGTTCGCACCTTATCTCTTACAAAACACACGATGACAACTTCGATGCTGACTTCGGTTTCCGTGGCAATGTACAGTTCGGTATAGCCATCACCGATCCTGCTGATGCGGATATATCGGGCAGCAATGGCTTCGAGGTAGATAACGATGCTACCGGTTCAGATAACACACCGTTCACTGCACCTACCTTTGCCAACATGACAATAATAGGCCCTAAAGAGACAAGCACTACCACAGTGAACACCAACTACAAGCGTGCTGCGCATGTAAGAAGGAACTCTCGCCCTGCTATCATCAACTCTGTACTGCTTGGCTTCCCCTCAGCAGGTATACTGCTCGACGGTTCTAAGTGCGCTAACAACATGTCTTCTGGCGCTATAGAGTTCAAAGGTGTTACAGTAGGTGGTATATCTAAGGCTTTCGACACAGTAGGTACATCTTCTACCTCACTCGGTTCGCTCAACACTTTCCTTACCACTACCAACCCTTCATGGAACAATGCTTCTGTGACCAATACATCTGATGCCGGCCTGTCTGCAGCATATGCTTCGGGCGCCAGCTTCAACCCCAACCCCAACAGCGGCTCTGTACTTACTACAGGTGTAGTGAGCACCGGCAGGCTGGGTAGCTTCTTCTCTACAGTATCTTACCGCGGCGCTTGCAGCGTAGGCGATACATGGTGGAAGAGCTGGACGAAGTTCTAAACCCTGACCTTAAAGCGTGAATGATAAAAGTATCGCGGCCTGTATGGGCCGCGATACTTTTTTATACCTGGCGTATCTTTGGCACACAAAGAGCGATAACGGATGACCCTGAACATATTTGCATTTGGCATAGCGCGCGAGATAATGGGCGGTGCGGCCATAGGTATATCGCTGCCTGAGGGTAGTACCGTAGAGCAGCTTATAAGTGTGCTAAAGGGACAATTCCCCGCACTTTCCGGGCTTACTTCCTTCGCTATAGCAGTGAATGGTAAATATGCCAACATTGACGACCACATATCGCCCGGCGACGAAGTGGCCATAATACCCCCTGTAAGCGGAGGATAGAAAATGACAACGTACGATATACATATCTCTGCCGCACCACTGGATGTGGCGCAATGCATAGCCGGGGTGATGTCGCCACAGAGTGGTGGCATAGATATATTCGTGGGCACGGTACGCGATAGCACCAAGGGCCGAAAGGTATTGCGGCTGGAGTTCGAAGCATATGAGGCCATGGCCCTGAGCGAGATGCAGAAAATAGCCGGCAGCGCAGCCGCACAATGGCCGCTGCATGCAATGCTCATACATCACCGCACAGGCGCCCTGCAGGTGGGCGACATAGCGGTGATAATAGCCGTATCGGCCGCGCACCGCGATGCGGCCTTCCGGGCATGCCGCTATGCCATAGACACACTGAAACAGACAGTACCCATATGGAAAAAGGAGGTCTTTGAAGATGGGGAGATATGGGTGGCAGCGCATCCGTAGTGCATATTTGCCAGGCAGCAAGGTCACAGAGATATAGAGCGATCTTATATAGCAATGGCAGTTTTCATATGGGTTTATAGTATTTTTGCAACAGGCATGGGAAAATAGTATCCCGGCCCAAAAGAACGATGGTAGACGTAAAACAGTTATACACCAATTGCCTGAGCGAGGCAGCATATTTTATAGCCAGCAACGGCGAGGCAGCAGTGATAGACCCCCTGCGCGATGTGGATGTTTACCTGCAAATGGCAGCAGAAAAGGGCGTAAAGATCAAATACATCTTCGAGACGCATTTCCATGCCGATTTCGTAAGTGGGCATATAGAGCTCTCGCAGCGTACAGGCGCACCCATATTATACGGCCCCGATACCAATGCATCCTTCCCCATACATATGGCCAAAGACGGAGAAGAGTTCAAAATAGGTAAACTCACCATTAAGGCTATACACACACCGGGACATACGCTGGAAAGCACCTGCTACCTGCTGCACGAAGAGGGTGGCAAGCCATATTGCATATTTACCGGCGATACCCTTTTTGTAGGCGATGTGGGCCGTCCCGACCTCTTCAGCGGCAACCTGAGCAAGGAAGAGCTTGCCGGTATGATGTACGATACCCTGCAGAACAAGATAAAGACGCTGAACGATAACATAATAGTATATCCTGCGCACGGGCCCGGCTCGTCGTGCGGCAAAAGCCTGGGGCCGGAGACGCACAGTACCATAGGTGCGCAAAAGGCCACCAACTATGCGCTGCAGGAAATGACAAAGGATGAGTTCGTCAAGACCGTTACCACCGGGCTGTCCAAGCCTCCTGTATATTTCCCCATCAATGCCCGTATCAATAAAGAAGGATATGACAGCATGACCGATGTGATAGGCACCGGTATGCAGGCCCTTTCTATAGCGGCTTTCAAAGAAAGAACGAAGGAGGGTGTATGGATACTGGATACAAGACCGGCCACCATATTTACACTGGGTTTCGTGCCCGGCTCGGTGAGCATAGGCCTGGATGGCCGTTTTGCAGAGTGGGCAGGTACCATGCTGCCATACGACCAGCCACTGGTGCTGGTGACAGAGGAGGGCAAGGAAAGGGAGAGCATCATACGCCTGGCCAGGGTAGGTATAGACAATGTGCAGGGCTACCTGGAAGGCGGCTATGAAGCATGGCAGGCCGCAGGCGAGCCCATAGACATGATAATAGACATAGAACCCGATGAACTGGCAATGGATATGCCGCACGACGACCTGCTGGAAGTGATAGACGTACGCAAACCGGGCGAATTCGATGCGGCACATGTGAAGGGCGCTACCAATATACCCCTCGATACCCTTGCCGACCCGCTGAACATAGCCGTAATAGATGATACGCACAACCTGTACATACACTGCGCAGGTGGCTACCGCTCGGTGATAGCGGCATCGCTACTGAAAAAGCAGGGCTACCACAACCTGCGGAATGTACTGGGTGGCTTCGGTAAGATAAAAAGCCAGAAAGGCATTGCTATAGTGCATCCCGATAATGTAAAGGCATAAGAGTAACCTGCGATCGATATAATGAAAAGCCCCGCAAGAACATTGCGGGGCTTTTCATTATCGGAATGCTTATGTTATTTGTTCAGCTCTATGGGCAGGGTCATTTCCTTGCCATCGCGCAGTATGGTCACTTCGGTATGCTGGCCGGGCGAAAATTTGCCCAGGGTCTCCATATAGCTTTGCATGCCCTGTATCTTGTGCTCGCCCAGCCTGGTGATGATGTCACCGGCCTTTATACCTGCCTTGGCCGCAGGGCGTCCTTCCGTCACACCGTCGGCGCGTACACCACCCCCATCGAATGTATAGTCGGGCATGATGCCGAGCGATACTTTGAACCTTGTTTTGCCTACAGTGGCTTGTTTGGTCACCCTATAGGCAGGTCTTGTACCCTCCTTGTCCACGGCCGCCACTATACGGTCTATATAGTTCAGTACCAGCAGCTCTCCATTATAGTTTATGAGGTCGGCCTTGTCTGTGGGTTTGTGGTAATCTTTGTGCGTACCTGTAAAGAAGAACAGCACAGGTATACCGGCATTATAGAAGCTGGTATGGTCCGACGGGCCAACACCCGCACTGTCTATCACCAGCTTGAAGTTGCTGCCGGCCATCTCTACGGCCTTTGCCCATGTGGGCGATGTACCTACACCACCTATAGTAAGAGCATGTGTGCTGTCATTGAGCCTGCCTACCATATCCATGTTCAGCATGTAGGCTATTTTGTTGCTGTCCAGCCCTTCGGCCTTTACGAATGCCTTGGAACCATACAGGCCCAGCTCTTCGCCCGAGAAGTTCACGAACAGGTAATTGAAGTGTTTCAGCTTCCTGTTGGCCTTTATGCGGCCTGCCATTTCCAGCAGGGCGGCCGTGCCGCTGGCATTGTCGTCGGCCCCATGATGTACCAGGTGGTCTTTGCCTGCATTGGCATGCAGGCTGTTGTGGTCCTCGCCATAGCCCAGGTGGTCGTAGTGTGCCCCCAGCACTACTGTGTACTTTGCCTTATTGTCTATATACGCGGCCAGGTTGTTGCCGCTGCGCTCTGTTTTGCCCAGGTGTATGTTCAGGTCCACCACTATGCCCTGCTTGCCCGCACTGCGGTCTGCAATGGCCTTTTTGTATGCCTTGTGCGATACGAATATCACAGGTATATCTACCGCCTCGTACTCAGAGTGGCGGTTGAACTCCGGCTCATACCTGGAACCGAAATTATCGTAGAACACTACTGCTTTGGCACCCTGCTTGGCTGCCTCGCGGCATTTGTCGAAAGTGGTCTTCTCCCAATCGAAGTGGGGGTTATTGGCCTCATCGGCATCGGCATATAGCGATACCAGCCATATGCTTTCCTGTTCCAGCACATCGGGCAGTATGGTCTCGGCTACATGTTTGCTGGCACTGAAGGGCATAGGAAAACAGTCGGCAGGTGTAGACAGGTTCACATTGTTGATGTTCACACGGGTATCAGGCTCTATGGCTTTGCCATAAGTGAACCTGAAGGGGTAGAAATAGCCGCCTTTATAGGGCGGTATATGCATTTGCTGATACCGTTTCTCTATGTATTCGGCCGCCTTCTGCTCACCGGCAGTACCTGTGCGGCGCCCTTCCAGCGCGTCCGATGCCAGGTATTCTATATCGGTATGCAGTTGTGCCAGCGTTTTCTTGTCGGCTTTCGATTGTGCATGGGCATTCAGGCCCGCAAGGAAAAGGAAACTGAACAGGTATGTGGCGCTATGGCGGGCCATAATATCTTTTGAGATGCAAATGTACATATTACTCTCTTGTACTCTAAAAAAAAGCCGCCCTTTGTGGGAGCGGCAGGTTGTGAATTCGTAATTCTATTGTTGCTTACTAAATGTTTTACGATGCTTGTTTCAGGGTATTGGGGGCTATCACCAGGCCGGGGGTATCGGCAGGTGTGGCCTCGGTAGCGTTGGTAGGCATCACTATCTGCATATCGGTGATGTCCTTGAGCTGGGGCAGCTGTGCAGGCGAATTGATACCCAGGTAGTCCATGAAGTTCTTGGATGTGGTATATACCAGCGGCTTGCCTATCATGTCCTCGTTGCGGCCGGCTATCACTATCAGTTCTTTCTCCAGCAGCTTCTGTATGCTGTAGTCGGCGCTTACACCGCGTATATATTCTATCTCGCTCTTGGTGATAGGCTGCTTGTAGGCTATGATAGAGAGGGTCTCCATGGCTGCGGTAGAGAGCTTTTTGATGTTCTTCTCGCCATTGAGCTGCAGCACCGTTTTGTGGAACTGCTTCTTGGTAAGGAACTGGTAGCCGCCACCGGTCTCCATGAGCTGGAATGGATAGTACTCTGCGCTATACTTCTCCTGTATCGCTTCCAGGCAGGTAGCGATGCGTTCGGCCTCTATCACTGTTTCCAGCGCCTGACCCAGTATCTCGGTCATCTCTATCTGCGTCAGTGGTCTTTCGCTGGCAAAGATGAGCGCCTCTACATGTGGCATCAGTTGTTCTATATCCATAGCTTTTCTTGCTGTTTACATACCGAAAGTACCACACATAGAAATGCCGCCGTAACGAAGTAATGCACAGGTGTGCATAACTCGGTTTGCAGGTGTGTGGCGTGTGCATAGAATGTCCTTATCGCGGCAAGGCTTTTCGAGATACATTATATTGCAGGTCAATTAATTATGTTCAGAACCTTGATGGGAAAGGTGGAAGGATAGGCTTGATCGGGTCTTGCAGAAAAGACCTGCTGTGCATCTAGAGGTCGTACATTGATTTATCTGTGCGCGGCAAGAGGGCGCTGGGCTAACTCGCGCTCCAGTGGGCGGCGGGTCCCTGCCTGCGCTCATAGCTTGGCGAGGAGACCCGCCTGAGACGTAGCTCTCATGCGAGTGCAAACCTATCATATCCACATTCTTCCTTTGCAAGGGGTAGTAGTGGAAGCCTTCCACTACATTTACTTTTCTAAAAAAACACTTCACCTATGGCAGTAAAACTTCATGGCCTGCGCACCGTAGTATATATGGTGCCCGATGTGGCCAAGGCAAAGGAATGGTATGGTAATGTATTCGGCATAGAGCCGTACTTCGATGAGCCTTTCTATGTGGGCTATAATGTGGGCGGCTATGAGCTGGGGCTGCACCCCAGCGAGGCGCATGCCACACCACCCGGTGTAGGCGGCAGTGTATACTGGGGAGTGGACAATGTGCAGCAGGCATACAATGCACTCATAGCAGCCGGTGCCACGCCTCTGGAGGAACCTGCAGATGTAGGCGGCGATATAGTAGTGGCGTCGGTACGCGACCCATGGGGCAACCCTGTGGGCGTGATATACAACCCACACTTTGCCTTGCCGGTGCCACAGCAGGACCCCGCGAAATAAACGGCAGTAAATGAACGGAACGAATGGTAATGCCGCCGCACTAGCGTGCCTTACCTATCCATAGCTCGGGGTTGAGGGTGGCATTGCCCTTGCCCTGGGCCTTCCATATCTGAAAGTTGATAACGGGCTGGCCCTCATCGTTGATGGCTACGGTGCCTATGGTCTGCTTGGCATTCACCTCGTCTCCGGCGCGTACCGATACCGATGCCAGGCCATTGTATACGGTGCAATAGTTACCGTGCTTCACCATCACTATCTTGGCATTGCCGCCCGGCACTGAGAACACGGTAGATACCACACCCTTGAACACACAGCGCACGCGGGCGTTCTCGTCGGTCTGTATGTCTATACCATCGTTGTTGATGATGACCTTGGGCGCCAGCGGGTGCGGGTGCTTGCCATAGTGGTCGGTGATGTAGCCCTTCTCTACAGGCCAGTACATGCGGCCGCGGTTTCCCTCGAAGTTCTCGGCCAGCTCTACATCCTCGGGGGTGAGCAACAGTTCTACATCAGGCTTTTCGCGGGGGCGCGTGCGTGTGGTAGTGGGGTCGTTGACCGTGGGGGGCCTGGTAGTGCCATCATCGCCCGATGAGGACTTGATGGAGGTACCCTTACCTGTCTTGCGGGCCTCGGCGGTGGCCTTGGCCATTTCGCGCTCTATGAGGTCGTTGATGGCTTTGTTGATACGGGCGGTGACCTTGCGGTTCTTCTCTATATCCGCCAGTAGCTTGCTCTCTTTGGTCTTCAGGTCCTGCACCACCTGGTTGGTCTGGTCGGTCTCGCGCTGCAGCACCTGCTTCTGCTGCACCTGGGTGTTCAGTAGCTGGTCTTTTTCGGTCTTCACGGCATTGAGGGTGCCTATCTTGGTCTTCAGTTGTGTCTGTGTCTGCGCTATCTGCGTTACCTGGTATTTGCGGAAATCCCTGAACTTCTTCAGGTATTTCATACGGCGTACGGCATCGTTGAAATCGCGCGAGGAGAACAGGAAGGCGAGCATATCGTAAGAGCTGCGCGTGGTGTACGAGTAGCGCAGCGACTGTGCGTAACGTATCTGTAGCTGATCGAGCTTTTGCTTCAGTGTCTGTACCTCGCGGGATGATGCCCTTATGTCGTGGTCTATATTGTTCAGCTCCTGGTTTATGTTGCCTATGAGGCGCTGGCGGTCGGCCAGCTTGTTCTGCAGGGCGCGCAGCTGGCCCATAGTGGCCTGCTTATCGCTTTTGATGGCGGCAAGCTGGCGCTCGGTCTCGTTTATGGCCTCCATTATAGCCTTGCGGCGCTGTATGAGCGTGTCTTTGGACATGCTGTACTGCACCTGCCCCGACTGGGCCATAGCGGCCATGGACAGGACAAGGAATATGGCGGTGAGAAGTATGCGCATGCCGTAGAAGGATGTGGGCAAAAATAACTAAATATAGACCCCATAAGGGAGCTTTTTGCGGTTTTAAGATGTTTTTACAAAGTTTTTGCACAAAACCCCTTTACATGCATGCATTTGCACGACATTTGCGTTTCCCGATATAATCATATCCCATATGCTGTATTCTATGACCGGCTTCGGAAGGGCCGAGACGATCGTTGACCACAGGCAGATAGTGGTGGAACTGAAAGCGCTGAACGGCAAGCAATTCGACCTGAACACCAAGCTGCCGCCCATACTGCGCTCCTATGAGCTGGACATACGATCGCTGCTGGCCAACCTGCTGATACGCGGCACGGTAGACCTGACAGTATCGGTGAAGCAGGAGGGAGCATCGAAACCGATGGTGGTGAATACCGACCTGGCCCTGTTCTACTACCAGGGTATGAAACAGATAGCGCAGCAGATAGGCATACCCGAGGACAATGTACTATCGACACTGATGCGTATGCCCGAGGTAGTGGCCGCAGACCAGGACGTACTGCCCGAGACAGACTGGCAACATGTACGCGCAGTGATAGTAAGCGCGGCCGAAGACCTGATGGCACACCGCCTGCACGAGGGCGAGGCCCTGCTGCGCGACATAAGCCTGCGAATAACCAATATAGAAACGCTACATGAAAAAGTGACGCCGCTGGAAGGCGAACGCATAGAGCGCGTACGCACCCGCATAAACCAGTGGATGGAGGAAATGGTAGGCAAGGAAAAGATAGATGCCAACCGCATGGAGCAGGAAATGATATACTACCTGGAGCGTATGGACCTATCGGAAGAGAAGATGCGCCTGCGCCAGCACTGTACCTATTTTCACAGCATAATAAAGGAGAACGATACGGCCATAGGCCGGAAACTGAACTTTGTGCTGCAGGAGATAGGCCGGGAGATAAATACCCTGGGATCGAAAGCGAACCATGCCGAGATACAGCAGATAGTGATAAACATGAAGGACGAGCTGGAAAAAGCCAAGGAACAGGTGCTGAACATACTATAGCAGGCACTTTATCGTAATGTTAGTGTCTATAATGGCTATTCATTGCCGCTATATCTGCGTTTCTGCACGCAATTACAAGCACTCTTATATCGCCGTGGTAAACGAACAAACCCACCAATGAGCTAATGCCGCCATGTTGCGACAAACTGACTTCGTGCAAAATGTACTTAAAGACATCTTCATGCCCCGATACTTGCCATTCTGCAATGTCCGGAGCGTGATTGAAAAAGGTATAGAACATGCCTGCGTGTTCTTCGCTATATTTCGTGATGGCATCAATTTGAAAATCGCCCGGAATAGGCGTTCCGTATTTATCAAAAAATAGGGCTTTAAAGTTCTTTATGTGATACAGCCAAAGGTCTCTTTCTCCAAAAGATACAGCAGTAACATTCCCGGCATTGTCCATAGTTACCCGCTCTTTCCAATCTGAATGAACAACTATAGACGTTGCGCCTTTACGAGTAAATTCTACCTTACTATTCGGGTCATTATTTTTAATAGCCAGTAGGTCTCGCAAATTTTGGTCTATATGGGAATATCCGCCATTGCATGTAGTACATGCGGGAACTGTTACTATATTCTTCGTTAAAGGTTTTTCAAAACCATCGAATAGGTTTTTTGCTGGAACATGCTCTTTAGACCTATTTACATTCTTCTTTAAGGGAACCCCACAGCTATAACATACTTTACTCATAACCCGTTTCTTTTAAGATACGAATAATTGAGCATACATACAAATAATTGCTGTAAGAAAGAAAACCGGACCCCTCCAATACCCCACTCGTCCCCGTTTGTAACTGGATGCCACGGCAAGGCGTTTACAACGCCCGTACCTTGTGCAGGCACAGCAACCGTATCTGTACCACCGACAAAAAGAATGGGCTGTAAGTGATCGACTTACAGCCCATTGCATTTTCTAAGTGAGGTCGAAAGCGGATTCGAACCGCTGTAGCAGCTTTTGCAGAGCTGAGCCTAGCCACTCGGCCATCCGACCTTGGTGTGCAAATGTAGTAAAAGATCACATTTTGCGCAACTACCCACTACATGAGCACGCATTTATTTACAGCACATATCACTGGCCGTCATATGCCCAGCGTATATAGGTAGAGCCCCATGTGAAACCGCCACCGAAGGCCGCAAGCACTATATTGTCGCCCTTGCGCAGGCGCGACTCCCACTCCCACAGGCACAGCGGCAGGGTACCATTGGTGGTATTGCCATAGCGCTCTATGTTCACCATCACTTTTTCGGGTGGCAGCTGCATGCGCTCTGCCGTAGCGGTAATGATGCGCTTATTGGCCTGGTGGGGTACCAGCCATGCCACGTTCTCGGCCGTGAGGCCATTGCGTTCCATTATATCGGCGGCCACATCGGCCATGTTCTTCACCGCGAATTTGAATACCGCCTGGCCCTCCTGGTATACATAATGCTCCTTGTTCATTACCGTCTCTACCGTGGCGGGCTTTACAGAGCCGCCGGCCTTCTGGTGCAGGAACACGCGGCCGGCGCCATCGGTACGCAGTATGGAGTCTATGATACCATACCCATCGGTATCGGGCTCCAGCAGCACGGCCCCGCCACCATCACCAAAGATGATGGATGTGGTACGGTCCTCATAGTTCATGATAGAGCTCATTTTATCCACCCCTACCACTATCACTTTCTTGTGCCTGCCTGTTTCTATGAACTGCGAACCCACAGTAAGGGCGAATATGAAGCCACTGCAGGCCGCATTGAGGTCATAGCCCCAGGCGTTGGTCAGGCCGGCCTTATCGCATATCACATTTGCCGTGGCGGGGAACTGCATATCGGGGGTAGTGGTGGCGCATATCACCATCTCTATCTCCTTCGGGTCTATATTTCGCTTGGCCAGCAGCACTTTTACTGCTTCTACGGCCATATCGCTGGCACCCTTTCCTTCTCCTTTCAGTATACGGCGCTCTTTTATACCTGTGCGGGTCTGTATCCATTCATCCGATGTATCCATCATCGTTTCCAGCTCGGCATTGGTGAGCCTGTATTCGGGTACATATCCGCCCACTGCTGTTATAGCAGCATGTATCTTCTGCATTTAGTTCGAGATTAGACGGCAAAATTAATGAAGTTTAAAGTAGGAATTATGAATTATGAAGTATGAGTTATGAAGTATGAACTATGAAAGATAAAATTTGAGGTATGAAGTACGAACCATTGCATATGACAATGATCAGAGAGTTGGTCACAGGCCCTTCTTTGTGGAGAGGATAATGCTTTTTAAAATGCGTAGAAGTTCATTCGCATCGCTAGAAAAGCTATTGTGTGTGCTGATATCTATGTAGTTCGTCTCTTTAAGAAGGTCTAGCCAATACAATGTTTCGTCACATTCTTTCTGAGCTATTGCCAGTTTATGAATAAAATCGGGTTTACTTTCAGCATTTCGTGCTTCGCGGACATTGGCACCTATGGAGGTACCTGACCGCAAAAGTTGCCTGCTGATCACATATTCCTTCTGCTCTGCTGCCAAGAACTTGTACAGGTTCACCACTTTAACTGCAAATGAAAAACTCTTCTCTTTTACAACATCTTGCTTCATATCCTAACAATATGTAAACTTCATAATTCATACTTCATAACTCATAGTTCATAATTACCGCCTGAGGATGATGCGGAATGTGGTGCCTTTACCTACCTCGCTATTCTTGACGAAGATGGACCCGTGGTGGTAAATGGTGATGATGCGGCGGGCAAGGGAGAGGCCAAGGCCCCAGCCCCTCTTCTTAGTGGTGAAACCGGGCGTGAAGACTTTCTTTACCTGGTGGGCAGGTATGCCTTTGCCGGTATCCTGAACATCGACCCATACCTGCTGGGGCGTATTGGTGACGGTGATATCGATATTGCCCTGGCCGGCGAGGGCATCGAGTGCATTGCGGATGAGGTTCTCCATTACCCAGTCGAACAGGGGGCCACTGATATTGACACGCACATCATCTTCCCTAGTATGCAGGGCTATGCGCACCTTCTGCGGGCTGCGTTTCTGCATATAGGCCACCATATTGTGCAGGCGGGTTATGAGGTTCTCCTCCTCCAGGTTGGGCGCGCTGCCTACCTTGCCAAAGCGATCGGCCACGAGCTTCAGGCGGTCCAGGTCGTTCTGCATCTCGGCAATGGCATCGATATTGTTGTGGTCGTCGCGCAGCAGCTCCAGCCAGCCCTCCATAGAGCTGAGGGGTGTGCCCATCTGGTGGGCCGTTTCTTTTGACAGGCCCACCCACACTTGGTTCTGCAGGCTGCGGTGGGCAGCATTGAGGGCCAGCAGCACCACTACCAGGAAGAGCACTATGATGGCCAGTTGCACATAGGGAAAGTAGCGAAGCTGGGTGAGCAGGAAGGATTCGCCATAGTATACATAATCGATACCGGTACCATAATCAACCTTGATGGGGGCGTGCTGGGACCGATATTTCTGCAGTTGCAGCTCGGCATAGTTGCTGCGGCCCAGGGCACGGCTGCTATCGATATTTATCTTATCCTTTATGCGGCCCTTTTCATCGGCTATTATGAGGGGAATGGTCTTGTTCTGCGCCATGGTATTGATGGCCACGGCGGTCTCCAGGTCTTTGGTATTGCTGGGGTCGCTGAGTATCTTCAGGGCATCGGCCACTTCTTCCACCTTCTTTTTTTCCTCTATGGCCAGCTGTGCGGCAAGCCGGTCGGTATAGTAAAGAGAGGCGGCCACAATGAGCAGCGCCACAATGGCGAGATATGTTTTCCAGTTGAGATATTGGCGCATCAGAGTGGTCACGACCCCTTAACGGGTGTACTGTAAAAATATTATGATCTTTAGGGAATTACTATTATTTTTGCGAGAGTAACTTTTCATATTCCAATGAATACACATCATCAAGACCACAACGGCACAGAGATAGACAACCCACACGATATAGAGCTGAACAAGCCTTCCAAATCGCGCTTTTTGTTCCTGTTGTCGTTCTTCGGCTTTTTCATATTCGCGTGGTCGGGCTGCTACAACCTGTGGGAGCACAAATACCAGAAGAATGCGGACGTAAAAGTGCCGGACAACACACTGTACGATCCGAAGTATAAATAAACCCTTCTTTTTACCTTATATAAGCTCATGATCTCGTGCCAGCATGACACAGCCGTTGTGATACTAAGCTACAACGGCGCCAAGTGGCATGAGCTTTTCTTACCCCTTATTGTGGCCGAGGCCCACACCGGCTATGACGTGATAGTGGCCGACAACGCATCGACCGACGATACGCTGCAGTATGTGCAGACCAATTTTCCTACGGTAAAGACGCTGCGCATAGAGGTGAACCATGGCTTTGCCAATGGCTACTACGAGGCCCTGAAACAGATAGAGGCCAAATACTATATACTGCTGAGCGCCGACTTCGAGGTGACGCATGGATGGTTCCCACCACTGAGAGCGGCCATGGAGGCACAACCTATGCTGGCCGCCTGCCAGCCCAAGATACGCTACTACCGCGAGCGCGATAAATTTGAATACGCAGGTGCGGGCGGGGGCTTTATGGATAAATATGGCTACCTCTTCTGCCGAGGGCGCATCTTCTTCGATATAGAGAAGGACCACAACCAGTACGATGATGATATAGAGGTGTTCTGGGCATCGGGCGGGTGCTTTATGGTGCGGGCCGACCTGTACCACAAGGTAGGCGGTCTGGACAATGAGCTATATGCGCACATGGAAGAGGTGGACCTGTGCTGGCGGCTGAAGAACGCAGGATATAAGATAGGGTATGTGGGCTCATCGACGGTGTACCATGTGGGCGGCAGCGTGATAAGCTATGGCAGCCCGCAAAAGCTGTATTACAACTTCAGGAACAACCTGATACTGCTGCTGAAGAACGAGAAAAGCAGCAAACTGGTGTGGCTCTTCCCCATGAGGCTGGTGCTGGATGGTGTGGCCGGGCTGCGCCTGCTGCTGAAGGGCGATATAAAAGAGATGCTCATCATCGTGAAGGCGCATTTCCACTGCTACCGCGATATAGGCAAATGGCTGGGCCGCAGGCGCGAGAACAAAAAACTGATAACCACACGCAACGAAGAGGGCATATACCGCCGCAGCATAGTGTGGGACTACTTTCTGCTGCGCCGCAAGCTATTTACCGACCTTGGGTGGAAACCCAGGGCGCTGCGGGATAAATAATTCCTGTCTGCCACAAACAATACCGTTGAGATATTCTAGGTATAGAACTATGCATATTCCCCAGGCAGTAACATATCTGCGTACTTAGCCGATATATTTGCAAATGAACTTTGTGTGCGATGTTTTATCATTCCCGCAACGATCATTACCTTTAACTTATGGTCATACCGGCGCTATGAGAAGGCTTATCACCATACTGCTTCTACTAATGCCACTGGCTGCGCTACCGCAGCCCGACACAGGACGGTATAAGGTATTGCAACTGGAGGAGCGCATCATAAGCAGCAATGTACTGGGGAAAGAGTGGCTATACAGCCCCGGCGATGAGCGCAGATGGGCAGACACTGCCTTTGACGATAGCCGATGGCAGACGGTGAACACCGACATGGACAGCATGGTACATAACGTGCCTTACTACCGCAACTATACGATAGGCTGGTTCAGGCTGCATTTTGTGGCCGACAGCAGCATGGTGAATGTGCCGCTGGCCATGACACTGACACATATGGGTGCATCGGAGGTGTACCTGGACGGGGAGCGGATACGCACTTATGGCAAGATAAATGGACGAGACAGCAGCAGGTATGTGAACCCCTTTACCGACCCTGCATACTTTGTGCTGACGAGAGCGGCGCACCATGTGCTGGCAGTGCGGTACGCTAACTATGATGCGGACAAGAACTACCGCACCTACAATTCGAGCGCGGTGGGCTTTGACATAGCCATAATGACGGCGCAGCATTTTACGAGTGTGGCCAATAACAAGCTAGTGAGCAATACGTTCATCTTCATACTGATGTTCGGCATTTTCATAGCGCTATCTACATCGCACCTATTTCTGTACCTGTATAACAGGGGCATACGGTCGAACCTGTTCTTCAGCCTTTTCTGCATGGGTTTCGCCTTGCTGTTCTATACTGCATGGCTGACCTCGGGCACGGCCAGCCCTGCCATAGAGCTTTCGAGCTACTATAGCATACCTACCATCATATCGCTCATATGCTTTTCGCTGAGCGGCTTTGTGAATGAGCTTTTCAGCAAGAAAAGACTGCGCTTCACCATCATATCGGTACAATGCCTTGTTTTCCCATTGGCCATATGGCTATCGAAAGACTATAAGAACCTGGGCAGCATAGGGCTGTATGCGCTGGTAGTGCTGGTGCTGCTGGAGACCATAGTGCTGATAATAAAAGCCATAGTGCGCAAGGTGAGAGGCGCACGGATAATAGGTGTGGGTGTACTGATGTTCGCCATATTCCTTTTCTGCACCCTCATATACATAGCTGCCAACCAGGGGCTCACCTTCGACGAAGAGAACTCGGTAGGAGCTGCCGTATTCCTGGGGCTGGCGGCATTGTCGTTCATGGCCCTGCCGGTATCTATGTCGCTGTTCCTGGCATGGAACTTTGCCTACATCAACAAGCAACTGAAGAACAACCTGCAGCAGGTAAAAGAGCTATCGGACAAGACGATAGCACAGGAGCTGGAAAGAACCAGGCTGATAGAGAGCCGCAAGGAGGAACTGGAGCACGAAGTGACGACCCGCACCGCCGAGGTAGTGGCCCAGAAGCAACAACTGGAAAGGCGGAACGATGAGCTGAAGACAGAGAAACAAAGATCGGACGACCTGCTGCTGAACATACTGCCGGGCGAGATAGCCGAAGAACTGAAACAGACGGGGCATTCGGATGCAAGACTGTTCAACAACGTGAGTGTGATGTTCACCGACTTTGTGAACTTTACCCAGGCAGGCGAGCGCATGAGCCCGCAAGAACTGGTAGATGAGCTGCATGTATGCTTCCGCACCTTTGACGAGATCATATCGAAATACGGGATAGAGAAGATAAAGACCATAGGCGATGCCTACCTGGCAGTGAGCGGCCTGCCCCTACCCGACCCCGATCATGCTGCGAAGGTGACAAAGGCGGCCTTGGAGATACTGGCCTTTATGAAGGCCCGCAGGGAAATGATGCCGCAAAACAGTTTCCGGATACGGATAGGCATACACAGCGGCAGTGTGGTAGCTGGCATAGTGGGCATAAAGAAATTCGCCTACGATATATGGGGCGATACCGTGAATACGGCGGCCCGTATGGAATCGAGCAGCGAACCGGGGCGCATCAATGTATCAGAGGCCACTTATGTACTCATACGGGAGCGGTTCCGCTGCACACACAGGGGCATGATAAACGCACGCAACAAGGGCGAGATGAACATGTACTTTGTAGAAGGAGAAAAATAAACACACACTATATGGCATATAAACGCAAGACCTGGAAAGAGAAGCTGGCGGCCGGCGACGGCCCGAAGGTGGAACGGCTGGAAAAGAAATTTGCCGATATACCCGAGGGGGCTACCATGCTGGTGGCCACACCTGCCATAGTGGATGCATATGTGCGCAACATACCACGCGGCACGCACACCGGCATACTGCAGATGCGCAAAGACCTGGCGGCCGAGCATAATGCCGAATATACATGCCCGCTGACGGCAGGTATATTTCTGCGCATAGTGGCAGAGGCGGCATGGGAGGCATACAATGAGGGCAAACCATTGAAGCAGATAACCCCCTTCTGGCGAATGATGGATGCCAAAGCGCCTGTATGCAAAAAGCTCACCTTTGACACCGAATTCATAAAGGAGCAACGGGAAAAAGAAGGGCTACCCTTCTGAGCCCTGTGATAAAAAGCAAAACGGCCGTGGAGTACCACGGCCGTTTTGTTGTATGTATGCAATAGCTGTTACCTGAAGTTGTAGTTGTTCACGTCTTCGAAACGGGGACAGAATACAGGATCGCGGGGGTTCTTGTTGTGCAGGTAGTTGCCACGGATGTAGAGCGTAAGCTCGGTGGCGCTGGTACCCGGTATGGACGATGCCAGGGCCGACCTTGTGGCATCATGCGTGAAGCCTACAGATACATCCTTGTAATCGACACGCACCATAGGTATGAAGGCATCGCCCTGGCCATCGGTATAGCGGTAGAAGGCACCGAAATTGAGCGCGAACACGCTGGGCAGGCCCACCGGCACACTGCGCCATGTGAGGAAGCCGCCGAACACATACTCTGTACTGGGCGCCTGGTAGCTTACATTGCTATGAACAGTGACACCGAACTGCTCGCTGAACGAAGAGTGGAAACCGGCATTGAACTGCCATTTCATATTCAGGTTCACGGGTTCTGTAGCAGCAAGGTCTTGCGAGGGAGTATTGATGTGGTAAACGCTGGCACCGAGGTAGTAGTTGAACGCCCCGTTCTGATCGAGCGAGCTGTTGAGGCTCACACCTGCACCCAGGTCATAATCGCTCTGCCTGCGGTAAGATACGCTTTCGCCGGTAGAATTGCCCGAGTTGAACTCACCGCCCACATACTGGTTGGCGGTGGTCATACGCGACTGGTTCAGAGAAGTACCTACATAGCCACAGGTAAGTCCTACCGAGAGATAAGAATAATACTTATCCTCCAGCGACTTGTTGTAGCTGATAGCCGGATAGACGCGCGTGGTAGCGAAATCTATAGAACCTGCTTTATCATGGTCTATGGCAAGGCCGAAACTGAGGTAATCGTACAGCTCGCGGTTCACGAGTATGCGCGTTTCGCCAGACAGCATTACCGTAGAGTACGGTTTTGATACCTGGGCCCACTGGCTGCGGTAATCGAAACCGAGCTTGTAGTCGCCGGTGAAGATACCCGTGAGCGCAGGGTTGCGTAAGAGCGCATTCTCATAGAACTGCGAATAGTGGATATCGTTCTGCGCACGCGCAGTAAGGCCGAGACCAACGAGAACACCTGCAGATAAGACCTTTAAATAACGCTTCATTTCTATCCTTTTATCGAATTAACTCAATAATTATTTTACTATCGTCACATCGCCCTGGTATGTGAACAGGGTACCATTGAGGCTACATGTAGCTTCTACCACATAGTAGTACACACCCGGAGGCATCATCACATCTTTGTACTGGCCATCCCAGCCTCTTGAGGCATCGTTCACATCCAGGTTGTAGCCCTCGTATACAAGCTGGCCCCAGCGACCATAGATGAGGAACTTGGTGACCTTGCCTATACCCTTGCCCTGTACATAGAAGCGGTCGTTCATACCATCTCCGTTCGGGGTGAAGGAGTTGGGTATATATATCTGGCTGCTTTCACAACCAACATTCACAACAGCCGTAGCAGAGCTGGTACAACCATATACCGATGTAGCAGTGAACGTATAGGTAGTGGTAACGCTAGGCGTGGCCACGGTACGGAAACATTCGTAGCACGACAGTGTAGCTGGGTCGGTCCAGGCGAAAGAACTAACGACCACCTGGTTATCTATGCTGGCCGTAAGCGTAACAGGCGTACCCGGTGCCACCGTTGAGCTCTTAGGCGTAATGCTGATCTCCGGCGCGGGCACTACAACAACGGTAGTGTAGAGCGTATCGGGGAAGCATACGTTAGGCGTGATGGCAACACTATATGTAGTGGTAGCTATAGGTGTCACCACTGGGTTCGATATGGTAGGATCGCTCATGTTGGTAGTGGGCGACCAGCGGAAATCGGACCTTGAACCATCGGGATTGTAGCTGATGGCGTACAGTTGTGCGCTTGCACCCTCGCATATAACGGTATCCTTGTTGATGCTGTTGAACGCGCTATCCAGTACGGTCACCGGTATCCTTATAGAGTCGCGGCAGCCGAACGGCGTAACACCTATCACCCTGTATACAAGGTTAGAGGTAGCGGATATAACGGGGTCTGGACAAACAACACAAGAGAGGAATGCATTGGGGAACCACTCGAATGTAGTACCTGCAGTACCTGATGCATCTGTGATATTCACCTGTGTGGACCTGCCGTTACATACTATAACGGGGTTCGGCGATACCGTCATGAGCGGCAGCGGCAGCACACGCACTGTAAAGAAGAGCGAGTCGCGGCAACCCAGCGAGTCTATGGCCAGGGCATTGTATACCGTGGTAGTAGTGGGGCATGCCGTAACGGTATCGCATATAGTACATGACAGACCTGTGGACGGCCTCCATTCGAAGTAAGTGCTTTCACGGCCCTTAGCTATAAGGGTAGTGCAATCGCCCATACATATAGAGTCCTGGCCGGTAATGGTGATATCGTTCAGCAGTGAATCTATCCATACCGTTACCACTGCGGTATCCGAACAGCCTGCGGCCGTAGTACCCGTTACTGTATAAGTGGTGGTAATGGTGGGACTGGCAACTACTGTAGCACCCGTGGTGGCCGACAGGCCTGTAGGCGGTGTCCATGTATAGTTGCCCCCTGTACCTGCACCCGTAGCATTTACCGTTACACTTGCGTACTTACATACCAGGCTTGGATAAGAAACTATAGATACATCGGGCACTGGGTTCACCGTAATGATGCGTGTGACATAGCAACTGGTAGGCAGCTTATATGTGACCATAGCCGTACCCGGAGATATAGCAGTGACCACACCGGTAACAGAATCGATAGAGGCTACTACTGTGAGTATGGTGGTATCGCTGATGCTCCATTTGCCGCCACCAGTAGCGCTGGCCTGGGTAATGGTGAAACCCACACATACGTTGGTAGGACCGGTGATACCTGCAGGCAGCGGACGCACATACACCGTATGGCCGGCCGTACAGCCATGACCATTGGTGAAGGTAACGAGGGCTGTATCGGGCAGTATACCTGTGATGGTAGCAGAGTCAGGGTGCGAAGCGAACGGTGCGATGGATATAACACCACCCGGAGTACTGGTGAACGACCATGTACCCGAGCCACTGCTGCCTGATGGCGTGCTGGCCAGTATGATGGTAGAACCTACGCACACCGTATCGGGGCCTACTATGGGGTTTGGCAAAGAGTCTACCGTGAAGGTAGATGTACGGAAACAACCTGTAGGCAATGTATATGTAATGGTAGCAGTACCTGGGCTGACACCTACTACAGAAGCAGTACCGAAGCTAGGCGGTATGGCTATGACATTGAGTATGCCCGATGGAGAGAAGCTCCATGAGCCACCAGTAGGCGTGCTGCCGATAACAACAGTATCATCGAGACACATAGACGCAGGGCCTGTGATAGTACCCGGCAGTGGGTTAACAGTAGCTACGGCCGTTACGGCACAACCTGTGGCAGTGAGCCTGTATGTGATAAGCGTATTGGTAGGCGCTATTGCTGTGAACAGACCTGTATTAGGATCGATAGTGCCAACACCGGGGCTGCTGCTGCTCCATGTACCACCGGGGGTAGTGCTGGAAAGCAGGGATGTATTACCCACGCATACCGCCAGTACACCTGTTATAGCAGCAGGCAGCGGGTTGACAGTAACTGTAATAAAGGTATCGCAGCCGGTAGGCATTACATACCTGATGGTAGCCGTACCGAAGCCCGATATACCTGTATAGGTACCCGTAGTAGCATTTATAGTGACCACAGTGGTGGGCGTAGCGCTCCATGTACCACCCGGCATAGTGGGATGGCTGAGCGTAGCCGACTGGCCCTGGCATACTACCCTGCTGCCTGCTATGTTGAACGCAGTAGGTATGGGGTTGACAGTGACGAGCGTTGTGGCCTTACAGCCAGTAGGCAATGTATAGGTAATGGTGGCAGGGCCGGGCGATATACCTATCATGATGCCGGAAGGCATGAAGATGAAGGCTGTATCGGGATTACCGCTGCTCCATGTACCACCGGGGGTAGCACTTGTAAGTACAACGGTATCGCCACGGCAAATGCTGAGCGGCCCTGTGATGGGCAGCGGCAGCGGATTGACCGTAAGCACCGCAGTACGCGAGCAGCTTGAAGGCAGCGTATATGTGATGACGCTGGTACCCGGAGCTATACCTGTAACAGTACCCGAGGCAGAGCCTATGGTAGCTACGGCGCCGTTACCGCTTGTCCACATACCGCCGGTAGTGACGTTAGAGAGTGTTACCACATCATCCTTACAGATAGCCAGCGGGCCCAATATAGGCTGCGGTATGGGGTTGATGGTCATAACGGCTGTGATGAAGCAACCCGTAGGCAGTGTATAAGTGATGGTAACAGTACCTGCCGATACAGAGGCCAGCAGACCAGTAGTGGGCGATGTCCCGTTGATAACTGCTATGAACACATTATCGCTGCTCCATGTACCGCCAGGCGATGAGCTGTGCAGCGTGGTGGTATCGTTCACGCATATGTTCAGCAGGCCGGTGATGGGGCCGGGCAGAGAGTCTACAGTAACAGTAGTAGTTACCTCGCAACCCGAAGGCAGTGTATAGGTAACAGTAGCAGTACCCGGTGTGATACCCGTGATGGTAGCAGTATCGGAACCGGCTACAAGTGGTGTGAGGTTGATGACACCTGTAGCATTCGTCCATGTCCAGGTACCGCCCGCAGGGCCGCTATATATAGTAGCCGTATTGCCAAAGCATACATGCAGTGAGCCTGCTATGGCCGCCGGCAGCGGATCGACAGTAACAGAGCGTACCGCTATACAGCCTGTGGGCAATGTATAAGTTATATTGTCCACACCGGCAGATACACCTGTAAGAACGCCCGTACCGGAAACAATAGAGGTATGACCACCCGAAACGCTCCATGTACCACCGGGAGGTGTACTACCCAATGTAATGGTAGAGCCTACGCAGACCGATGATGGCCCGGTGATGGCAGATGGCAACGGATTGACCGTTACAAGCTTGCTGATGACGCAACCTGTAGTAGTAGCAGTGAAAGTTATGCTGACCACACCGGCCGACACACCTGTTACTATACCCGAAGTAACGCCCACAGAGCCTATGGCAGGGTTGCTGCTGCTCCATGTACCACCACCACCGGTGAAGTTGAACAGTTGTATATCGGAGCCAACGCACACCTGGTCGGGGCCGGTGATGACCGCAGGCAGCGGCTGTACAGTGGCCGTAACATGCGCCTGGCAGGTGCTGGCAAGTATGTAAGTGATATTTACCGTACCGGGATTAACACCCATCACCACACCGGTAAGCGAACCGATGGTGGCTATAGAAGTGGGAGAGCTGGTCCACAGACCGCCTGCAGGCGTAGCATTGAGCGTAGACGCCACGCCGGGGCATACCAGCACCGAACCTGTGATAACAGGCAGCGGATATACCGTTACTACGGCGGTGGCCATACAACCTGTAGGCATCACATATGTGATAAGCGTAGTACCTGCGCTGATACCGGTGACCACACCGGTACTGGACCCTACCACGGCAATAGATGTAGTGCCGCTTACCCATGTACCACCCGGCATACTATTGCTGAGGGTGCTTGTATTGTTAACGCACATATAGAGCGTACCTGTGATGGCAGGCGGAACAGGATTAACTGTGAGCGTGCGGAACGTAGTACAACCTATAGGAGTGGTATAAGTGATATTGGCAGTGCCCTGCGACACACCTGTGATAACGCCTGTACCCAGGAACACTGTAGCAACGCCAAGGTTGCCGCTGCTCCATGTACCACCGGCTGTATCATGCGTGAAGGTAACCGTACTGCCTACGCATACGCTATCGGTGCCTATGGGCAGTGGCGGTGTAGGCTGTACCGTAGCTATAGATACAGTGATACAGCCTGTAGGCAGTGTGTATGTGATAAAAGTAGTGCCTACATTGACACCGCATAGTGTACCAAGCGATGGATGCACGGTGGCTATGCTGGGATCTTGTGAAGACCATGTACCACCCGGCGATGCGTTGGACAGTGGCTTGCACGATCCTACGCAGGTATGTATACCGTTAGTAGCTGTTATAGCTGCCGGCAGCGGGTTCACCGTTACGGTAGCAAAGGTATCGCAGCCTGTAGGCAGTGTATAAGTGATATTGGCAGTACCTGCAGATACGCCTGTTACCATACCTGTAGTGGGGTTAACAGGGGCTACAGCAGGGTTGCCGCTGGTCCATGTGCCGGGGCCGCCGGGAGAGAAGTTGGTGAGCACTGTAGTAGAACCCACGCACACGCTCAATGTACCGTCTATGGCCAGCGGCTGCGGGTTCACGGTGAATACCGCCGTGCGGCTACAGCCTGTAGAAGTAAATGTATAAGATATGGTAGTAGTACCCGGCAGGTGACCACAGGCCACACCCGAAGATGAACCTATGGTGGCCACGCCTGTTATAAGGCTGCTCCATGTACCACCCGGGATCGGGTTAGAGAGCGTAGTACACTCGAACTGGCATACCTGCAGCGAACCGGTGATGGCAGGCGGCAGGGGATTGACAGTAACTACGGTAGTAGTATTACAACCCGATGGCTGCAGCGTGCGGGTAACTATTATAGCACCCGGAGAACGGCCTGTAACTGTACCCAGTAGTGTATCTACAAAGGCTACAGAAGTATCGGTACCCATCCAGGTGCCGCCGGGAGGCGCACTGGTAAGTGTAGTGCTCTGCCCTACGCATATGGCCAGTATACCTGTGATGGTGCTGGGCGTAGTGGCCACAGTAACTACCCTGCTTACCGAGCAGCCATTGGGCAATGTATAAGTGAGCGTGGCCGTACCTGTAGCAACACCGGTCACAACACCGGTGGCCGGTGTTACCGTTGCTACTGTGGTGGGCGCTATGGTCCACAGGCCCAGGCCCGGCGAGCTGCTGTAATTGGAGGTCTGCCCCTGGCACACATAGTCAGGGCCCGTTATCACAGTAGGTGCGGGGTCCACGGTAATGACCTTGGAGGTAGAACAACCCGTGGCGCTGAGCGCATATGTAACTATAACGGTACCTGGTGCTGTACCTGTGACACTGGTACATCCCGCAGACACGGGGTTCACAGTGGCGGTACCTGTACCACCTGTTATAGTACCCCAGTCGCCACCGAAGGTAGCATTACACATAGTGATGCTGGAATTCTGGCAAACGATGGTGGGGCCGGTAATGGTATCGGGGGCTACACCTACGGTCACCACCTTGGTAGTGCGGCAGCCGGTACCGGGCAGCGTATAAGATATGGTGACCGTGCCTACCGTAGATGGCGGCGTGAACACACCTGTAGTGATGTTGAGCGTACCAACTATGGGTGTACGGGTCCAGAAGCCACCGGCAGGAGTACTGGTGAAAGTGACCGTCTGGCCTACGCAAAGCTGCGGGCCACCTATTATAGGAGTAGGCGATACATTGACAGATACTGTTGCTGAGAGCGTACAGGTACCGAGGTGATACACAACGGTGCCGGTACTGCCGCCACTGCCAGCCAGTGCCAGCACATCGCCCGTACCGGGGTTCACAGAGAATATAGCAGGTGTAGTGGTGCTCCATGTACCGCCGCCGGGGTTGCCGGTAAGCGTGATGGTGGCGCCCTCGCAAACTACTGTGGGCCCTACAATGGAACTGGGCGCAGCCGTAGCGGTAGCAATGGTGGTAACAGAACAGCCGCCTACCGTATAAGATACAGTGGCAGTGCCTGCTGTAGGTGATGTAGGTGTGATGCGGCCTGTAGCAGGATCGACCATAGTGATAACGGAAGGATCGCCACTGGTCCATACACCACCCGGTGTGGTGCTGCAAAGATTTATGCTGTCGCCAAAGCACATGGCGGTATTACAGCCTATGGCATTGGGAAAAGGATTGATGGTGATGGCAAGAGATGAAGTACAACCGCTTGCATTGGTGAAGGTGATGGTGCTGAGGCCTGAGTTGGTGGCCGATGCAGTGTATACCCCCGTAGCTACGTCTATGGTACCTACCGTGGGGTCTGTGCTGCTCCATGTGCCCGGTACAGGGCCACCCGCCAGCGTGTAAGTAGCAGTGGTACCCTGACAGGCCACAGTAGGGCCTGTAACGGCAGTAGGATTGGCATTGACAGTAACGGGGTGTATGGCAGTACAGCCACCGGGCAGTGTGTATATGATGTCTGCAGTACCGGCAACATGACCAGTAACAACCCCATCGGTACCTACCGATGCGATACCCGATGCAGAGCTGCTCCAGGCGCCGCCTGTAGAGGTAGTAGCAAGTGTGATGGTACCGTTGACGCAGACAGCCGATGGGCCTGTGATAGGATCGGCCGCAGGGCATACATTAAGCACGGCATCGCCAGAGTTGAACGCGGTAGTACCCGGTATACAAGGCTGTGTGATATTGGTAAGCCTTACACGGTAACGAAGCTGGTAACATGCAGAAGAAATGAGCACATCGGTAGTATAGACCACAGTAGGCGAGGCTGCCGAGATAGAGCCGGAAACAGTACCGAACGCAGGTGTGAGCCAGTTGAGCGTAACGAAGTCGAACGAGTCGATGGCATAGTCAGCGGTCCAGTCGGCGCCTACAGGAAGCGAGCAGGTAGTAGGCGTGAAGGTGAAGGAACCCACACTGCCACTGCACACAAGCTGCGGCGTAGGCGTGATGTTACCGCCCGAGAAACCTATAGCTGCAAGACCACGCACAGGCGCTGCCAGCGACGCTACAAGCATCAGCCCGCATACCATGCTTAAATAAGACCATTTCAACGGCTTGATAGAGTTGTTCTGAAAGTGTCTTAATTGCGCTCGTAAGAAATTATTCATACTACCGTTTTTATAAGTAATTTTTGTTCTTTTCGCCCCGTCCCGGGGCCTTTCCATTCATCCTTTCCCGCCCTCTGTGAATAACAGCAGGCATACTTCCTTCAATATACTTTCTCCCCATTACACACCTTCTTTTTTGTTAAAAAAAAGTGCGGCAAGGGAGTGTGAACATACTAAAAATAATATGCGGTCCGAAAAGTACGTTATTTTTTTCAAAAAATCCTAACGATCGTTTACATATTATAATGTGTTCACGTTTTAATATTCATATTTAAAGATCATATAAAATCCTATTCTCCCATGATCCTTTTCCCGATGATGATCTCATGGTCCCATTCAGCGGGCAAAAACCATTCCGCATAGCTATCGCCTATGAGTAGCCAGCCTCATATATAAAAATTCAAAAAATGCATTGAAAGCTAGTTTTATGCATATCCTTATTCTCCACTATTGCCTGTCACCCACTTATGCATACATGATGCAGATACATTCTATCAACAAAAATATCTGCATGAAATGGTAAATGACCTGTGCATATAAGGGCGTACCATACACTTGCATTGTTAGTACGATACAAGCATATTTCTTGGCATAAGGTTTTACCGGGAGGTAATAAAAAAGCATCACACACGGCGGATATCGGCCCCGAGGGCATTGAGGCGCTCATCGATGCGCTCGTAGCCCCTGTCTATCTGGTGAATGTTCTGTATGGTGCTTTTGCCCGTGGCCGACATGGCCGCTATAAGCAGGGCCACACCCGCACGAATATCGGGCGAAACCATGTTGATGCCGCGAAGAGCTACCTGTTTGTCCAGCCCTATCACTACGGCGCGGTGGGGGTCGCAAAGCACTATCTGCGCACCCATCTCTATGAGGCGGTCTACGAAGAACAGCCTGCTTTCGAACATCTTCTGATGCACAAGCACAGTTCCCTTGGCCTGCGTGGCCGTTACCAGCACTATACTCAGCAGGTCGGGCGTGAAGCCGGGCCACGGATGATCGTAGACGGTGAGTATGGATCCATCTATGAATTTCTGTATGCGGTAGTGCTCCTGCGCGGGTATGAATATGTCATCGCCCTGCAGGTGCAGCTCTATGCCCAGGCGGCGGAAGATATCGGGTATAAGGCCCAACTGGTGGGCATCTACGTTGCGTATGGTCAGCTCGCTCTGGGTCATGGCGGCCAGGCCTATGAAGGAGCCCACCTCTATCATATCGGCAAGCAGGCGATGATCTGTGCCGGAGAGCTTAGCTACGCCCTCTATGGTGAGCAGGTTGCTGCTGATGCCGCTGATGCGCGCGCCCATGCGGTTCAGCATAAGGCATAGCTGCTGTATGTATGGCTCGCAGGCAGCATTGTAGATGGTAGTGATACCCTCTGCCATCACTGCGGCCATCACCATATTGGCGGTGCCGGTCACAGAGGGCTCTTCCAGCAGCAGGCGTGTACCGGTGAGGCGGTCGGCGCTGAGGGAGAACATCTGCAGCTCGGTATCGTACTCGAACTTTACCCCCAGCCGCTCAAAGCCCAGGATGTGGGTATCTAGCCTGCGGCGGCCTATCTTGTCGCCACCGGGCTGCGGTATGTATGCGCGGCGAAAGCGGGCCAGCATGGGCCCTGCAAGCATCACAGTACCGCGAAGCTGGCTGGAACGTTTGCGAAAAGTATGCGTGGCGAAGTAATCGGGATCTATGGCATCGGCCTGCAGCACCACGGTATTGGGGGCCGGGCGGCCTACCTTCACACCCATTTCTGCAAGTACATCCAACAGGGCATTCACATCGGCTATATCGGGCACATTGGTGAAGGTGACCTGCTCGTCGGTGAGCAGGGCGGCGCAAAGCACCTGCAAAGCCTCGTTCTTGGCGCCCTGGGGCGTGATGGCGCCACTCAGCTGGCGGCCACCCCTTATCTCGAATACGGTACTCATATTGCACGCAAGATACGGACATATGCGATAGGCATAAAGAGCGCCGGGCATGGAGCGGTCGTCTTTAAATTCATTATTGTCGTACTTTTATGCCAGCTAACTAGCCTGAAAAACAATTCTATATCAAAAATGCGAACGATGAGGTATCTACAACTGCTATTGCTGGTATTCATGCTTCCCCTGGCCACATATGCGCAAAGCGAGGTGGAAGTAAAAGAGGGAAATGTGAAAATGGGTAAGAAAAAGATGTGGGCCTTCAGCGCCACATACAGGCACGACAAGAGCGTTACCGCTGCTGTACTGGACAAGAACATGGAAGATGCCAAACTGAAACGCAGCAGCCGCAAAAAAGGGGTGCAGGCATACAAGGCCGCACAGTGGCCTGCCGTGAGCGATACCAGGGGCGACTACTATTACAGGGTGAGGAGCAAGAAAGGCAAGACAACGGTATACATGGTGGCATCGAAGGGCTATGACAACTATGTGACCACCACCAATGATGCCGCTACAGCAGCTAAAGTGACCCAATACCTGCAACGCCTGGATGGGCAGATAGCCGCCCAGGAAGCGATACAGCAGAAAGAAGTGGAAATGAAACAACTGGAAGCAAAGAACGCAGCAATGGCAAAAGAGCTGGAAGCCAGCAAAGAAGCACAGGCGAAAAAAGCAAAAGAGGTACGCGAGCTGCGCGCCACCCAGTTCGCCCCGGCACCGGTGAAATAACAGCATAATACGCACAAGATGAGCACGCGCATAGTGACCCTTTTTGGAGAAGAGATAGTGCCAGGCCCGCAAAAGCCTGCCGCTAAGACACGCGGTAAGAAAGACAAAGAGGCCACTAAAGAAGAGCCCGGCCCGGAAGCTGAACAAAAAGAAGAAATAAGCCCGGAAGCCGCGCCAACAACGCAGGATGCAAGTGCCGGGGCTGCACCACAAGCCATGGCAATGCCTGCACCCGAGGCCATACCACAAGAGGCAGAGCCTATGGTAAGCAACCTGTCGCTGGATGAGCTGGGTGTATCATACGAGTATATGGCCGAGGCCATACTGCAGAAAGAATATGCCGCTGCAACAGAAGCGACACAACAACCGGTATCAGACACCATATCGGAAACGACAACAGAACCTATAGCAGCCACCACAGCGCCACAGGAAGAAACAGACGTGGCCATAGATGAGGCCGATGCCGTTGTAGCCGAAGAAGCAGCCAATATAATACCCGAAGACTGGAAGGGCGACAAGAACTATTACAGCATAGGCGAGGTAGCATCTTTCTTCAGCGTGAAGACATCGCACATACGCTTCTGGACAAATGAGTTCAAACTAAAGGTGCGCACCACCCGCAAAGGCGACCGCCTGTACACACCCGACCAGGTGCGCGAGCTGCGCGCCATATACCACCTGGTGAAGGAACGCGGCTTTACCCTGTCGGGCGCCAAGACAAGACTGAAAGAGCAGAACAAACGCGAGGTGGCCACCATAAGCCTGAAAGACTCGCTGCTGGCCCTGCGCAGCAAGCTGCAGATACTGCGCGACCAACTGTGATACCACACAGGCATTTCACCACTAAAAGACAGGAAGATGCGCATACCGATGAAATACATGATGGCGCTGCTGATAACGGCCATAAGCATGACGGCAGCAGCACAGATGCCACCCGAAGGAAAAGTAAGACCAGTAGCCATGCGACCAAAAGATACACTACAGCAGGTAATGACCACCCGCACTGCCGACCATGCCAGCCTGAAGGACGAGAAGAACGGACAGGTAGTGTACAAGGGCATATTCTCTTACCGCGATATGGAACAGGAACCTACCTTCTCCTGGCTGCCGCACGGCATGGACGAATACAACCCCGATGCCACCGCTACCGACTACCTGCAAAAGACCATAGGCAACTACAAGCTGGTGATATTCCTGGGTACATGGTGCGAGGACTCGCAGCACCTGCTGCCACAGCTCTTCAAGGTGCTGGAGAAAATAAATATAGCATGGGAAGACCTGATGCTGATAGGCATGGACCGCACCAAGACCACCAATAACGCTGCCGCGCAGCAACTGGCAAAGCGGTATAACATAGCACTACTGCCCACCATAGTGGTGCTGAACAGCAATGATGATGAAATAGGCCGCATCACCGAGACCGTGAGCAAGAGCGTAGAATGGGACCTGGTAAGTATAATAGGCGGCCAGCGCAAGTAATAAAATTCGCCACGCAAAAGTGCCAGATAACACCTTCTCCTTCTTGGGACTACCATGTGCCCACAAGTGCTTACTTGATGCTTGCCCCGGAGGGGCTACATGTTTGTAGTAGTTAAACGTATCCCTCATGCTGTTATGCCCCGTAGCGGGCTACCCTGTATAGTGGGTAGCTCCTGACGGAGCAAAGACCCGATAAAAGAATATTCCTGCAAACCTTTTGCTCCTACGGAGCATTTCCAAAGGATATTTATAACTGCACAAAAGATGTGGGGTACATGCTAGCCATTCAGGAGAGGTCGGGAGGGGCTGTATCCTGCATTTACCTATCACCACATAGACCGCCGTATGTGCCACACCCTGATGAGGATGAAGGCAAAGAGCATACCACCCAGGTGGGCGAAGTGCGCTATGTTGTCGCCCACAGAGTTCTTGACCCCGGCAAAAAGCTCGAACACGGCATAACCTGCTACGAACCATTTGGCTTTTATGGGTATGGGAGGGAAGAGCAGCATCAGCTCTACATTGGGGTACATATAACCAAAGGCGAACAACAGGCCGAACACAGCGCCCGAGGCGCCTACCGTAGGCTCGTTGATGAGGCCGGTGAAATACTCGTTCAGCTTCATGATGGATACCTGGGCACAATCGGGGCAGGTGGGGTTATCGCTCCAGTGAGAGAGAATGGTACCGAATACAGGGTGTGTGACCTTGCCCTTCTGCAACATTTGTGCGTACTCTTGTAGGGTAGGATGCTGCTGGTAGTGTACAAAGGCATCGTGAAAGGAACCGAACTGCAGGGAGAGTACAGAAAGATGACAGAAAGCCGCGCCAAGGCCGCATATGAGGTAGAACATGAGGAACCTGCGGGGCCCTAAGGACTGCTCCAGCACACGCCCGAACATGAAGAGTGCGAACATATTGGAGAATATGTGCAGCTCGCTGCCATGCATGAACATATGGGTGAACAACTGCCACCACCTGAAGAGGGGCGAATGCCAGTAGTGCAGCGCGAACAGGTCGTCGAGGCGACCGTGCATGAGGTTCTGCGCGATGAAAACGACGACATTGATGATAATAAGATTCAGAACTACCGGCGGCATTTGCATGCCACCCCTGCGCGAATTGAACATACGCAAATGTAAAGATAAACCGACCAACGAGCAGCAAACGCCGGTCAGTACCAGCTGTGCCCTGCACATATTATTAACGATGCTGTAACTTTAGCCGCTGCATATGCTTACCAACTATAACGGCCATATGATACCCGCCGAGCAGGCACAGGTACCGGCAGGCAATACTGCCTTCCGGTATGGCCATGGCCTGTTCGAGACCATGCTGGTGAGGGATAGCGCCATACGGCTGGCAGCGTACCATTGGCAGCGGCTGCTGGCTGGGCTGCAACAGTTACATTTTGTGTTGCCGGCCCATTTCTCCCCCACCCTGCTAGAGGGAGAAGTATTGCGTACCGTGCGCAAGAACGGCCTGGAGCGGCTGTGCCGTGTGCGCCTGCAGGTATTTGGCAGTAATGGCGGCATCTTCGGGCCTGAGGATGACATGCTGCACTACCTGGTAGAATGCTACCCGCTGAACGATAGCGATCTGCTGCTGAACGAGAACGGGCTGGTAACGGGCATTGCCACAGGAGTAGCCAAGAGCGCCGACAGCATGAGCAACCTGAAATCGTGCAATGCGCTGGTGTATAGCATGGCAGCACGGCAGGCCGGGCGCGAAAAGTGGAACGATGCCCTGGTATGTAATACCCATGGGCGGATAGCAGAGAGCACCATAGCCAACATCTTCTGGGTAAAGGATGGCAGCATCTATACCCCACCCCTGGCAGAGGGCTGTGTGGCGGGTGTGATGCGGCGGCATATACTGGCCACAGTGCCGGGCATAACAGAGACGCCACTACCAATAGAGACACTGCAACAGGCCGATGAGGTATTTCTTACCAATGCCATAAAAGGCATACGATGGGTGCGAACAACAGGCGACACCAAGTACGGCAATAGCATTATACAGCAGCTATACAAAGACTTGTTTCAGGACCGATAATTGCCATTTTGTCCTTACATGTCACAGTTTTAACAGTTTTTCCACAGAACGCATTATAAAGTTCCGTAAATTTGCATGCCCTTTTGAACTAAATGTAATGCTATGACAATGGTAAAACAGGCACTTAGGAGGACATTGATAACTCTTACCCTGCTGCTGGTGGTAGTTACCGCCAATGCGCAGAACAAGAAGTATATCACCGACCATAAGATACTGGCCACACTGCTGGGCGAGCATTATGGTATTCCCCCATCGGTGATACTGGCCGTGGCCACTGTAGAGTCGGCAGGCGGCGCGGGCGCTACCGCAAAGGTGCTGAACAATCACTTCGGTATAGTGGGCCGTAACAGGTATGTGAACCACCGCGGGCACAAAAGCCGCTATAAGCAGTACGATAATGAGTATGCCTCTTACCTGGACTTCTGCAATATGCTTACGCGCAAGAGATTTTACGCAAAGCTGAAGAACAACAAGGACCCTCAGGCATGGATAAAGGCCATGAGCCTGTCGGGCTACTCGGAAAGCCCCGAGGAATGGGAGCAGAAGATAAACAGCGTACTGCATTCTCATAAGCTGTAAGCATGGCACTGCCACAGCATTTCCGAACGGTCTATTTTTTGTAATGATACCGAAGGGCATAAACAATGACCTTGTTCTGCTCGCATTTGTATACCAGTCTATGTTCTTCGTTTATACGTCTCGACCAAAGGTCTGCCCAATCGTGTTTTAACCTTTCTGGTTTACCTATACCTGTGAAGGGCTCCTTTTGTATAGCCTCCAGCAATTGCCTGATGCGCTTGAGAATGATAGTGCTTCCGGACCTTTTCCAAAATTCCAGGTCTTCAAGAGCTGTGGGCATGAAGATCACTTCCATATATCATCGAGGCTGACCTGTGAACCCTCATTGTTCTTATCCTGCTGCACTGCCTTGTTCAAATGTTCTTTCATTGCAGGCGAAGCAGACAAATATTCCGTTTCGTCTGTTTCTTTCTCACTGGTCTTATAGTTCACGTGCAACGCATCGAGAAACAGTCTTATAGCTGTTTCCTGATCCATATCGGCCGGATGAATAGTTAGGGTACTCATACGAACAAAGTTACGCAATAAGATATTTCTACGGCCAATACTTCGCCACCATATCCTTCTAAACACACTAGTGAATTGGCCGTTTGCGCTATCTTCGTTGAAGCATTATGGCCAACATGGAATTCAGAGAACTGAACCTGAGCACACCGCTGCTGAACGCGCTGGATGACCTTGGGTACAAGCATCCTACTACTATACAGCACAAGATATTCTCCGTCATCATGTCGGGGCGGGATGTGTGCGGCATAGCACAGACCGGCACGGGCAAGACCCTGGCCTACCTGCTGCCCTGCCTGCGCATGTGGCAGTATGCCAAAGACCGCTACCCGCAGATACTGATAATAGTACCCACGCGCGAGCTGGTGCTGCAGGTAACAGAAGAGATAAAAAAGCTGACCACCTACATGAACGTGGTGGCCATAGGTGTATACGGCGGCGTGAACATGCGCACACATGTGCTGGAGGCAGAGAACGGTTGCGATGTGGTAGTGGCCACACCCGGCCGCCTGATGGACCTGGTGCTGCACGGATCGCTGAGGCTGAAGAACATAAAACGCCTGGTGATAGACGAGGTGGACGAGATGTTCAACCTGGGCTTTCGCACGCAAATAAACAACATACTGGATGTACTGCCGCCCCGCAGGCAGAACCTGCTTTTCTCGGCCACTATAACACCCGAGGTAGAGGCCCTGATGCAGACCTACTTCAATGACCCCGAACGTGTGGAGGCCGCACCTGCAGGCACACCCCTTAGCAATATAGACCAGCAACTGTACCATGTGCCCAACTTCCATACCAAGGTGAACCTGCTGGAAATGCTGCTATCGAACGATGAGGCAATGACGAAGGTGCTTGTGTTCGCCGCTACAAAGAAACTGGCCGATGAGCTGTACGAGCACATAGAGGGCCGCTTCCCCGGCAAGGTAGGCGTGATACACTCTAACAAGGCACAGAACCACAGGTTCAATACCGTTAGCAACTTCCGCAACGGCATCTATACCTTCATCATAGCTACCGACCTCGTGGCGCGCGGTATAGATATAGCCGAGGTGACGCACGTCATCAACTTCGATGTGCCGGAAGAAGCAGAGTCGTACATACACCGTATAGGCCGCACAGGCCGCGCCGACCGGAAGGGTATATCCATCACCTTTGCCACAGAGCGCGAAATGGAAGCGCTGGCCGCCATAGAAAAACTGATGAGCTACCAGATACCTGTATCGCCCCTGCCTGAGGACCTGGAGATATCGGACGTGCTGACGGACGATGAGCTGCCGAAGGTGCATATGAGAGAGACCCTGATAGTACTGCCAAAGGTAACAGACTCGGGAGGGGCCTTTCATGAAAAGCTGGCCAGGAACAAGAAGGTGAACGTGAAGATAAGCCACAAGGAAAAGATGCGGGCCAAGTACGGCAAGCCAAAGACAAGGGGCGCTAAAAAAAAGTGACATGACCACAGAACTCGCTACAGACAACTGCTCCTTTGAGTGGCTGGATGTTACCGACCCGACCAAAGAAGAGCTGCAAGGGATAGCACAGCAATATGGGCTGCACCCGGCATCGGTATCGGACTGCCTGCAGCCGGGCCACCTTCCCAAGTACGAGCAGTTCACGGGCTATACCTTCATCATATTGCGTGTATACATGACCACTGCCCACGACGAGGCCGATACCGTGCAGGCACTCACGGGCAAGATAGCCATATTCGTATCGGAGCGGTTCATCATCACCATACACCGCAAGCCGTGGGAACCCATACACACCATACAGCAGACGTATGTGCATACCAACCGCTGCACCAGCCCCTTTCATGTGCTGAACGTACTGGTGCGTACAGGGTTGCATACATTCGACGAACCGGCCGTGGCCATAGATGAGCAGCTGGACCTGTACGAGAAAAAGGTGTTCCTGACGGTGCGGAAAGAACCGCTGCTGAAGGGGCTATACTTCATGAAACAGAAGCTGGAAGTGATGCGCAGGCTGCTGCTGCACACCTACGACATAGTAGACAAGATGGACCGCGAGGAAACGGCCAATGCCTATACGCGCGATGTGCGCGACCTGTACATAAAACAGAAGAGCCTTTACGACTCTATGTACGAGAACGCCACCCACCTGCTGAACCTGTACTTCAACATATCGGCACAGCGCACTAATGAGACCATGCGCGTGCTTACCATATTCTCGGTGTTCTTTATGCCGCTCACCTTCATAGCCGGTATCTATGGTATGAACTTCCGTTATATGCCCGAGCTGGAGTGGCGGCACGGCTACCCGGTGGTGCTGGGAGCTATGGCCGTAGTGGTCATCGTTATCTTCTTCTGGTTCAGGCGGAAGCGATGGATGTAACATGCAGTGAGGATGGCCCGCTATAAATAAGAAAGAGCAGAACCGTAAAGGGCTCTGCTCTTTATGTTTATGAGAGGGAAATATTACTTCCTGTATCGCTCCCTGAAGTATTTCTCTTCTACCTCTGAAGGATAGTATGGCTTCTTCGAACGGGCAAGGTGATTGCGGTTCGAGAAGAACAGGTCGGGGATATCTGTGCCATTCGTCTGCACTATCACCACATCCGGCTCAGAATATTTAGCCTTTTCATCCCACAGAGACAGGAAGTCATCTGTACAGCCGGCCCACATAGCCGCATTCATCACTTCCATATCGGGATGGCGCTGTTGCAGGATAGAGGTGGCAATGAATTCATTATCGAGGAATGGAGAGTATATCTGCGATCCGCCCATGAACAATATGTGTTGTTTTGCTTTGGGGAATTTCACATTATGGTCCATCCTCAGGCCCTGGGCATTGCCAATGAGCCTGTATGGCAGGTCTTTACCCCCATCCAGTACCTCATCTGAGTTCGGAGCAAGGTCGCCGAATGTTTCGGGGCGCTCAGTATCCTTGTATGTGGTAGTGCTTTTGTGACCGGCATGTTTTTTCAGTATCGGATCCAGCTGGTCGGCAAGGAATATCGCTCCTTTTTTAGACCAGTGCCCGTCTTTTGGCACCTGCGTTATCACATGTGCATCCTGCGAAGCGATAGCCGGGCCAAGGTCGTAGTACTCAATGCCCAGTTCTGCACATGTAGCCTTTATGTGTGGATGGCCATACCTTGTAAAATCCGTCATACCCTTACCTACTTCCGGCGTAATAAGTACAACTACGAACTTTGCACCTGTACCTTCTACTTTCTGCTTCAGGGTGGCTAGCTGTTCAGAATAGCGTTTCTTCAATTCTGTGTATACAGGCCCGTTCTGTCCGTTGTTCTCGAACAACTTCTCATCAGGCATCTCGCGGTACTCTTCGTTCAGCTGTTCTACCTTTTTGTTCCTTTGCTCTATCTCGTTCACCTCTTTGCTTGTCTGTGCCTGCTGTGCCTGTGCGGCCTCTTCTGCTTTTTTGTCGCCGCAGCCTGTGTTCACCAGCATTGCCAGCGCCATTGATACAACTATATGTTTCTTCATTTTTATGGGGTATTTAATATTTAAAATTTGAAATAATAATATTCGCTTGCGTTCTGTTCTTTGTGCAGCAGCCATGTCAGCACTATCACTGCCAGGTAGCCTGCTACTCTGATGTATGCGTTCGTTCTGCTCAGTTGCAGCACATACAGTTTTTCACGTTGCACCCACTCGAAGGCCAGCATAGGTACGAACATGATCACCTTTGTCCAAACGATCTTAATAGGCGCTGCGAAGATACTTACAGAGAATATTTTTGTTACCAGCCCGTTCACCACTGTCATGTTCGGCGCGCGGAAGAATATGCGCGACAGGGTGGTAAGCAGGAAGGTAAAAGCTATCTGGCCGGTCTCCTTCAGCGAGGGTAGCAGCCTGCCTGCACCTGCTATATCTTTATAGCGCGTCATGCTATCGGTGAGGATGTACGGAATGAAATAGATACCATTCAGCAGGCCCCAGCATACAAAGGTCATATTGGCGCCATGCCACAGCCCGCTGAACGAGAATATGAACACGATGGCCATTATATATTGCAGCTTGCCACCCCTGTTGCCGCCCAATGGCAGGTACAGGTAATCGAGCATCCATTTGCGCAGGGAGGTATGCCACCTGCGCCAGAACTCACCCGGGTTGCGGCTGAAGAAGGGCATCTTGAAGTTCTGTGTGAGCTCTATACCCATCAGGCGGCCTACGCCACGCGCTATATCGGAATAGGCAGAGAAATCGGCATAGAGGTAGAGGTTGAAAAGCATGACCCCCAGGAAAAGCGTACTACCGTTCTGGTCGTCATAAGAGGCATAGCAGTAGTTCACCACCTTTTCGGCATGGGCGGCCAGCACCATTTTTTTGAACAGGCCCCATATTATCTCTCCCGCCGAGTGCTCTATCTTGGCCAGGTCGGGTATGGTTATCTTGCTGAACTGCGGCAGCACATTCACCGAAGAAGGTATGGGCCCCGAAAGCAGGTGGGGGAAAAAGCTGATATAGGACGAATAGGTGATGAAATTGCGCTCGGCAGGTAGCCTGCGCCGGTACACATCTACTATATAGCCTATAGAGGAGAAGGTGTAATAACTGATACCCAGTGGTACCAATATATGCAGCGCACTTGCCTGCCATTGCTGCAGGCCGGTGATATTGCCCAGTATAAGGCCGCTGTACTTGATGTAGGTAAGCCCGAACCCGAGTATGACGATACCCACAGTGAGTATGGCCTTGCGTGTACTTTGGTTTTCCTGCTTTTCTATGGCCCTGGCAAAGAGATAACCTACGGTTATCATACTCAGCAGGTAAATGGGAAAAGTATAATGCAGATTATTGTAGAAATACCAGTTCGCCCCGAGCAAGACAAGGTTACGAGCGTCGCGCCAGCGATGGACGGACCAATAAGCAACAAGAACTATCGCAAAAAATTTTGCGAACTCAATAGTATTGAACAACATACTGGGGCGCAAAAATAGTACAAACCGAAAACGTATGCTGAATATAACTGATCAATAACATTTTATTAGTTAGTTAAAACATTTTTCCCGATCAGTTAACATACAGGTCTTTTTGCAGTGGTCCTCCCGGTGTCACAGCATAGCTGTCCAGGTCGGTAATGCCCTGCAGGGCCATTACCTGCTCATCGGTGAAGTGGTTGCCGGTACACTCGCGCGAGGGTTGCGATAGTATATAATAGGCGCTATCGGCCAGTATGGAAGGTTTGCGGCTGCGCTGCACCAGCATATCGCCACCCAGTATATTGCGCACGGCGGCCGTAGCTATGGTGGTCACCGGCCAGAGCGAATTGGCAGCTATGCCCGCGCTGCGGAACTCCTCGGCCCAGCCCAGGGTCATCATGCTCATGCTGTATTTGCTCATGGTATACCCTATGCAGGGGCCCATCCACTTGGGGGACAGGTCTATGGGTGGCGAAAGGGTGAGTATGTGCGGGTCGGTACCCTTGCGCAGGAAAGGTATACAATGCCGGGTAACTATAAAAGTACCCCGCACATTGATGTCGTGAATGAGGTCGAAGCGTTTGGTCTCGGTCTGCTCGGTGCCTGTGAGCGATATGGCCGATGCATTGTTCACCAGTATATCTATACCGCCGAATATGGCCACGGCCTGCTGCACCGCCTGTAGTACCTGCTCTTCATCGCGTATGTCGCACTGCACGGCAAGGCCTTTGCCGCCGGCCTCGTTCACCTTTTGCGCCACACTGTGTATGGTACCGCCCAGCCGCGGGTCTTCCTGTATGCTTTTGCCTACTACCACTACATTGGCCCCGGCCGATGCCAGCTTCAGCGCTATGGCCTCTCCTATACCACGGCTGGCACCTGTGATGAATGCGGTCCTTCCTGCGAATGTCATAGCTCTGTGTTTGATGTATAACGAAGTTACTGGGTTTGCCGAAAGAAGTATAGCTGTGCCGCCACAATTAATATTGATCATTCTGTAACGACTATTGGGGCCGAACTGTTTAATTTTGCAGGGCATCACAAGCAGGGCATATGAAGATACTCTTAGCGCAGCAGAACTACCACATAGGCAACTTCGATGCCAATACAGAAAAGATACTGGCGGCGATAGCTACCGCAAAGCAGCAGGAAGCAGACCTGGTGCTCTTCTCAGAGCTGGCCATAACGGGGTATCCGCCGCGCGACTTCCTGGAGTTCGACGACTTTGTGAACCAGGCTCTGGCCGCGCTGGACAGGATACGCCTGGCCGCCGATACCATAGGCGTGCTGGTAGGATGCCCCACCCGCAATGCCGACCCCAAGGGCAAGAACCTCTTCAACAGTGCATGCCTGCTGTACGAGCAGCAGATAAAGGGTGTGGTGAACAAGACCCTGCTGCCTACCTACGATATTTTTGACGAGTACCGCTACTTTGAACCTGCCTTCCAGTGGCAGGTGCTGGAATTCAAAGGCAGGAAACTGGCCGTGACCATATGCGAAGACATATGGAACCTGGGCAACGACCCGCTGTACCGCATATGCCCCATGGACGAGCTGATGGCACAGCAGCCCGATATAATGATGAACCTGAGCGCATCGCCCTTCGACTACCTGCATGCTGCAGGGCGCAAGGACATAGTACGCCGCAATGTGGAAAAATATGGCCTGCCCATGATATACTGCAATGCCATAGGCTCGCAGACGGAGATAGTGTTCGATGGCGGATCGGTGGCAGTGAACAGGGACGGTAGTGTGGCCACAGAGCTGCCCTATTTTGAAGAAAGCCTGACCATGGTAGAATGGCTACCCGACGGCAGGCTGAATGCCGCGGCCGCTGCTACTACCAAACTGGCAGGGGCGCTGCCCGATATGGCCGAGCTGCAGCCGGAGATGAACATAGCGCAGGTACACCAGGCACTGCTGCTGGGCATAAAAGATTACTTCGGGAAGATGGGCTTTGGCAAGGCCATAGTGGCCTCATCGGGCGGTATAGACAGCGCGGTGACACTGGCGCTGGCCTGCGAGGCGCTCGGCCCGCAAAATGTACATGCACTGCTGCTGCCTTCGCAATTCTCTACCTCTCACTCGGTAGATGATGCAGTGGCGCTATCTGAGAACCTGGGCAATCCCTACGATACCATAGCCATCAGGGATGTGTTCGATGCGTATGGCAGCGCATTGCGGCCTGTGTTCAAAGACCTGCCCTTTGGGCTGGCCGAGGAGAACCTGCAGTCGCGCATACGCGGTGGTATGGTAATGGCGCTGGCCAACAAATTCGGCTACATACTGCTGAACACATCGAACAAGAGCGAGCTGGCCACAGGCTATGGCACACTATATGGCGATATGGCCGGCGGCCTGGGCGTACTGGGCGACCTGTACAAGCTGCAGGTATATGCACTGGCGCGCTACATCAACAGGAATGGTGAGGTGATACCTGAGAACATAATAACCAAACCGCCGAGCGCAGAGCTGCGTCCTGGCCAGAAGGACAGCGACAGCCTACCCGAGTACGACCTGCTGGACCCTGTGCTATATCAATACATAGAACGCCGCATGGGCCCGCGCGAGATAATACTGATGGGATATGATGCGGCACTGGTATCGCGCATATTGCGGCTGGTGAACAATAACGAATACAAGCGCAACCAGTTCTGCCCCATCATACGCGTATCGCCAAAGGCATTCGGTATGGGCAGGCGTATGCCTATAGTGGGTAAGTACCTGGGGTGAAAGGGTGAGGGAAAAGGGAAAGGTAAATGATCGTGTACCTTATCGTTCGTAATGGGATATTCTAAAAAAACAGAGCCGCCGGAGGAATCCAGCAGCTCTTACTTACTAACCCATTAAATTCACAACTTGATGCAAATATACTATGGACGGGGGTAGCAAAAAAATGGAATTGCCCTAGCCACTGATCAGTTTTATAGATATAACATTAATATGTATCTGATCGGGCCTGTTTACAAGGATCTTGCGATCTTTTGAGTGTTCCTGAGCATTTTTTGGGTTAAAACCGCCCGAAGAATGAATATTTTATATTTTCTCAATATAAAGTATCGACAAAACACTTAATGATAAAACAATATTCAACTATCATCCTGCTACTATATTTATAACAACTTTTAGGGTGTTGCGCGTACCTTGCATTCCTAAATAAAGAACCTTCCATGAACCGCGCCTTCGCTCCATTGCATGTAAAAGAAAGAACATTTCTTCCTGCCGACCACAATATCACTGATTGGGATTCGCTGCGACCATATTATGAAGAGCTGGTATCGCGCGATATAGACAGCCCCATGGCGCTGAACAAATGGCTGCACGATGTGAGCGAACTGGAAGCCGTAGTGAACGAGGATGCCTGCTGGCGGCAGATACGCATGACATGCGATACCACCAATAAAGAATACGAAGAGGCGTTCACCTACTTCTGCATGGAGATAGAGCCGAAGATCAAACCCTTCTCCTTCGAACTGAATAAGAAACTGATGGCATGCCCATACACAGAGGGATTGGACAAGAGCCAGTACTTCCCCTACCTGCGTGGTGTGGACAATGCCATAAAACTGTACCGCGAAGAGAACGTGCCCCTGCAGACCGACCTGAACCTGCTGGCACAGCAATACGGCATGATATCGGGCGCAATGAGCGTGGACGTGGATGGTAAGGAATATACGCTGCAGCAGGCGGCAAGGTTTCTGCAGAACCCCGACCGCAGACTGCGCGAGCAGGTCTTTGGCAAGATAGCGAAACGCCGCCTGGCCGATAAGGACAAGCTGAACGACCTCTTTGACAAGCTGCTGGCACTGCGCCAGCAGGTAGCCGTGAATGCGGGTTTTGCGAACTATAGGGACCACAAGTTCCGCGAGCTGGGCCGTTTCGACTATACGGTAGAGGACTGCTTCGCCTTTCACGATGCCGTGCGCGAACATATAGTACCCCTGCAGGCCATGCTCATAAAGCACAGGCAGCAGCGCCTGGGCGTAGATGTGATGCGCCCATGGGATGGTGATGCCGAACCCGCAGGCACCGAGCCACTGCGCCCATTTGCCAACGGCAGCGAGCTGGCAGAGAAGGCCATAGAAGTGTTCAGCAAACTGTCGCCCTACTTCAGCGGCTGCCTTACCACCATGCAGCAGATGAACCGCCTGGACCTGGAGAGCCGCAAAGGCAAGGCGCCCGGCGGCTACAACTGCCCTCTGGCAGAGACAGGTGTACCCTTCATATTCATGAATGCGGCAGGCACCATGGGCGATGTGATAACCATGATGCACGAGGGTGGTCATGCGGTACACTCATTCCTGTCGCACCCGCTGCAGCTATCGGCCTTCAAAGAGTACCCTATGGAAATAGCCGAGCTGGCCAGCATGAGCATGGAACTCTTTACGATGGAGCACTGGGATGTGTTCTTCAAAGACGAACAGGAACTGCACCGTGCGCAACTGGAAGAGCTGGAGCGCATCATAACCGTACTGCCCTGGATAGCTACTATAGATAAATACCAGCACTGGCTGTACACACATCCCGGCCATACGGTACAGGAGCGTGAGGCCGCATGGATAAGCATACTCAGCGAGTTCTCTACCGGTATAACTGACTGGAGCGGCTATGAAGAATACCGCAAGAGCTTCTGGCAGAAACAATTGCACCTGTTCGAGGTACCGTTCTACTATATAGAATATGGTATAGCACAACTGGGCGCACTGGCCATGTGGCGCCAGTACCGCCAGAACAAGGAGCAGGCGCTGGAGAACTATATGAATGCCCTAAGCCTGGGCTATACCAAGACCCTGAAAGAACTATATGCCACAGCGGGTATCCGTTTCGACCTTTCGCCGGCATATATAAAAGAGATAGCAGACTTTGTGGCCCCTGCACTCAGGGAAATGGGAGTGAAATAACATTTACAACATCAGATAATGTGCTGAAAATGGCCGGTGACCTTTTCAGCACATTATCTAATTATACCGAACACGGTATCTCCACTTTATAGAGGTGCGGAACTATTGTGGTTTTACCACCGATACCTTGCCCGACCATTTGCCATTCTTGGAAATCCCCTGCAGCACATATGTGCCCGCCTTTTCGAAGTGTATGCCTATGGCCATGTTCGTAGGCCCTTCAGACATGCTCACCACGCGGCCGCTGGCATCCAGTACATATACCTTGGCTATTTCCTGTACACCCGATGGTAATGTGGCATATGCTGTCGCAACACATGGGTTGGGGTATATTATCATCGCCTCATCATCTTTAGGTGTATTGGCAGAATAGTACAGTATGGTCTTTGTGCTCTGTGCCAGGAACATGTTGCCATATGGGTCTATGGCCAGGGCCGTAAGCGGGTACAGCGCTACATCCAGCGCATCGCCCGAGGCCTGTGTGCCGCCGCCGGCAACAGTGTTGATGACACCATCATCGGCATTTATCTTGCGCACACGGCGTCCGCCACCCTCGGCTATGAAAAGGTCGTTCTTCGCGTTCTTGCAAAGGCCCACAGGGTTGTTGAGCGATGCTACTGCTGCCGGGCCGCCATCTCCTACCGTGGTAGACTTCCAGGTACCGCATACGGTGTATGCCTTACCATCGGGTGTTATTTTGCGCAGCACGCCGAATATGGCATCTATATACAGCAGGTCGCCATTGGGCATGAACAGCATAGACGCTACCGACATGATACGCGTTTCGATGGCGGGCAGGCCATCGGCCATATTCACCTGCGGATATTTTGTAGACTTGGTACCGGCATAGGTGCTGATGCGGCCTGTGGCCTGGTCTACCTTGCGTATCCTTATATTACCATCGCCCGATTCTGCTATATACAGGTTGCCTACAGAGTCTAATGCCAGCGCAGTGGGGGTGGTCATTTTCGCATGTATGGCCAGTGTATCGTCTGTAAAACCGGCAATGCCATTGCCGGCCACAGTAGTGATGATGCCCTCGCGGTCTACCTTGCGCACGCAGTTGTTGCGGGAGTCGGATATGTACAGGTTGCCATCCTTATCCAGTGCCAGACCGCCGGGAGCGTTCAGCTTGGCCGCAGTGGCAGGACCGCCATCGCCCGACTTTCCGCCCGATACGCCAAAGCCTGCTATGGTGTTCACGATACCCGAAGCATCTATCTTGCGTACTTTATGGCCGCTGGACACATATACGTTGCTATTGGCATCGGCCAGCATATATACTATATCATCGAATTTTGCATAAAGGGCATAGCCGCCATCGCCATAATCGGTGCCCTTGCCTGTACCTGCAAAGGTAGACATGGTCTGCCCTGTGGCCAGCATTGGCAGGCCGCAGCACAGTACAAGAGCGAACATTACCTGGAAGCGCGAAAAAATAGAACTCATAATAATAGTATTTATACATCTTGATAATTACTTCGATACAAGGCCAAAGTATATACAAGACCACATTTTATATACAGTAATGCTAAATAGACCCTTCGCCCGGCCTTGGTGGGCCGGGGGCATGGATATCCTGTGCTAAATTACTATGATCCTTTCTAATATCCAATTAAGCATATACAGGCCGGACGGGCAGAGGGAATTGATAATGGAGCGGTAACCTATACCCGGCAGAAAAAAGCAGTGATAAAAGATTTGCTGATGTGAGAATGATCGGCTATATTTGCGCTCCCAAAGCTAAAAGGGGGTATTAGTTATGCTTATAATAGATTCAAAAGATTGCGAGAACATAGACAAAGCGCTTAAGAAGTACAAAAAGAAATACGAGAAATCTCGTACGCTCAACCAGCTTCGCGAACGTCAGTCATTCACAAAGCCTTCCATAGTACGTCGCACACAGATACTGAAAGCGATATACCGCAGGCAGATGGAAATGGGTGCTTCTGAGGCATAAGCCACAGGGCAGGCGTTCTCCCGTCTTTGTTTTGATATAGTATTCATTGGTCGTATGCCCATGAGGCATATGCCATATATGTAAATAGGCTGCCTGTATACAGGCGGCCTATTTCTGTTACCAGTAAAAAAGCAAAGGGTCGCCTCTTACCCGGGCGACCCTTTGCAATGTATATATACACAGGCCATTACCCCGTATACAGTTCCTCTATCTGCCGTGCATAGCGTTGCTCTATAGCTTTGCGCTTCACCTTCAGCGATGGCGTTAGCTCGCCGCTGTCTATGGTCCACTCATCGGCCAGCAGCGCAAATTTCTTCACCTGTTCGGGGTGACTGAAAAATTCGTTGTACTTATCTACCTGCTTCTGTATGATGGCCATTACCTCGGGCAGTTTTATCAGCTCCTTATTGTTCTCGGGTATGGCCAGCGATGGGTGATGGTCGCGCAGGTATTTGCGCACCTGCATATACGATGGTACTATCAGCGCTGCTACGAATTTCATATTAGCTCCCGTCACCATCATCTGTTCTATGTATATGCTCTCCTTCATGCGGTTCTCTATGGCCTGCGGCGCCACATACTTCCCGCCCGATGTTTTGAAGATCTCCTTCTTGCGATCGGTTATCTTCAGGAAACGGCCTTCTATCCACTGGCCTATGTCGCCCGTCAGGAACCAGCCATCTTTCATGGCGGCCGCTGTCAGCTCGGGGTGTTTATAATAGCCTATGGTCACGTTCGGGCCTTTTACCATTATCTCACCATCCTCGGCTATTTTTACTTCTACATTATCTATAAGAGTGCCTATGCTGCCTATGCGCCTGTTCTCGCTCTCGAAGCGGTTCACCGATATCACCGGCGATGTTTCGGTAAGGCCATAGCCCTCCATTATTATTATGTTGGCCGATGTGAATATGCGCGCCAGCCTTTCCTGGCAGGCCGCAGAGCCTGTTACTATGGCCTTCACATTTCCTCCCAGCGCCTCGCGCCATTTGCTGAAGATGATCTTGTTGGCCAGCCATAGCTGCAGGCGGTACCATGGGCTGCCGGGCCTGGCATTATCGTACTGCTTGCCTAGCCCCAGCGCCCAGAAGAACAGGGCGCGTTTTATGCCTTTCAGCTCCATGGCCGTGTTCATGATGCGCTCATACACCTTCTCCAGCAGGCGTGGCACGGTGGTGAACACCAGTGGCTTTACCTCTTTCAGGTTCAGCCCTATGGTATCCATACTTTCGGCATAGTAGATAGATACGCCGGAATGTATGTACACATACGTCACCATCCGCTCGAATATATGGTTCAGCGGCAGAAAGCTCAGGGCCTTTGCATTGGCATGCGCAAAGGTGAATGCCGGTATAGAATCGCGTACATTACTGGCTATATTGTTGTGGGTCAGCATCACACCCTTGGGGTTGCCCGTAGTGCCCGATGTGTATATGATGGTGGCCAGTGTCTCTGGCTTTATGCGCGCCAGCAGAGCCTCGTCGGGGCGGGTATCGCTTTTCAGCAGTTCGGTCCAGTGGGTCACACCGTCCAGCACATCGAAGGAGTACACCTTCTGCAGTGATGGTACCTGCGACAGGGCCTCTTTGAAGTGGGCATATATATCGGCATTGGCCACAAAGACTATTCTTACTTCGGCCTCGGTGAGCACATACACTAGGTCGGTAGGGCTGATGGTGGGATATACCGGTGTGAGCACTGCACCTGTCAGCTGCACTGCTACGTCCGTTATCATCCACTCCGGCCTGTTGGGCGATATGATGGCAATCTTTTCCTGCGCATCGGGTTCCAGCACACTGTTCGCTATACCCTTGCTCAGCAGGCCACCGGCCATTCTTTGTGCGGTCTCCCATACCTCTTTGCAGGGGTAGGTACGCCACTGGCCGTTCTCTTTGGCGGCCAGCATGGTGGCATCGGGGGTCTGCTGCGCACGTTGCTGTACTATATCGAAGAGGCGTTGTATCATGTCCTAAATTTAATGATTTATTCGGGAATATGACAATTCGACAATGCGTCAATGTGCCAATTTGATAATGGGCAATGCTAAGTATGACGTACCAGTAAAATATACAGAGATCCACATACACTCATTGCCGCATTCCCCCACATTGTCGAATTGGCACATTCCCACATTTGCACATTACCTACCTTTGCATCATGTCATTTTTCAGATCGGCAAGGCCCTATATCATAGCCGGGCCATGTGGTGCAGAGAACAGGGAACAGGTGCTGACCGTAGCTGCCGCCCTTTCGGGCATGAATGTACAACTGCTGCGCGCCGGCGTATGGAAGCCGCGCACCAGGCCGGGCTCTTTTGAAGGGCATGGCGAGGCAGCGCTGCAATGGCTGCAAGAGGCAAAACAACGCTACAACATACCCATCACCACTGAGGTGGCCGACCCCGCCCATGTGGAACTGGCCCTGAAGTATGGCATAGATGTGCTGTGGATAGGCGCCCGCACTACCGTCAACCCCTTCCAGGTGCAGCACATAGCCGATGCCCTGCGCGGGGTGGATATACCTGTGATGGTGAAGAACCCCGTGAACCCCGATGTGGCCCTGTGGGAGGGCGCTATAGAGCGGCTGGAGAAAGTAGGCATAAAAGATATAGCGGCCATACACCGTGGCTTTTCGGGCTATACGGCCGCCAATGGCTACCGCAACCAGCCCAACTGGCCTGTGCCCATAGAGCTGAAGCGCCGCAGGCCGGCACTGCCCGTATTTTGCGATCCCAGCCACATAACCGGCGACAGGGCCCGCATAGCCGAGGTGTCGCAGAAGGCGCTGGATATGCACTTCGACGGGCTGATGATAGAGACACACCCCACACCCGATGCCGCCCTGAGCGATGCCGCCCAGCAGATAACACCTGCGCAACTGGCTACCATACTTGCCGGCCTCATAGTGCGCGACGAGCATACGCATGACATGAGCGGACAGGAACAACTGGAATACCTGCGCCAGCTTATGGACAGCCTTGATGCCGAGATAGTGGACCTCATAGCCCGCCGTATGGAGCTAAGTGCCCAGGTAGGCGCCGTGAAGCAGCTATGCAATATGACCGCCTACCAGCCTGCCCGCTGGCGCGAGATAGTAGAGACCCGTGGTGCCCGAGGCCTCACACAGGGCCTCACGCAGGAGTTCATCACCGAGCTGTATGAGAAGATACACCACGAGAGCATACGCATACAACTGGCCGTACTGGAGCAGGCGGCAGGGAAAAGTGTGAAGGAGTAAGAGAAATGGCCTATTGGTCGTAATGGCCGTAACAGGATATTATTTCAATAAGGTCATCAGATACCTTATATACAAGCCTGTGTTCATCATTTATTCTTCTCGACCAATATCGTTGTAAGTTGGCTTTCAGTGGCTCCGGTTTGCCGGTGCCTTTAAAGGGCTCTTTTTGTATCTCGGTAATGAGTTCCAGAATTTTAAAGACAAGTTTCTGGTTTCCGGAACGGTATGACCTTAGGTCATTTAGTGCAGAGGAGGAGAATACGACCTTTCTCATTTGCCACGCATGAATGCTTCCAGTTCATCCATAGTGAATACAGTGCCTTTCCCGTTCTCAAGGTCGGCAGCAGCTGTTTTCAGCCTATCCCAATATTGTTCTTTGGTTTCCTTGCGTAGCGTAGTACTACTGGATCTGACGGCGATCGTTACTTCTGAATTCCCAAAACTACCGATCAGCTCTTTTATCTTTTTAAACACCTCTTCATTGAATTCGGAGGATGAGATCTTTATGAGGGCGTCCATATTACAAATATAATCCGAAAAAGGGTTCGATACAGGATCATACATCCACTTTAACACATACTACATACGCCATTTCCCGCGTTTATATACATTTGTCATGATGCGCAGGCTTGTAACATTGTTGGTGGGTATATTGCTGCTGGTACCGGCAGTGGCTTTCTGTATAGATAATAAGGACAAGAAAAAGCAGAAGCTGATAATACCCGGCCGCTGGCGCGAGACCGTGCGCATGCTGCCCGATAGCACGCGGCAGACCTTCACCGATACCCTCTTTATCCACTTCATGCCCAGGGATTCCTTCTCTTACCGCAACCGCAAGGGTTTCGTGTACGAGGGGGTATACAAGCTTTCGGAAGACAGCCTGCTGGATATGGGCACCGTACGCTACAAGGTGCTGGCCCGTACTACCGACAGGCTGGTGCTCATAAATGCCAGCGGCATCTTTCACCTTGTGCCCGACCTGTCCGATACGCTGAAGAACATAGTGCTCAGGAAACAGGACTCTGCCCGACCCGTGAACCATATAGATGTAATGATAGGCAGGTGGTCGGTATACAAGCGCGAAACGGAGGGGCCCGGCACTATAGATCCTGCAGAGAACATACGGTCGGCCTACATCACCGGCCCATCTACCGATGGCAAGCAGGGTTTCCTGTACAGCGGCAGCGACCCCGACAGCAAACCATCGTGGTACATCACCGAGCTGGGTGGCGGCCAGTCGCTCAACTGCTCGGGCAAAAGTACCCGCACCCTGAAGGTGCTGCGCTGCCAGGATGGGGAAATGATACTGGAAGAGAACAAGATAAAATACTATTTCCGCCTGTACAGGTAATGTTCGTGTCTGTAAATGAGTATGTTATCGTTATACGAGCTACGGCAGGGGTTCACCCACCTGTTCTACCCCACACTGTGCGATGGGTGCCGCAAGCCCCTGGTGGCCGGTGAGCAGGTGATGTGCATAGGCTGCGCAGACCAACTGCCCGAGACCGGCTACCACGCCATGCCCGGCAATGAGACCGAGGTACGCTTTTCGGGCCGCATACCATTTGTGTGGGCCACATCTTATGCCTGGTTCACTACCGATGGCCTGCTGCAGCACCTGCTGTACGGCCTTAAATACCGCAACCGGCCCGATATCGGCACCTTCCTGGGACGCCGCTTTGCTGCCAGCCTGCACGCTGCAGGCCGGGGTGGCGATATCGATCTCATTATTCCCGTGCCCCTGCATGCTTCCCGGCAGGCCGACCGTGGCTATAACCAGAGTATGGTGATAGCACAGGACCTGGGCAGCGACCTGGGCATACCTGTGTCTGATACGCTATTGCACCGTGTGCGCTATACCGAAAGCCAGACCAGCAAGACCCGCCAGGAACGGGCCGAGAACATGGCAGGCGCTTTTTCCTTGTCTGACGCTGCCGCTATCAGCGGCAAACATATACTGATAATAGACGATGTACTGACCACCGGCGCCACCATAGAGGCATGTGCGCAGGCGCTGCTGGCCGCAGCGGGTGTTCGCATCAGTATTGCTACCATAGGCATTGCCGTATAGCTGTGAAATACTCCACGCAACGACTATATTTGCAGGAAATTACGACTGGTATTTGTTTTTATAGTTATTTCACTATACCTTAATACCCGATTTGTCAAAACGAACGCTGTTCATTATTTTCTTAACAAAACGAACATGAAGAAACAATTGATCACCGCATCATTGTTGCTGTCCGCAGCAACGTCTTTTGGTGGCGGTTACCAACTCAATCTGCAGGGGGTACGACAGATGGCAATGGGCGGCACAGGTACTGCCTGGCCATGGGATGCCTCTACCATATTCTACAATCCCGGCGGTGTGGCCCGGCTCAAAGGTATACAGATGTATGGCAGCATGGCATTCATTATGCCCAGCACCGCATATGGCAACCGCGAGAATTCGGGTGTTACTTCTTCTAACGAGCGCACAGCATCGCAGACATTCACCCCGTTCAATTTCTACATCGGCGGCCGTATAGCGGAAGATAGCCGTTTCGGCCTGGGCCTGGGTATATATACTCCCTTTGGCGCCGGTATGAAGTGGGACGACAACTGGCTGGGTAAATACATAGTGCAGTCGGTAGACCTGCAGACGGTGTTCTTCCAGCCTACGGTCAGCTATCGCGCTTCAGAATGGCTGTCGGTAGGTGCCGGCTTCGTGTTCGCCGCCGGTTCTGTGGACTTCAGGCAGGCTATGCCTATACATGGCAACCTGGGCGCCGATATAGACGACGGCCAGGCACACCTGCATGGCAATGCCACCGGCGTTGGCTTCAATATAGGTGCGCAGATGAAGGTGCATGACGACCTGCAGTTCGGCCTTACCTACCGCTCGCAGGTGAATATGGATGTAGAGGGCGGCTCGGCAAAATTCACCGTGCCAACTTCCCTGAAAGATTCTTTCCCCAGTACAAAGTTCGATGCGCGTATGCCGCTGCCGGGCGTGGTATCGGCAGGTGTGGGCTGGCGCCCGCTGGAGCACCTGACCCTGCAGCTGGATCTGAACTATACCGGCTGGAACTCATACGATTCTCTGCGTTTCGACTTCGCACAGACCACTACTTCCTTACATAATGTGCGCGCACCTCGTCATTATCGCAACACGCTTACCACAAGGGTGGGCCTCAGCTACCGTATCAGCAGTGTGGTATCTATAATGGGCGGTGCAGCATACGATCCTACCCCTGTTACCAACGGGTTCGTATCTCCCGACCTTCCCGATGCCGACCGCGTAGTGCTTACCTGCGGCCTTACCGTGAAGCCCGTGCGCGGCCTTACCATAATGGCCGCCTTCGAAGGCTCTAACGGCGTGAAGCGTAACGGCTCGTACGATTTCGGTGGCTTCAGCGGTGTGTACAAGAGCACTGCTGCGGTACCTGCTATAGGTCTGTACTATAACTTCTAAAAAAATTGAATAAAACTCGAAAGATGAAAAAGATATATGCCATTGGAGCGGTCGCATTCATGTTCGCGGCGTGCAGGCCGAATGCCAATGTTACTACTCCGGCCACTTCCGGCAATGCCAACTTCACCAATTACCTTGCGGTAGGTTGCTCCTTCACTGCAGGTTATGGCGATAACAGCCTTACCGTATCAGGTCAGCTCAATTCCTATCCGCAGCGCCTGTTCGAGCAGTTCGAGACCATAAAGGACGGCAAAGGCGCAGTAGGGCCCTTCATACAGCCACTGGTGACCGGCGACAACGGTTATCCCGAGCCCAAGCTGGTACTGAGCACCGTTACGCATTGCGACGGTAAGATATCTATGGCGCCGGTAAAGACCACCCTGCCGCTCGATTCGAACGGTAGCTGGCGGTTCGTGAACCCTGTGAACAACAACCAGGTGAACAACGTATCGGTACCCAAGCTGCGCGTGGCCGATATACCCGTACAGGGCTATGCAGGCCCCAATGCTTATGCAAGAAGGTATTTCTACGACCCCACCAAGCGCCCGCTCGATGAGATATATGCGCGTGTGTACAATGTGCATCCCACATTCTTCACCCTGTGGCTGGGTATAACCGATGTACTGGGCTATGCAGTATCAGGTGGCCAAGGCAACGGATCGCGCCTTGCGGTACCTGTAACGCTGAACATCTACAACTCTAACGACATCACCCCCGATGCTGTGTTCGCGGCCAACTATGATAGTGTGCTTACCGCACTTACCAGCACAGGCGCTTTCGGTGCCCTGCTGAGCATACCCGACATCACTGCGCTGCCTTACTTTACCACCAGGCCCATGAATGGCCTGCACATCACCAGCAAGGGTTTTGCCGATACGCTTATGGCCCTCTACCCCGATGTGAACAACAAGATATTCGACACAGGTGACAACTACTACATAATAAGGGATAATGTAGGAGGCATACGCCAGGCAGTTCCCGGTGAGCTGCTGCTCATTACCGTACCACAGGATTCTATCACCTGCGCAGGCTGGGGCAGTACCAAACCCATACCCCGCGAGTATGTGCTCACTACCGACGAGCTACAGAACATACGCAATGCCGTTACCAGCTTCAACGGTTACATACAGAAAGAGGCCCGCGACCGCAATCTTCCCTATGTGGATATGAGGCAGTTCTTCGAAACACTGTCCACCGGTATCACTTACAATGGTATCAACTACTCTACCGAGTTCGTATCGGGCGGCGCTTTCTCGCTCGATGCCATTCACCTGAATGCACGCGGCAATGCACTGGTGGCCAACAAGATCATAGAAGCTATCAATGCGTTCTTCAAATCCAACATACCTATGACGGACGTGAACAAATATCCCGGCGTGAAATTCCCATAACGGATATGCCGAAAAATAAAGGAAAAGCCCTGCCACATGCAGGGCTTTTTTCATACTCCGCCATAGTTCATTCTTCCTTCCATAGTATTTTTGCGCCATCAGCAATGTAGCATCCATATTAGAGTCGCCCATAGAGTTCCTCAAGGGTGTGGGCCCGCAACGCGGCGAGCTGCTGCGGGCCGAGCTGGGTATCGCCACCTTTGCCGACCTGCTGCACCATTACCCCTACCGCTACTCCGACCGTTCGCAGATAACCCGCATAGGTTTCATAGACCCACGCGCGGAGTATGTGCAGCTACAGGGCACACTGGTGAACATAATAGAAGAGGGCGAGGGCCGCAAAAGACGCCTTGTAGCCACATTGTACGATGATACCGGCCGTATAGAGCTACTGTGGTTCCAGGGTGCGCAATGGATGAAAAAGACATTGAAGCAGAACGAGCGCTACCTGGTATATGGCAAGATCAGCGTATTCAATGGCAACATCAACATAGCGCATCCCGAGATAGAGCTGCTGAGTGCTGAGACGGCATCGCCCGGCAGGCAGCCCATGTACCCTACTACCGAGAAGCTGCGCAGCCGCTCCATCACCAATCGTTCTTTTGCAAAGCTCACGCAGGCCCTCTTTGAGAAACTAAAGCCCGGCGATGTGACAGAGATATTGCCACCCGAAATAATGAACCGCTACAGGCTCTGCAGCCGTTACCAGGCTTTGAAGTGGCTGCACTTCCCCGATACCGAGGAGCATGAACAGGTGGCCCGTCACCGCATGAAGTGGGAAGAGCTCTTCCTGTCGCAGATGCTCATAGGTCGTTTGCGGCTACAGCATACGGCACAGGCCGGCTGGCGCTTCGATAAGGTGGGCGATAATTTCAATAACTTCTTCAAAGAACATCTTCCCTTCGAGCTCACCAATGCGCAAAAGCGCGTGCTGCGCGAGATACGCCAGGATACGGGTAGCGGCAAGCAGATGAACCGCCTGCTGCAGGGCGATGTGGGCAGCGGCAAGACCATAGTGGCCCTCATGTCTATGCTGCTGGCGCTGGACAATGGTTTCCAGGCATGTATAATGGCGCCTACCGAGATACTGGCGCAGCAGCATTTCTCCGGCCTTTCCGGGCTGCTGCAGGAGATGGGCATAGAGGTGCGCCTGCTCACAGGCAGCGTGAAGGGCAAGCCCCGCAAAGAGATACTGCAGCAACTGGCCGATGGCAGCCTGCGCATAGTAGTAGGTACGCATGCGCTCATAGAAGATGAGGTACGTTTCCGGAACCTGGGCCTGGCAGTGATAGACGAGCAGCACCGCTTTGGCGTAGGGCAGCGGGCGCGCCTGTGGCAGAAGAACGAGCTGCCACCGCATGTACTGGTGATGACCGCTACGCCCATACCGCGTACACTGGCCCTCACCATGTATGGCGACCTGGAGGTATCGGTGATAGACGAGCTGCCACCGGGCCGCCAACCCATAAAGACCATACTGGCCCGCGATATGCAGCGGGCAAAGGTGATGGAGTTCATACGCAGGGAGGTGGATAAGGGCAGGCAGGCATACATTGTATACCCCCTCATAGAGGAATCGGAGAAGCTGGACTATGAGAGCCTTATGGAAGGCTATGGCCAGGTAAAGGTGTGGTTCGATGAGAACCGCTACCGCATAGCCATGGTGCATGGCCGGCAGGAGGCCGGTGAGCGCGAGCGGAATATGCACCGCTTTGTAAAGGGCGAGGCCCATGTGCTGGTGGCCACCACAGTGATAGAGGTAGGTGTGAACGTGCCCAATGCATCGGTGATGCTTATAGAGAGCGCAGAGCGTTTCGGGCTGTCGCAGATGCACCAGTTACGCGGGCGCGTGGGCCGTGGCGCCGAGCAGTCCTACTGTATACTGATGGCGGGCAGTAAAGTATCTGATGAAAGCCTGAAGCGGCTAAAGATAATGGAAAGCACCACCGACGGCTTCAGGATAGCAGAGGAAGACCTGGCCATGCGCGGCCCGGGCGATATGCATGGCACGCAGCAAAGCGGCCTGCTCAAATTCAAACTGGCCGATATAGTGCAGGACAGCGGCATACTGGAAGAGACACGCCTTGCTGCCCTTCACCTTCTCACTGCCGACCCCACCCTGGCCCTGGCACAGAACCAGCCCCTGCGTTATACCCTCTCGCAGCAGCGCAAGCAGGCCCACTGGGGCAAGATAAGCTGATCGCAATGGCAGGTATAATATTAGTATCTTTGTATAGATACAGATCAACTTATATGCAATGATCAGCGAGACCAAAAAACTGCATCTGATAGAAGAGATACTAAAGATCGATAATGAAGCTGTTCTCGATGAGGTAGAAACGGTCATTTCTCGTAATGCCTTTCCCATGCCCGGCAAAAAAAGTTTCAGCGAACTTGCCGGAACATTGAATGATGTGGAGGCAAGAGAAATGATGAAAAATATAGAAGAAGGTTGCGAACAAATACATCCCGATGATTGGAAATAGATGCCTTCTAGATACCAGTATTATCATTCATGCTTTTAAGAAGAATAATAATGTGGTAGACCGTTTAGAGTCGATCGCCGAGATATATGTCCCTACTATAGTAGAAGGAGAATTGTTCTATGGTGCATACAGGTCAGCCGACCCTGCAAAGCACATATCTTTGATACGCTCTTTCATGTTGAATTGTAGGTCGGTAGTGCCAGATAGAACGACCGCTGAGATATATGGCGCTGTGAAGGCTACCTTGGTCAAGAAAGGCCGACCGATACCAGAGAACGATATATGGATCGCAGCTATATCTCAGCAGTACAATATGCCTTTATATACTACAGATAAGCATTTTCAGGAAATAGATGGTATAAGTATACTGAAATGACCAGACCTAATAACAATGCCGGGCATTACCCATGCCCGGCATTGTTATTTTAGTTGAATATCGGTCTTACTTCTTGTACACCTTTACAGAGAAGGTATATTCTTCCATTTTCTCTATCTGCTGTTCGCGGCCCATGTGCGCTATGCGTGCATGCTTGGGCAGTTTTATGTTCTTCTCATCGGGCAGCTTGTGCAGCAGGGCGGTAATGGCTTTGGTGCTTACTGCATAGGTCTTCTCTTCCGAGTGCGACCCTACGGCCGTCAGCAGGCCCAGTACGTTGCCCTTTCCATCTACCAGCGGCGATCCGCTCTGGCCATGGCCTACGGGCAGCTCCAGTGTATACTGCATCTTGTTGCCTTCATAGCCATTGCGGCTGCTTATGTAACCCTCGCTATATGCTATGTCGTCGGTAGGATAGCCCACGGTGAAGATATGCGTACCCAGCACCGATTTCGACTGTGTGAAGGTATATGGCAGTTCTCCCTTTCCAAAGCGGAAGCCTGCCTTGTCCACCTTCATGATGGCCACATCGGCATTGGCATCGAATGTCACCAGCGATGCTTTGTAGTACTGGCCGTCATGGGCCTGTATGTATACCGAGTCGCCATAGCCGTTCTCGTCATGTATCACATGGTAGGCGGTCACAAAGTAGCCATTGTTGCTCAGCGCGAAGCCCGTACCGGTGGTCTTTATATCAGATGGTGGCGGGGTCACCTTGCGGGTCTTGTCCACCAGGTCCTGTTCCAGCTTCTTTTGTTTCTCGTTCTGCTTTGCCTGCTCTATTTTCAGGCCGGTCACCTCGCGGCTTATGGTATTGTACTTCGATTCTGTTTTGTTCAGCGATGGTTTCAGGCTCCAGAAGGTAATGGTAGAGGCCAGGAAGGCCACACTGGCGGCCACACCTGCCGTGCGCCACATTTGCGGAGAGAAGAGCACCAGCTTTGCCTTTTTTTCTTTCTGTACGGCGGTCTGCTGCTGGTGTACATCGCGCAGCATGGCGCGGAAGCGCTTGTGCTTGCCGCTATCGGTAGCAGAGCGGATAAGGTCGGTAGCCTCGTAGAATTCTGTAGCGAATGCGGCATCAGTACTCAGCCTGAGCTTCAGCGCTACGAACTCGTCCTGTGGCAGGGTGCCGGCGAGATAGGCTTCCGCGAGCTCCCAAATATTGGTTCTATTGACAGACATTTTCTCTTACAGATCTTTATCGAAACATTTATCATTTCCTTGCCGCCTCACATACTGTAGAACAGTTTGCGCAGCCGTGCCAGGCACTTGTATTTCTGTGTTTTGGCGTTGTCGGGGTTGGTATACCCAAAGTCGGCCGCTATTTCCTGCATGCTCTTGTCGTGATGGTAGTAAGCCTTCAGTATCGATCTGCAGGGTTCGCCCAGTTGGTCCAGCGCATTATCCAGCTGTTCGTAGTGGGCCTCTCTTTCATGGTGTACGTTTATATCGTCCTCGTATGCTATTCCTGTCTCTTCCTCGTCTTCCGCACCTGTATTGTCGTACAGGGCTACCGGGTTTCGGCTCTGCTTCTGTAGTTTTTTGTACCACAGGTGCTTGCTTATGGCGAACAGGTAGGTGCCTATACTGCACGTCAGCCTGAACTCCTCTTCCTGCGCCTTGCCGAACAACACCACCATCGCCTCCTGGAACAGGTCGGCGGCATCCGTTGCCGAACCGCCATTCTTTATCAGCCATCCGCTTATGATGTGATAGTTCTGGCGATATATCTGTTCCGTGGCCGCACGCTGCCCGCTGGCAAGCGCAGCTAGAAGATCTTGTTCCGTGGTCGTCAGGCTTTGCACTAGTTGATACCGTTTTATGGAAAAAGTAACCCCTACATCGTTACTTTTTTGTTATAAGAGCATGTTAATGACACTGCTATTGCAAAAATAAGGTCTGGAGAGGGACAAGAACGCACAAGAGATCACTACAGGTTAATTTAATTCTCTACCTAGCTTGCTTTTATTTAGATAAATTTTGGTAACAATACCCACTTACACGCAAACGTATAGATATTTCATTTAAAGTTAACAACATAGCGTCTACTATGAAAAAGAAAATAACAACCAAGATAAGACCTAGCGTTCCGATAGTGGGAAAGGAAAACCAACCGTTAATTCGCCAGTATCTGTTACCAATTGGCTCAATGCCGCATACGCAACCACTGGATCCGATAATGAATCTGTTCGCCCAAACAAAACAACAGTAAACTCGTCTTTATTGTAAGATTCCGACATGGCTCGGAGTTGTCCTATTTGAGCGTGGCCTAGATAATATTGCACTATCAAGTCTGCCATACTTTCAAATAGTTCCCTGTCGGATGGCAATATTATTATGGCTCTGATAAGATATCTTCTTTCATCTTTGGGGTTGATGAAATACGCCTTATCTATAAGATACATATGGTCAGCCTGATATTTCAAGGCCATTTGTCTAGTGGTAGTGTGGAATTGCATGTGTGTGTTTCGCCCAAAATACCAATTTATTCCTTGGGCCTTTTCAGGAATTTAGGAATGTTCGGTGTTAGAGTGCGGTAAGTAATGCGCTCTGTATTCGTGTTGTTGATTACGAACAATACACGATCAAGGTTGTTTTGTTCGCGTAGGTTGTAGCGTGTAGCGAATTCGTTGCAGTACCTGTGGAGGTGCTGTGGGCTCATGTAGTGGTAAATACCCACATACCCCCTTTTTAGCTGGCTCCAAAAGTTCTCAATATTCTGGGTGTGGAACTTATTGCCGTTGCGCTCGGTTATGTAGCCCCCTTCTTCATGTTTTACGGTGATGTGCTCGTAGGCGTTACCGATGGTCGAGTATGAACGATACGCATCTGTTACTATCGTGGCTCCTTCTGCTACATTGTCGTTGATGATAGTATTCAGGGTGTCGGCATTCGTATTCTCTGTAACGAATGTCATAACCTTACCACCCTTCTCGATCAGTCCAACAACTGGCGTTTTATCTGCCGCGCTGCGGCCTTGTGAACCTTCGACTTTCTTATCCTTGTGGCGGTTCTTGTTCTTGCCTCCCACATATGTCTCGTCTGCCTGGACAGGACTACCATTTCCGCCCAACAACTGTGGAGCAGTTTCTTGAAGTAGAGTGCGGATCTTGTGGTTCATCAGCCATCCTGTCTTTTGGCTGACCCCTATCCTGATTGCCAGTTCATGAGAACTAATGCCCTTCTTGCTGGTCATTATCTCATAACAAGCCTGTAGCCATTTGCGTAACTCTACTTTGCTTCCTTCAAATATACTTCCAGTCCTCACTGTGAATGGCAGGTCACAAGTTCTTTCAGAGCAACGATACGACGGAATATCCTTAAACATGCCACGAGGCTTCACTTTGTATGGAGCCTTAGCAGTGCCGCAGTGTGGGCAAACGGCCACATTGCCCCAGCGCTGCTGTTCCATAAATTCATAGCATGTCCTTTCATCCTTGAAGAAGTCGTTGAACTCTTGAATTGTCTTGAATTTGAACTGCATAACGTAGGTGTGTTTTGCTACAGCAAAGATACAAATTTTGCGTGCAACTCGTGCTAATTATTTTATTGGGTTATCCACAAAATTTTTGTCTATTTTATTCCAGTGTGCTATCTTTACAGCATAGTGCGCCCGTTCGGAGTCGAACCGAAATTTGATACTTAGTAGGTGACTGTTCTGTCCACTTGAACTACAAGCGCATTAAGAGGACCGCATCGGAGTCGAACCGATTTATCGTGGGTGGGTAGCCAACAATAATCAAACCTGAACGGCCCAACTTTTAAACGAATTGCCCACCCTGCCAGGTGGGTTTTTTCATTTACACAAATGTCCTACCGGGACATTTATTGTGCCGACAATTTGGTTTCAAAAAATGGTTACGGAAGGGTTACGATAGTTACAAAAACAGTTACATTTCTTTACTGTAAAGACTTTTCGAGGATTAGAAAAATCTTTCTATAATCGGCATTAAGTTCTGTTTTGTCTTTTACAAGGTGAGGCTTAACCTTGGCCGATATTGTTCTAGTGATTTCTTGGGACTTCTCTTTCCCATTTATAAGGAAGCGAGACGCAGACAAGTCTCTTACTGTTTTGGGAACGTTTTTTATATGCCTATGTAACGCGATGGTAAGTAGGTAAAGAAGTGAGGTGTTTGTGCCTATCCAATTACATTTGCTATTGGTGTTTGTGTAGAATGCCATCTTGAAATCCATTGGATCTTCTATATATCCCGCATCATATAGTTCATTGGATATTACTTCAAGAACACGCTCTCCACGATTCCATATATCAGATAAAACAGGAGGTTCTTTGGATGGGGTCTGAGTGTCAGAAAATTCAGCCATTGACGTGCTGAAATAGTAAGTTTCAAATTGCTTTAATTGTTCAATGAATTGTGCTTGGTGTTGTATGATGTCCACTTGATAGATATAGCCCCAATTTTCATAGTACCTTCTCCAAAAATGACAATAGACATATTTATCCAATGGGTGTATTGATTGATCTTGGGATAGCTCCATAAGTTCATATCTAGCGGCTGTTCCAATGTCCATTTTTGCTATTTCGACATCTTGCTCTAGTTCTTCTTGGCTTTTACTTATGGTATTTGTTTTCTTGGAAATATGTGCAGTGTTAAGGTCAGAAATGAGCGTGGCAAAATTAATCTTTGACAGGTCATCTATTGTGAGTTTGTCGCTAGATACTCCTTGTTTTTTGAGAGCTTTCTTAAGAGCAATACCCCCTGTCTAATTGAAATACAGGGGGTATTTTCCCGAAGAATATTGCTTGCAGTTTTGTCTTAAGATTCTTTGACGACATTGCCTGTGATATGTCCACAAAATATAAAACCTTATTTATTTGCGAGTAGGAGTTGTAAATTTGCTTTTCAAACAATAAATGAAGCCTATGTAGGGGTTAGAATATAAATTGACACTGCTGGATAGTAAACTGCAACCTAGAACTACGACCTCAAAGAAGCAACTACTAATACAAGAGATTATTTACGGTGTGCCATCGCCTGGCGTAACTGTATCTTTTTGTATTAGTGGGCTGTCGTAGGCCTTAGGTTGCAAAAAGGAAATACACGTTACGCCTTCTTTTTTATAACCTAAAACATACGACAATGAAAGTAGAAGTTATCCCATCGGTCACCTACGACGATCGATATCCCAGACAATATTTTGCAGCCACTGTTGCTGTCCTTCTTATGGTCATTTGGACCTTTATCAATCATTCTGTGTTTATTACAGCAGATAGTACGCCAAACCTTATTTGGGCACAACTTGTCGTGAGAATAATTTCATCTGTATGGGTATACAACACAATGCAAAATCTTAATAGAGATGCGGGGTGGAGTGCATTTGCAGCGTTTTGTTTCCCAATAATAGTATTGTTCATATCTGGTGTGGTAAAGAAAAAGTTCATAAGATTTAAAATAGACAATTCTTATGATGCTCAAACACAATTGGCGGAGTTGCGTGCTTATGCCCAAGGTTATATATCAAAAGGGAAGCTTGATGAGGCTGCGTTTATATATCAATACATGGTAGATAATCTGCCGGTCACACAAGATGATATTGAGAAATATGAAACATTTAAAGGACATCACAATATTCATATTCCAGAGTATAAAACAGTTGTGTCATGACCAAAACCGATAAATTATTTGAAGTTTTGGCTATTGCGCCAATGCAATTGTTTCTACCGTCCACATTGGCTTATGTTTCTTATTGGCTTTTTTCAGAAACGCGAAATGAGGAGAATAACTACAATTTTATATATCTAATATTGACATTACCAATATTGGCTACCTCCTTTATTTACATGCTATACAGTGCTGTTTGGTTTATTCGGAATGTTATAAAAATACTTAGAACGCCATGCGAGTAATAGTTCAGATCCTGATCATGTCTCCATATTTTTTCATAGCATCTATATGGGGAGCAAAATTGTACAACGAAAACATTCAAAAGCATGAATGGATGAAAAAATATGGATATCTCATGAAATACTTACATTTCATGGGAGGAGTATTGCTTCTTTTTTTGCTTTTATTAAGGTTTGGATAATCCTATCTTTGCGATATGGCTAAAGCAACAAAGAAAGTCGGCCCTAAAAAGCGTAAGCCTTATGAAAAGCCATTAGAAACGAAGGGCACCTTCATGGACTTAATTGGAGCCGTGGTAAGGGATGCTAAATCAAAAGATAAAAAGAAACCGTAAAGAATTTACACATTCCTTGCGGTTTCTTCATTCATACAAATTGCGTGTAACTGGGTATTGTTACCTAAATTTTTAATTTTAAAATTATCTTCTTTTTAAAAACCACTAAACTATGCAGCCATCACATCTTTATGTAAATGCCATCGATTTTGTAAAGGCCGACCCGAAGATAGCGCAAGAGCTAAATAAGCGCGACAACGACACGAACCTGCTGTTGCAGCAGATAATATGCAGGGCGCAGAACTACAATGGCGAAATGGGCTTTTTCCTGGAGGTCATTTTCGACTACAAATTCAGGACTCCCGCCACCGGCAACCCCGATATGCTGATACGCGTGCTGCCCAGGATACAAGGTGGCTTTGTCTTTTTGGGCTGATAATAGCGTTGCTACTTTATCTCGTCCTCGTTTATAACGAGGATGCAGCGGAAGTGCGTTCGCAACGCACGAATACTCACAGGCGCAGGCGTTCCGTAATATCACATTCCCACTTTATCCTCCTATTTTTGCGCTATGGATCTTAAAGCTCCGGCTCATATAGCCAATTACATAGCAGGCGCCCTGCAGGTACCCGTCAACGGCAGGTATATCCCCAACATAGACCCCGCTACGGGCGAGCATTACAGCCACACGCCCGATAGTGATGCCGATGATGTGGAGGCTGCAGTAGCTGCCGCAAAGGCAGCCTTCCCTGCATGGAGCACTACGCCGGTAGAGGAGCGCTTTCGTATACTGAACCGTATAGCCGAGCTCATAGATGCCAACCTGGATGCACTGGCCCTTGCCGAGACCAACGATAATGGCAAGCCGCTGTGGCTGAGCAAGCGGGTAGATATACCGCGCGCATCCAGCAACTTCCGCTTCTTTGCTACGGGCATCATGCACTTCAGCACCGAGAGCCACAATATGGAGGACAAGGCGATAAACTATACCCTGCGCCAGCCTGTGGGTATAGTGGGCTGCATATCGCCGTGGAACCTGCCGCTCTACCTCTTTACCTGGAAGATAGCGCCAGCCCTTGCTGCCGGCAACTGCGTAGTGAGCAAGCCCAGCGAGGTCACCCCCATGACGGCCTACCTGCTTAGCCACATATGCATAGAGGCAGGCCTGCCCGCAGGTGTGCTGAATATACTGCATGGTACGGGCCCCGGCTGTGGTGCGGCCATAGTAGCACACCCTGCCATAAAGGCCATATCATTTACAGGTAGCACCCGCGCCGGGCGCGATATAGCCGCCACTGCCGCACCTATGTTCAAGAAGATATCGCTGGAGCTGGGTGGCAAGAACCCCAACATCATATTTGCCGATTGCGATTGGGAAAAGATGATGCGCACTACGCTGCAATCGTCCTTCAGCAACCAGGGGCAGATATGCCTGTGCGGCAGCCGCATACTGGTAGAAGAGAGCATTTACGAAAAATTCAAGGAAGACTTCATAGCCCGCGCGCGCAAGCTCACCGTCGGCGATCCGCTGGACGACCACAGCCGCCAGGGCGCGGTAGTGAGCAAGCTGCACTACGACAAGGTACTGAGCTGTATAGAGCTGGCCAGGCAGGAGGGCGGTAAGATACTGCTGGGTGGCAACCCGGTGAAACTGGAAGGCCGCTGTGCCAATGGCCTTTTCATAGAGCCTACCATCATAGAAGGGTTGTGGGCGCAATGCCGCACCAATATGGAAGAGATATTCGGCCCGGTGGTGACCTTGCAACCCTTCAAGACCGAAGCAGAGGCGCTGGAACTTGCCAATACCAGCGACTATGGCCTTAGCGCCACCATATGGACACAGGACGTGAGCCGTGCCAACCGTGTGGCTGCAAAGGTGCAGAGCGGTATCATATGGGTGAACTGCTGGCTGCTGCGCGACCTACGCACGCCTTTCGGCGGCTTTAAGAACAGTGGTGTGGGCCGCGAGGGCGGCTGGGATGCGCTCCGCTTCTTTACCGAGCCAAAGAATGTGTGTATAGAGTTGTAGTGAGGGGTCACAGCTCCTGCCCCTGTATATAGCTATAGGCGCTGCCACGGCGGGTATATATCTGTAGGGTGTCTTTGCCCACCTGCTGCGTATATGCAGCTACATGGCCCTTAGGTATTGCGGCCGCAAGCCCTTCCCCGGCCTGTAGTGGGCTTGTTATCACCCGGGCTTCATCCCACAGCCCCTGCTGTATGAAGCTGCGGTGCAGCGCTGCGCCACCCTCTACTATTACCGATAGTATGTGCGCATCGTATAACCTTGTAAGCAGTGCGGGCAGCAGTTGCTCATCAAAGGGTAATTGTATGTAGTGTACATTACCTGCTATAGTTTCATCGCGCTCGTTCACTATCCATGTTGCTGCATCCTCGTCAAAGAGGTGGTGCGTTGACGGCAGCGATAGATCGCGGTCCAGCGCTATGCGCAGTGGCTGCTTGCCATGGTGCAGCCTTGCGGTCAGCCGCGGGTCATCGTTCAGTGCAGTGGTATGCCCCACCATTATCGCCCCCTCTTCGGTGCGCCACTTGTGCGATAGCGCCATACTCTCCGGCCCCGATATCTGTATGCTGCGCCTGCCGGTAGTGCCTATATAGCCATCGGCTGTCTGTGCCCATTTCAGTATCACATACGGTCGCTTGTGGGTATGCGCGCAAAAGAAATGCCTGTTCACCCACAGGCCCTCTGCCTCCATTATGCCGGTGGTCACTTGTATGCCCGCGCCTTCCAGCATGGCTATGCCCTTGCCGTTCACCCTTGCAAAGGGGTCTTTGTTGGCTATCACTACATGCTTTACTTTCTCTGCCACCAGCCGCAGTGCGCAAGGTGGCGTAAGGCCCTGGTGCGCGCAGGGCTCCAGGCTCACATACATGGTGCTCTCGGGAATGAGGTGCTTATCCTGCACCGCTACATTGTCCAGGCAGTTCACCTCGGCATGTGCGGCCCCATAGTGGTGGTGCCAGCCCTCGCCTATCACACGGCCGCTATGCACCAGCACCGCCCCCACCATAGGATTGGGGGCCGTATGGCCTTTGGCCTGCTGCGCCAGTTGCAGGCAGCGCTGCATATAGTGTTCGTGCGACATCTGTCTCAATATTATCAAATGTATAAAGAATGTGCAAAAACGAAACCTTAAAAGAATGTACGCGTGCAACGGTGGGTATATAGTTACGCGAATAGGGTTATTTTTGTTTTATGCGTATATCCCTCCGGAAAGTAGTATGTGTTTCTCTCTTATTATCAGTAATGGCCGGCGTAGTAGCGGCCCAGCCGGTATACCGGGGCAAGCCGCGCCGTATAGAGAATGCAGAGAAAGAGAACTGGGTGAATGATGTCTATGAACGCCTCACGTTGGAAGAGCGTATAGGACAGTTGTTCATGGTCAGCGCCTATTCGGGTGGTAAGAACTATAACGAGGATAAGGTGACCGAGCTGCTCGCCAACCACCAGGTAGGTGGCCTTATATTCATGCAGGGCGGCCCTGCGCGGCAGGCCCTGCTTACAAACAAGTATCAGGGCATGGCCAATGTGCCCCTGCTCATAGGTATGGATGCCGAATGGGGTGTAGGTATGCGCCTTGATAGTGTGAAGCCCATGCCCCGGCAAATGATGCTGGGCGCTACACGCGATACAGGCATAGTATCGCGTATGGCTGCGGCTATCGCCAAACAGTTCAAGAGGCTGGGCATGCACATCAACTTCGCCCCCGATGTGGATGTGAACAACAACCCTGCCAATCCTGTCATCAACTCACGTTCATTTGGCGAGGAGAAGACACAGGTAGCGCGTATGGGCCGCGCATATGTACGCGGCCTGCAGAAGAATGGCGTTATGGCCTGTGCCAAGCACTTTCCCGGGCATGGCAATACCAGTACCGATTCTCATGCCGATCTGCCACTTATATCGCGCTCCGTCAGTCAGCTCGATTCTGTAGAACTTTTCCCCTTCCGCCAGGTGATAGCAGAGAAGGTAAAGAGCATAATGGTGGCCCACCTGGAAGTGCCATCCATAGAGGGTACGCCGCACCTGCCTACTACGCTGTCATATGCTACTATCACGGGCCTGCTGAAGAACAGGTTGCATTACGATGGGCTTGTCATCACCGATGCGCTGAACATGAAGGGGCTTACCAATTACTTCGAGCCCGGCGAGGCCGACCTGCGTGCTTTTGCTGCAGGCAATGATATACTGCTCTTTCCGCAGGATGTACCCGCTGCCATAGCCCGCATAAAGGGTGCTATAGATAGTGGTACCATACCCATGGATCGACTGGAAGAAAGCGTAAAAAAGATACTGGGCGCGAAGTACGATGCAGGCCTGTCATCGTGGAAGAAGATAGAGACAAGGAACATAGTAGCAGACCTGAACGAGACCACCGATAGCATTCGTGCGCGTACGGCCCGTGCAGCCATTACCCTGGTAAAGGACGACAACCAGGTACTGAAGAAGCTGAACGAGACCATGCGCATAGGCTATGTGGGCATCAATGCGTCTACATCCACACCACTATACGAAGCGCTGGAGGACCGTTTCGACAATGTAAAGGCACACTGGCTGCCCAAAGGTTCTGGCGCAGACCGTGCGCAGGAGATACTGGAAGAACTGTCTCAGTACAGCACCGTCATAGTAGCTGTGCATAGCATGAACTTCACGCCCGGTGGCAACTATGGCATAGGCGACGAGGGGATAGCCTTCCTGCAGCAGGCTGCCTGTATGCGCAATGTGATGATAGTGCTGATGGGCAATGCATATGCCACACAATACTTCTGCGGTGCGGGCTCGGTGCTGGTGGGTTACGAGGATGATACACTTACGCAGCTTACTATGGCCAAAGTGTTGCTGAAGAAGCTGAAGCCCAAAGGCAAGCTGCCCGTCACCGCATGTGCCGATGGCCAGAGTGTATGCCCGTCACCATTCGCACTGAAGGTGAAGTTGAAAGAACCATCAGCAGTGCTGCGGCCTGCCTTCCCTGGCGAGGCAGGTGTGGTAGAGCAGGCCTCGCTCGATAAGCTGGATATGTTCATGGCGCGCTGTATAGCACAGGGTGTGTTCCCAGGCTGCCGCGTACTGGCAGCGCGCAATGGTAATGTGTTCTATGACAAGGCCTTTGGCTACCTCGATTACGAGAAGCATAAGAAGGTAGATGCCAATACTATGTACGATGTGGCATCTTGCACCAAGGTACTCTCTACCACCCTTGCGGTGATGCGGCTGTACGAGCAGGGAAAACTAGACCTGAACAGTACCATTGCCGACCACCTGCCGCAGGCACGCGGAACCAACAAGGCCAATATAAAGATAAAGGACCTGCTGCTGCACCAGGCCGGGCTGAAAGGCTGGATACCCTTCTACAAAGATGTGGTAGACAAGAGTGGTAAGATAAAGCCCGACCACTACCGCAGTACCAAACAGCCCGGTTACTCGGTACAGGTATGCAACACCGTTTTCCTGCGCGATGACTATGTAGATACCATGTGGCAGCAGATATACGACAGCAAGCTTGATAACAAGGGCAAGATGGTATACAGCGATCTGGACTTCTACTTTCTGGCGGCTATAATAAAGGAGATAACAGGCAAACCTATAGACCGCTATGCCGAGGATGAGTTCTACAAGCCGCTAAGACTGAAGAACATCATGTACAACCCACTGCGGTATATGAACGCCACCAATATAGCACCCACAGAGATAGAGACCGGCTTCAGGCCCGGTGTGCTCTGCGGTTATGTACACGACCCCGGCGCGGCCATGCTGGGCGGTGTAGGTGGTCATGCCGGTCTTTTCGCTACGGCGAACGATGTGGCCGTTATCTTCCAGATGCTGATGAACAAAGGCGTTTACGCAGGCAAGACCTATTTCAGGGCAAGCACCGTAGACAAGTTCACGGCATATGGCAGCAAGCTCAGTCACCGTGGCCTGGGTTTCGACAAGGCATTGCCCGAGGCCGATAATGGCGGTGGAGCAGGTGACAGGTGGAGCGCGCTCACATTTGGTCACCAGGGCTTTACCGGTACCTGTGTCTGGGCCGATCCGGCAAGTGGTGTGGTGTTCGTCTTCCTGTCAAACAGGGTACATCCTTCCAGCTCCAACACCAAGATCAACAAGCTGAGTGTACGCACCGTAGCGCAGGATTATATCTACGAGGCATTAGGCATACCCATCAATACGGCCCGCCCCGAGGTATACAAGGTGCAGGTGAATACGGGAGAGTAGTATGCCTCAGCCCTATTGACCTTTTAACTAATTACCTTTTTAAACCAATTACTTCCTTAGCAAGTGATACAACGCAAGACAATGGACGAACTGGGTCGTCCCTCTGCCGAAGAGCAGAGGGCTGCACCCAAACATCCGCTCATAGTGATACTGGACGATGTACGCAGTATGCAGAACGTAGGATCTGTGTTCCGCACCTGCGATGCCTTTGCGGTAGAGGAGCTGTACCTGTGCGGCTACACCCCACAGCCACCGCACCGCGATATACACAAGACCGCTCTCGGCGCTACCGATACAGTAGCATGGCGACATTTCGCTACGGTGAACGAGGCCATAGCGGCAGCGCGAGCTAAAGGGTATACTATAGCAGCAGTAGAACAGGCGCACAACAGCATATCGCTTACCGGTGCCGGAGGAAGGTATGAGCGTACCGCACTTGTGTTCGGCAACGAGGTCACCGGGGTGAGCGATGCCGCACTCTCGCTGGCAGATGCATGTATAGAGATACCTCAATGGGGCTCCAAGCATTCACTGAACGTATCTGTTACCGTAGGTGTGGTGCTTTGGGAAATGGTGAGAAAGTAATAATGATCCCTGACCAAATGCAAGAGGGGGCCGCATCACTGATGCGGCCCCTCTCTTTATGTGTATGCGTATGGTACGTTATTAGGCTATGGTCACAGAGCTATCGAGGTATACATCCTGTATAGCATTCAGCAGTTGTACGCCCTCGGCCATAGGCTTCTGGAACGCCTTGCGGCCGCTGATGAGGCCCATACCACCTGCACGCTTGTTCACCACGGCTGTCATCACTGCCTCGGCCATATCGGTAGCGCCCTTAGACTCGCCACCCGAGTTGATGAGACCTACACGGCCCATGTAGCAGTTGGCCACCTGGTAGCGGCACAGGTCGATGGGGTGATCGGTAGTGAGCTTGTCGTATACCAGCTTGCTGGTCTTACCGAAGTTGATGGCATTGTAGCCACCGTTGTTGGTAGGCAGTTTCTGTTTTATGATGTCGGCCTGTATGGTCACACCCAGGTGGTTGGCCTGGCCTGTGAGGTCGGCAGCGGTGTGGTAGTCCACGCCATCTTTCTTGAAGCTGCCATTGCGCAGGTAGCACCACAGTACAGTGGCCATACCCAGCTCGTGCGCGTATTCGAAGGCCTTGGCCACTTCTACTATCTGGCGTGCGCTCTCGTCGCTGCCAAAGTATATGGTAGCGCCTATACCTGCAGCGCCCATGTTCCATGCATCCTTTATGGTGCCGAACATGATCTGGTCGAACTTGTTGGGGTAAGAGATGAACTCGTTGTGGTTCACCTTTACTATGAAGGGTATCTTGTGGGCATACTTGCGGGCCACAGAGCCCAGCACACCATAAGTAGAGGCTACGGCATTGCAACCACCCTCTATGGCCAGCTTAACGATATTCTCAGGATCGAAGTATATGGGATTGGGAGCGAAAGATGCGCCACCGCTGTGCTCTATACCCTGGTCTACAGGCAGTATAGATACATAGCCGCTACCGCCCAGGCGACCGTGGTCGGCTATGGCACTGATGCTGCGTATGGTCTGTATGTTGCGGTTGGACTGTGTCCATACATTATCTATATGGCCCGGGGCAGGCAGATGTATGGAATCTTTGCTGATGGTGGTGCAGGTATGACCGAGATAATATTCGGCCTTATCGCCCAAAAGGTCCTGGATCTTGTTAAGTGACATTATGGTTAAATTTTTAATATTCGGGTGCAAAGGTATTTTAAAAAAATTAAAAGCGGAAAGGGAAATTGGGGGTGCTATTTCATAAGTATACCTATCTCCTTCCGGTATTTTTCGGGTACCTGGGCCTTTTTGTACATGTCGGCCAGGTGCTTTTTTGCCCCCCTGCAGCCCCGCCATACCGATGCCCTGTAGAGTATCACGGCCCTTTCATTGTCCTTCTTTACCCCACCCTCGCCCATGCGGTATTTCCACGCCACACTGTTCAGCCCATCTGTATCGCCTTTCAGGGCGGCGCGGGTGTACCATTCCATGGCCTTGTACCTGTCCGTCATTCCGCTGCTATCGCTGTTAAAGAGGTCGCCTATATCGTTCATGGCATCACTATTGCCTTTATCTGCCGCCTTCGTGAACCACTCCAGCGCCCGGGCAGGATCGCGCGGTACGGCCCTGCCATCGCGGTACCAGCGGCCTATATGTATCATGGCCCACGGCTCTGTGCCCTCCTTTGCCGACATTATGAACCAGTGCAGCGCATCTTTATCGTCCTGTTTTACCCCCTCGCCATAGGCATACATCTGCCCTATCTGGCTCATGGCGTTGGCATTGCGCATATCTGCGGCTTTAAGGAATAGCGTCATGGCCAGGGCAGAGTTAGTATCCGTGCCTCTTCCTTTGCGGTACACATGGCCCAGGTCGCAATAGCCCCATACATGTTTTTTGTCGGCCGCGCGCTGAAACCACTCTATGGCCTTTTTGTCGTCTTGCGGTATGCCATCGCCACGCTCATACAGCAGGCCGGCATCTATCATGGCATTTACATTGCCCTCGGCGCCACGGCGTTCGTATATCTCCAATGCCTGTGTCTTATCGGGCTTGGGCGGCGGTGGTACTTTCATCAGGGTCATAAGGCTGTCGGCCATGCTTTGCCTGGCTGCAGATATAAACGGGCAGCAAAACAGGAACAGGTATATAACAGTTGGGTATCTCATATGGTATCTTCAAATGTACGACGTGTGCTCATAGCCTGCACATGCGCTTATAGCCATAGAGAGCTTATCTATAAGCATGGTAGATGCCTGTTATGCTTCTTGTCGTAACTTTGCTATGTAAATAGTTGCATAATATACTAAATAAAATACAATGTATCCAGAACAGATAGTAGCCCCTATGAAGGCCGAGCTGACCACACAGGGGTTCTCAGAGTTGTTGTCGGCCGAGCAGGTAGATAACGCATTGAAACAAGCCGGTACCACCCTGCTGATGATAAATAGTGTATGTGGCTGCTCTGCAGGTACTGCCAGGCCCGGTGTACTGATGGCCGTAAAGAACGCTGCCAAGGTACCCGACCGCCTCACCACCAGCTTTGCGGGCTTTGATACCGATGCCGTGAAGCATGCACGCGACCACTATCTCCTGCCATACCCGCCATCATCGCCTGCCATAGCCCTGCTGAAGGACGGCAAGGTGGTGCATATGATAGAGCGTCACAACATAGAGGGCCGCTCGGCACAGATGATAGCCGCCAACCTGATACAGGCTTTCGAGACATACTGCTAATACAATAAGCAAAAATAACTGCAAGGCCTGCCGGATATCACATCTGGCAGGCCTTCTTATTCCCGCTATGCTATGGTTCCGTTAGCCGTAGCATATCTTTTGCACGAGTAGTATATAATTGTATTATCTTCAAGTCAAAATATAAATACCATGTCAGAGACAGCCTCAAAGTCATTCCCCTCAGATATAGAGATATCGAGGTCTACGAAACTGAAACACATCAGCGAGATAGCCCGCAACATAGGCATAGATGCCGACGATATAATACCATATGGCAAGTACAAGGCAAAGGTGCCGCTTCACTATATAAACGAGCAGAAGATACAGCAGAGCAACCTGATACTGATAACGGCCATCACCCCCAACAAGGCCGGTGTGGGCAAGACGGTGACAAGTGTGGCCCTGTCTCTGGGCCTGAACTATATAGGCAAGAAGGCCGCCGTGGCCCTGCGCGAGCCCAGCCTGGGGCCCTGCTTCGGCATGAAGGGGGGCGCGGCCGGTGGCGGCTATTCACAGGTACTGCCCATGGAAGACATAAACCTGCACTTCACAGGCGACTTCCACGCCATTACCTGTGCCAACAACATGATAGCCGCCCTGCTGGACAACTACCAGTACCAGAACCGCAATACCGATAAGGCGCTGGAGCGCATAGTGTGGCGCCGCGTGCTGGATGTGAACGACCGCTCGCTGCGCAACATGGTATCGGGCCTGGGTGGCAGCGCCAATGGCATACCTACCGAAATGGGCTTCGACATCACACCGGCATCAGAGATAATGGCGCTCTTCTGCCTGGCCACCAGTGAAGAAGACCTGCAGGCGCGTATAGAGCGCATAGTGCTGGGCTACCGCAGCAACAAGACCCCGTTCACCGTGAAGGACCTGGACATAGCAGGATCTATAACCGTACTGCTGAAGGACGCCATACTGCCCAACCTGGTGCAGACCACAGAGAACACCACTGCCTTTGTACATGGCGGGCCATTTGCCAACATAGCGCACGGCTGCAACTCGGTACTCGCCACCAAGATGGCCCTGAGCTGCAACGACTATGTGGTAACAGAATCGGGCTTTGGCAGCGACCTGGGCGCAGAGAAATTCCTGGATATAAAGTGCCGCCTGTCGGGCCTGCGCCCCAAGGCCACTGTGATAGTGGCCACTACCGCAGCGCTGAAGCTGCATGGCGGCGTACCCGCAGCAGACATAACGAAGCAGAACATGGAAGCGCTGATGGCCGGCGCACCCAACCTGCGCAGGCATATACAGAACATGAAGGGCTTCGGGCAGAACGTGGTAGTATCGTTCAACCGCTTCAAGCACGATTCTGACGAGGAGATAGCCTACCTGGAAAGTGTGTGCGAGGAAGAAGGCGTGGTATTTGCCATCAACAACGGTTTTGTAAGTGGTGGCGAGGGTGCGGCCAGCCTGGCACAGAAGGTGGTGGACCTGATAGAGAACAACCCATCGAAGGACATCAACTTCACCTACGAGCTGGAGGACAGCATACGCGTGAAGATAGAGAAGATAGCTACCAAGATATACCGCGCAGGCGCGGTCACCTTCAGCGGCAGCGCAGCTACGAAGCTGAAACAGTTCGAGGCCAATGGCTGGGGCAACCTGCCTGTGTGCGTGGCCAAGACACAGTACTCCTTCTCTGACGACGAGAAGAAGATATGCGCCCCCGAGGGCTTCACCATCAATGTACGCGACCTGGTGATAAATGCAGGTGCGGGCTTCATAGTGGCAGTAGCAGGCGAGATAATGCGCATGCCCGGCCTGCCAAAGGACCCACAGGCCATGCATATAAAACTGATAAACGGCGAGATAGAGGGTTTGAGTTAATGTGACAATGCGGTAATGTGAAAAATGCGATAATGCGGAAACGTGTTATCGCATTTTTGTTCTATTGAAGATGTGTTATTCCCTTTTAAATTTTTGTCGCTTATCCACATTTTTGAATTGCCAAATCTGCCTACTCCAAAAACAAATTATCGCATTCCTCACATTCCTCACATTACCGCATTACCGCATTATCGCATTCCCTCACATTATCGCATTCTCAAAGATCCCGTATACTGCCGAGCCGGTACCCGTCATAGAGGCATAGAGTGCGCCCTCATCGTATAGCTGTTGTTTGATGGCGGCTATCTGCGGATGAATGGCAAAGACCGTCTTCTCAAAATCGTTGAGGATGTGGTGCCGCCATTCGGCAATGGGCAGTGTGCTTATCTGCCGCAGGGCGAAAGGCGCGGGGCGGGGCGTTATCTGCGCAAAGGCATCGCGCGTGGACACATGTATGCCCGGGCATATCACCTTTATGCGGTATGCCGAAAGATCTATGCTCACAGGCTCCATCACCTCTCCCCTGCCTGTGGCATACTGTGGTGTGTTGTAGATAAAGAAAGGACAATCGGACCCTAGCTGCAATGCATATGCCGCCAGCTCTTCCCGGGTGAGGCCCAGGCCGCATTGGTCGTTCAGTAGCTGCAGCATATAGGCGCCATCGGCAGAGCCGCCACCCAGGCCTGCACCCATGGGTGTGGCCTTGTGCAGGTATATATCCAGCGGCGGCACTTTATCGCCGTGATGGCGCTGTAGCAGGGTATATGCCTTCCATACCAGGTTGTCGTTCTTATCGCCGCTTACGGGCAGGCCGCTCATGTGCAGCTGTGCTGTGCCAGTAGTGGCGGGTGCTACCTCCAGCACATCGTTCAGCACCGGGTCATTTTCATTTATGCCTGCCGCTTCCCTGCCCGGCGAAAAATGCACCGGGGTAAGGGGATAGAACACAGTAGCGAGGTCGTGGTAGCCATCGCTGCGCCTGGCGGTGACGAACAGGCCCAGGTTGATCTTACAATTGGGAAAACAGACCATAGAAAGGGTGAAATTATGCGTATTTTTGAAATTCTACAGGGTAGAAAAAGGATGAAAGAGGTCATAAGGCTTGAAGACATACGCAAGAGCTACTTCATGGGCAAGCAGGAGCTGCCTGTACTGAAAGGCATATCGCTGCTGATAAACAAGAACGAATATGTGGCACTGATGGGGCCATCGGGATCGGGCAAATCGACACTGATGAACATACTGGGCTGCCTAGATACGCCAACGGGCGGTACCTATGTGCTGAACGGCAAGAACGTGAGCAATATGGTAGACGACCAACTGGCCGATGTACGCAATGTGGAGATAGGTTTCGTGTTCCAGCAGTTCAACCTGCTGCCGCGTCTGACGGCATGGGAGAACGTGGCCTTGCCCCTCATATACTCCGGCGCAGCCCGCAAGGAGCGCGAAGAGCGCGCCCGTGCCATGTTGCAGAAGGTGGGCCTGGCAGAGCGTGCGCACCACAAGCCCAACGAGCTATCGGGCGGGCAGAGCCAGCGTGTGGCCATAGCCCGCGCCCTCATCAACAATCCATCTATACTGCTGGCCGACGAGCCTACGGGCAACCTGGACACCAAAACATCGGTAGAGATAATGGAACTCTTCGGCAGCATACATGCACAGGGCAATACCGTGGTACTGGTAACGCACGAGGAAGACATAGCCAACTATACCCAGCGCGTGATACGCGTGCGCGATGGTGTGGTGGAATCGGACATACGGCAGCAGGCCACTGCACACAAATGATGCGCGGGGCCATCCCCACATTTTTTTTGACCATTAACGAGACAGACCGTGTTCAAGATATATACCAAGACAGGAGACAAGGGCGGTACCAGCCTGATAGGCGGTGTACGCGTACCCAAAAGCCATATACGCATAGAGAGCTATGGCACTGTAGATGAGCTGAACTCTTACATAGGCATGGTGAGCGACCTGGCAGCCGATGCTACCATAAGCGAGTGGCTGCGCGAGGTGCAGGACAGGCTCTTTACCGTGGGCGCAGTGCTGGCCACCAACCCCGACAAGGAAGTAAAGATGAAACTGCCCGACCTGCACGAGACCGATGTGACCTGGCTGGAGCAACGTATAGACGAGATGAACGAGACCCTGCCCGAGATGCGCTCCTTCATACTGCCGGGTGGCCACCTGGGCTCATCTACCTGCCATGTAGCGCGCTGTGTATGCCGCCGCGCAGAGCGTATATGCGTGGCCATGCAGGAGCAGCAGGAGGTGATACCACCCATAGTGATACAATACCTGAACCGCCTGTCGGATATGCTGTTCACACTGGCGCGCTATATAGGGCACAAAAACAACGCGCCAGAGATACCCTGGCGCGCTCGTGTATAGAAAGCTCGTAACTGTTATTTGCTGCCGAATTTCTTTGTCGTCCACCATATGCGGTCGCGGCTGGGCACCTTGAAGGCAAAGGTGATGGCCAATGAAGAATAAGAGTCGTTATTGTCGGGGTTGCCACGGAATGTGCCGGGCGTGTTAGACAGGGCATGATTGTAATACTTCGTCTTATCGGCTATCGCCATTGCGGTCTGCGCATCGGCAGGCGACAGGTTCTGCTCGAATTCGAACTGGCTGATGTATTTACCGCTCACACCGTCAAGCTGGTCGGTGAATGTCATGCGGTACATATATTCTATACCCAGGTTCAGACGCGAGCCTATGTCCCACCTGTACCCTATGCAAAGCGGCACAGCAGGCTGTACGCGCGATGCCTTCTTGGGATAGCCCGAGCCGAAGCCCTGTCCTTCCAGCGAAAGATCGTAGGTCTTCACAAAGGTATTACCATCGGCCACAGTGCTGTAGGGCGTGAAGTGGAACACTGCAAGACCTGCAGCTATGAAGGGTTGTCCCCTGCGGTATGCCTTGCCGGTAACATTGAAACGGCGGGGGTAGAACTCGAACAGGGCCGCACCCTCTGCTATAGAGGTCCTGGCGGTCTGCGCGCGCAGGTAACGCTGTACATAGTCGTTACCTTCTATCAGGCTTTTGCCCTTTACACCATCTTCGTTCCATTTGTCGGTGGCATAGAACACGCCATAGTTCACATGGAACCTTATAGCAAAGCTGGGGTGAAAGGTATACCTGCCGAACATACCACCCATGAAACACAGTTTGGATGTATAACCGCTATTGGTATAATGATCTACAAAAGAATTGGTACCCACATCGCCCCACAGGTCGGTAGCACCGATGTTCATACCTATGGCCCAGCCGTCCTGGTCCACATTCGCACGGAAAGGGCGGTATTTCTGCGCCATGGATGTATAGCCCACAGCCAATAAGATACATAATACCGATAAGATGCGGATAACCTTAGCCTGCATGTACTGAAAATTTGAAGGTTGAAGATAATAAATTATTTTCCTTTGAACACAGGTTTTCTTTTTTCAAGAAAAGCGGCGGCACCTTCTTTCATATCTTCTGTGGCAAAACACTCGCCGAACCTCCTTATCTCATTATCGAAGCCCATGGGGTCGGCATTTGCGCCCTCGTTCACACAGGCTATTATTTTGGCCACTGCCAGCGGCGGCTTCGCCGCTATCTTGGCCAGTATCTCTTTTGCCTTGGTCAGCAGGTCTTCGGAGGCCACCACATGGTTCACCAGGCCCAGGGCCTTTGCCTCTTCGGCGCCTACCATATCGGCGGTCATTATCATCTCCATCGCCTTGCCCTTGCCTACCAGCCTTGTGAGGCGCTGTGTGCCGCCATAGCCAGGTATGATACCCAGGTTTATCTCCGGCTGGCCGAACTTGGCATTTACCGAGGCCACCCTTATATGGCAGGCCATGGCCAGCTCGCAGCCGCCACCCAGCGAAAAACCGTTCACGGCCGCTATTATGGGTTTGGGGCAGTTCTCTATTTTGTCAAATACCAGCTCGCGGCCCCGCTGTGCCAGTTGTGCACCCTCCCGGTCGCCCAGGGGTATGAACTCGCTTATATCGGCGCCGGCCACAAAGGCCTTTTCGCCCGCGCCGGTGATGATGGCCGCGCGTACCTCGTTATTGTTATAGACCTCTTCCAGCGCCTGCCCCAGGTCGTTTATCACGTCCTTGTTCAGGGCATTCATTTTGTCGGGTCGGTTTATGGTAATGGTACAGATACCATTCTCCAGAGTGGTCAGTATCGTTTGGTACATTGCGGTGTGTTTATGTTCGTTATTAGGGTATACCGTGTGTTAATGCTACAGTAGTTCTTTTCTGTGCTCGTACACCCAATCTGTTATATATCCTGCTATATCGGCGGTAGATGTGCCGGGGGGAAAGAGCTTGCCTACACCCATGCCCTGTAGCTCCTTCATATCCTCGTCGGGGATTATGCCACCGCCGGTGAGCAATACATTGTCCATGCCTTTTTCCTTCATCAACCCCATCACACGGGGGAACACGGTCATATGCGCACCGCTGAGGATGCTGATACCCAGGGCATCCACATCTTCCTGCAGGGCGGTGTTCACTACCATTTCGGGGGTCTGGCGCAGACCTGTGTATATCACTTCCATGCCGGCATCGCGCAGCGCGGTGGCTATCACCTTTGCACCGCGATCGTGCCCATCCAGGCCTACCTTGGCCACAAGCACGCGCACCGGGCGTTTCCGTTCGTTACTCATCACCTTACTTTAGGGCGTAAAAGTAAGTATTTATGGCTGGTTCGCATAGCATACCCCCCTTATTAGCTTTATCGCATATGACTGCAACGATAATATATATCTTGACCCAAGATTACCCTGTTTTTTCTCGTCTTAATATATATACCCAAAATACTACCTTATGAGACCATTCCTTTTCCGGCTATTAATAGCTGCCGTTCTTGCTCTCCCTGCGGGGAAGAGCATTGCACAAACACCCGGCATAGCCTGGCAAAAGACCCTGGGAGATGCCGGGCAGGACCTTGTATACGGCCTGCAGCGAACACCCGATGGCGGCATCGTTGTGTCGGGTACGCATGCTAGTACTGCACCCGTCATGCCCACAGGCCGCAATGGGTACAATGTGTATGTGGCCCGGCTGTCTGCTACAGGCACCCTAATGTGGCAACGCGACCATGGCGGGCCCGAAAGTGACTACGGCTACGCAGTGCGCAATACAACGGATGGCGGCTTCGTAGTATGTGGCAGCAGCAATTCCAGCGCAGGCGATCTGACGGGCAATATGGGTGGCTTCGATATGTGGATACTGAAACTATCGGCAACAGGCGATATAGAGTGGCAAACGATAGCAGGTGGCACGGACAACGAGTATGGATACGATATACAACAGACCGCGGACAGCGGGTATATAGTGGCAGGCCGCACCTCATCGGCCGACGGCCATGTGACCGAAAATAAGGGTGGCTATGATATGTGGCTGGTGAAGCTATCGAAAACAGGGGCCATACAATGGCAGCATACATATGGGGGAACCTATGATGACAACCTGATGTCGGTGATACAGACCGCCGATGGGGGCTACATAATAGCAGGCGATACCTACTCTACCGATCATGACATGACGGACAACCATGGTTTTGAGGATATGTGGGTGGCCAAAATATCGGCTACCGGCGATATGGTATGGAAACGCTGCTATGGCGGCACCACGGCCGACTATGCACAAGCAATAAGGGCCACCCCGGACAACTGCTACATAGTAGCAGGCGGCAGCAACTCTACCAATGGAGACCTGACCACCAAAGTAGGTGGTGGCGATATGTGGGTACTAAAGCTATCGGCCACAGGCGATATACTATGGCAAAAATGCTACGGTAGTACCATGGACGATGGGGCCAATGGGATAGAGGTGGCCAGCGATAGCGGCTTTATCGTATCGGGCTGGGTAACGGGCGGAGACGGGAATGTACATGGCCATAAAGGGAACACTGATGTATGGGTGCTGAAATTATCGGCCACCGGCGCTATACAATGGGATAAATGTATCGGTAGCACTACGGGCTACGAGGCTGCCAACTGCACCATACAGACCGGAGCCGGGCAGTATATAATGGCAGGAACATCCACATGGGCCGAAGGCGATGTTCTGGCAGGCTATGGCTCTTTTGACATATGGATAGTAGGCCTGGGCGGCACAAGTGATGTAGCAGATGTAAATAGCTCATCCGTGCCGTACCTGTTCCCCAACCCTACTACCGGCCCGGTATACATAAGGGATATGACCGATGCGCACATCACGGTAAGGAACATGCTCTCGGGCATACTAAAGAGTGTAAATGGCAGCGACCATATAGACATCTCCGATCTTCCTCCCGGTATGTATATGGTGACCGCCACCAGTAAGGACGGCAATGTAGTAAGGCATGAAAAAGTACTGAAACAGTAACTGCCTACGGCTCCTTTACGAATTTGAAAGAAGTATGCCTGAAGCCCATGCGCTGGTAGAACCGGTGTGCATCTGTACGCCGGGTGCCGGAGCATACCTCCAGCGAGGCATATCCCTTTGCGGCCAGTATATCTTCTACGGCCCTCACCAGCCGGGCACCTATGCCCATGCCTCTGTGCTGTTCCTGCACATATAGCTCCTGTATCTCGTACACAATGCCGCAGTGGTGCAGCAGCACCTGCCCATGGCAGCTTATATAACCCACTGCCACACCCTGTACAAAAGCTACCAGGTAGTGATGATGCGGCAAAGAGAGACAGTGTTCATAATAGCCACGCAGCAGTTCTTTGTCAAATACCTGCTCTTCCAGTGCGCATACAAAACCGTAAATGGCATCGAGGTTGGCGGCGGTGGCGGAAGCTATATGTATGTCGGGCATATAGCTAAGGTATGATGTTTTGCCCTTACACTTGCGTCATTTTCCATTTATTGGAATTTATATCCACCGAATGGATTTTTGGCATGCCATGCCAAAAATCAATCGTTTGATTTTCAATGTTTTGCGTTTCTGGCACAGCGTTGGTTATATACCTGTCAAACACAAACAAACTAAAACATAAAACAAACAAAAACGAACTACAATGAAAAACATCTTCAAGTCTCTCGCTCTCGCAACTGTTGCCCTGGTATCTTTCTCTAACAGCTCTTTTGCCCAGGCCACTGCTACTGCTTCTGCATCTGCTAACATCATCACCCCCATATCTATCGTTAAGACAGTAGACATGAACTTCGGTAACGTGGCCGTGTCTGCTACCATAGCCGGTACTGCTGTCCTGGCCCCTGCAGGTACCCGTACCACAGGAGGTGCAGGTGGTGTTACCCTTCCTGCTACTACAGGTACTGTAGCTGCTGCCAGCTTCACAGTTTCTGGTCAGGGTGGTTATACTTACGCAATAACTCTTCCTACTTCTTGCACAATAACTGATGGTTCTTCACACAATATGACCGTAGACAACTTCACAAGCTCACCTTCTGCCACAGGTACCCTGAGCGCAGGTGGTACTGAGACCCTGAACGTAGGTGCTACCCTGAACGTAGCTGCCGGTCAGGCATCTGGTCTGTACACCAACGCTACCGGTGTACCCGTAACGGTGAACTACAACTAATAGTAAAGAATATAGTGATATAGGTTTGGTGCAGCGCCCCGTTTTCGGGGCGCTTTTGTTTTGCACATTGTCCTGAACCATGATGCAAGCCTGCCTGTCGGCAGACAGGGATGCGCTTGATGACCCTGATGGCTTCTTACTCTGTTCATAATGGTTCGCAAGGTCGCTTCTGCCTTATGGCCAATAGATACTACAGGCTTCACAATGACCGTATCGGAAAAGGTGCCGGCAAAAGAACAGCCCCCGCACTTGTGGTACGGGGGCTGTAAGGTTATAATGTTATTTTACTTAGTTCTTGAACTGGGGTATCAGGTCCTGGGCCAGTTTCACCATCTTGGCGAGACCTTCTTCAGGCAGGTTACCTTTCTTGAACTCCTTCAGAACATCGGAGTATTTTAGCTCCATCTGCTGCAGGAACATCTCTTCGAAAGCACGCGTGTTCTTCACAGGTACTTCACGGATGAGGTTATTGGTACCCAGGTAGATGATAGCAACCTGCTTTTCTACGCTATATGGGTTGAACTGTGCCTGCTTCAGTATTTCCACGTTGCGGCTACCCTTGTCGATAACGTTCTTTGTAGCAGCATCGAGGTCGCCACCGAACTTAGAGAAGGCTTCCATTTCGCGGTAGAGGGCCTGGTCCAGCTTCAGTGTACCGGCCACCTTCTTCATCGACTTGATCTGCGCGTTACCACCCACGCGGCTCACAGAGATACCCACGTTGATGGCCGGACGGATACCGGCGTTGAACAGGTTCGACTCGAGGAATATCTGTCCATCGGTGATGGAGATAACGTTGGTAGGGATGTATGCCGATACGTCACCCGCCTGCGTTTCGATGATGGGGAGGGCGGTAAGCGAGCCACCACCTTTCACCATGTGACGAATGCTCTCGGGGAGGTCGTTCATGTTCCTGGCCACTTCATCGTTGTTGATGACCTTGGCAGCACGCTCCAGGAGACGGCTGTGCAGGTAGAACACGTCTCCGGGATAAGCCTCGCGGCCCGGAGGGCGACGCAGCAGCAGCGACACCTCGCGGTAGGCCACGGCCTGCTTCGAAAGGTCGTCATATATCACCAGTGCAGGACGGCCTGTATCGCGGAAGTACTCGCCTATGGCAGCACCTGCGAACGGAGCGTAGAACTGCAGCGGGGCAGGGTCTGAAGCCGAGGCCGCTACTATGGTAGTATAGGCCATGGCGCCATTGTCCTCCAGGGTCTTCATCACACCGGCAACGGTAGATGCCTTCTGGCCTATGGCAACATATATACAGTATACAGGCTTGCCTGCAGTGTAGAATTCTTTCTGGTTGATGATGGTATCTATACAGATAGCCGTCTTACCTGTCTGGCGGTCGCCGATAACAAGTTCGCGCTGGCCACGGCCGATGGGGATCATCGCATCTATCGCCTTGATACCTGTCTGCAGGGGCTCCTTCACCGGCTCGCGGTATATAACGCCCGGCGCTTTACGCTCCAGTGGCATCTCATACAGCTCACCTTTCAGGGGGCCTTTACCATCTATGGCCTCGCCCAGGGTGTTCACCACGCGGCCTACCATGCCTTCGCCTACGTTTATAGAGGCGATCTTGTTGGTACGGCGCACTTTGTCGCCCTCGCGAATGCCCTTATAGTCGCCCATAAGTACCACACCCACATTGTCCTCTTCGAGGTTCAGGGCTATGGCCTTTACACCATTGTCGAACTCAACGAGCTCGCCCTGGCGTACGCCTGTAAGACCGTAAACGCGTGCGATACCGTCGCCTATCTGCAATACGGTACCTACTTCTTCGAGGCTGGCGCCACCGTCTACCTGGGCCAGTTGCTGGCGCAGTATCGCCGATATCTCATCTGGTTTAATGTCAACCATATACTATAAAATTCAAAAGTTAATATTCAAATATCAAAAAACCCATCTCCTCCCCTTGGGGGAGGAAGGGAGGGCTTACATCTTGCTTTCGTAAGAGTGGTCGGTTATCTTCGAGCGTATCTCGCTGAGGCTCCTCCTCACACTGGCATCGAACAGTTTGTCGCCTACCTCCAGCACGAAACCGCCTATCAGGCTTTCGTCCACAGAGGTCTCCATGTTCACGGTATCATTGGGCATGAAGGAGGCCACTTTTGCTTTTATCCCATCCCTTACCTTGTCGTTCACAGGGCGGGCGGTGGTGAGCTTTACTGTCTTTATGCGCTTCAGCTCGTTATAGCTAGCTATGAATGCAGTTGCTATCTCGGGCAGGTTCATTTCACGGCCTTTGCTTACCAGAAGGTGTATGAATGCTTTGGTAAGCTTGTTCATCTTGCTTTTCTCCAGCACAGCGTTGATGACGCCGAGCTTCATATCGCCCTTTATCACCGGGCTGCGCAGCATCAGCTCGAAATCGCGGCTGACAGCACATATTCCCTGCAGGGTGCGCATATCGGCAAGCACAGCATCAAGGTCGTTGTGCTCAACGGCAAGGTCCATTAACGATTTCGCATATCGCGATGCAAGACGTGGGTTCTGCATTTTATTCTAAATGAGTTTGACTAGTTCAGTTTGATGTCCTCTGCCAGCATTTTCACATACTCGTCCTGGCCTTCGGCAGTGCTCAGTTGCTTGCGCAGTATGCGGCCTGCCACTTCTACTGCCAGGTTGCCTATCTCGTTCTTCACTTCGGTCATCGCGGCATTCTTCATCTGGGTTATCTGCTGCTGCGCTTCTGTCTTTATCTTATCGGCGCTGGCCTTGGCCTGCTCATGCGCTTCGGCTATGATGCGGTCCTTTATTTCCTTTGCCTCTTTCAGCATGGCAGTGCGCTCTTCTATGGCCTTTGCCATCAGCTTTTCGTTATCGGCTTTCAGCTGGCTCATTTCGGCCCTTACCTTTTCGGCAGTGGCTATAGAGTCGGCTATGCCTTTCTCGCGCTCGCCCAGAGAGCTGAGGATGGGTCCCCATGCAAATTTGCGCAGGATGAAGAAAAGGATAAGGAACGCTACGAGCGTCCAGAAGAATAGACCGAGTTCCGGGGTCAGCAGATCCATATTCGTAAGTTATACCCCCGGCCCCTAAAAGGGGGGCAAGGGAATGGTTAAATATATTTGGTTAAAAATTCACTGTTCGGCTCTGAAGGGAAAGTCCCTTCAGGGATATAGGGTTTAAAATAACTGCATCCTCGGCCCTTTGCATTGGATGCAGTTAAATTCGTCTGTGACCTTACATTACGATAGCGAGGATGCCTGCTATAACTGCGAACAGGGCAACACCTTCTACGAACGCTGCGGTCAGGATCATGTTGGCGCGGATATCGCCTGAAGCTTCTGGCTGACGAGCGATAGACTCTACCGCACCACGACCGATCTGGCCTATACCAACACCTGCACCCAGGGCTGCTATACCTGCGCCGATCGCGCCACCTGCTTTAGCCAGACCTGCGGCTTCCAGCATAATTGTGTTCAATACTGACATGTTACTATGGATTTAAATTAAAAAAAACTCTTTGTACTATATTAAAAATGCTATTGTCAACTCAATTAGTGGTGCGCTGCACCGTGCGCCTCATGACCATGGGCCTCGTCGCCGTGACCATGACCTTCCTCTACCGCCTGACCTATGAACACTGCTGTGAGGTTGGTGAAGATGAACGCCTGTATGGCGGCCACCAGCAACTCCAGCATGAACATGAACACACCGAAAGCAAGCGATACGGGTACGAAACCTATACCTATGCCCTTGCTAAGGGCACCAAAGATAAATATCATGGATATAACACACAATATAACTATGTGACCGGCCAGTATGTTGGCGAAAAGACGTATGGTAAGCGCTATAGGCTTAATGAAGAGCGAAATTATCTCGATAGGCACCAGCAGGAACTTGATACCTGTAGGCACGCCCGGAGGATTGAGCAGGTGACCCCAGAAGTGCTTGTTGGCCTTTACCACCATCACTATGAAAGATACGATAGAGAGGCAGAGGGTAACAGCTATATTACCTGTGAAATTGGCGCCGCCGGGCAGCAGGCCCAGCAAGTTGTTCACCCATATAAAGAAGAATACGGTGAGCAGCAGGGGCATGAACTTGAGGTATTTGGGACCGAGGTTGGGCCTGGCCACCTCATCGCGGATGAAGATGATGGCAGACTCCAGCGCGTTCTGGAAACCCTTGGGAGCCTGCAGGCTTGCGGTCTTGTACTTCTTTGCGGCCGATGTCATGAGCAGCAGTATGATGACAACAGATATCATCATAGACAGTACGTTCTTGGTGATAGAGAGGTCGTATACGGGATCGCCATTATCGGCGCGTATCTTCTCCTTCATGTTCTTTTCTACATACAGGCCGTCATAAGAGGTATTGCTGATGTGATTACCGAACTCATCGAGATACCAGCCACCGTGGAACCTGCTGTAAGAGAACATAGAGAACTCGCCTGTCTTGGGACGATAGGTGATAACGGGCAGCGGCATGGCTACCTCGGTCTCATGACCATGCTCGCCCTCGAGGCTGAACAGGTGCCATTCGTGAGAATCACCAACGTGGCCGAACACCAGTTCGGTAATGTTAATTCCTTCTTTTTTTTCTTCTGTGGCCGCTTCATGGCTCTCAGAAGTGGCATTTTCGTGGTTTTCTTCTGTTTGTGCAAATGAGGAATTCACCGCCCAAAACAGTCCGAAAGCCACTATCAATAAGGAAAAGAGACGTTTACGACACATTACCGCTCTGAAATTTTGCGCAAAGATATGTGTTTTATGTTCTCAAAAAATATTTTTCGGAGAGAAAAAAATATAATGGCACGGGAACACCAAAAGTACCGGGCGCACGGGTACGGCCTAGCGGAAAAGATTGTACTTGATGATGCAGTAGAGCGCGCGGAAGGCATCTTTCATACCTATTTTCTTGCCTTCCTCGTAGGTACGGCCGTAGTACGATATGCCCACCTCGTATATGCGCACCTTGGGTATGCGCGATATTTTGGCCGTTACCTCGGGCTCGAAGCCGAAACGCTTCTCCTCCAGCTTTATGCCCTGTATCATCTCGCGGCGGAATACCTTGTAGCAGGTCTCCATATCGGTCAGGTTCAGGTTGGTGAACATGTTGGAGGCCATGGTAAGCCACCTGTTGCCTATAGAATGCCAGAAGAAGAGTATGCGGTGCGGCTTGCCGCCTATGAAGCGGGAACCATAAACGACATCGGCAAAATCGGCCAGTATAGGCTTCAGCAGTATGTTGTATTCCTCGGGGTCATATTCCAGGTCGGCATCCTGTATCACTACATAGTCGCCCGTGGCCTTGGCTATGCCTGTGTGCAGGGCGGCGCCCTTGCCCTGGTTCACCTCGTGCTTGTAGTAGCTTATCGGCAGCTCGGGGTTGGCCTGCTTGTAGGCCATAATGGCCTCTTCGGTATTGTCGCGAGAGCAGTCGTTCACTATTATCACCTCCTTCTTCATGTCGTTCACAAGGGTCACCGCCTTTACTTTATTCAGTATGCGGTGAATGGTAGGGCCCTCGTTGTATGCAGGAATGACAATAGATAGCGTGCTCATCGGGTATTCTTATATATGCAATTACCGTTATAGTGGCGACAAAAGTAGACAGTAGACGGTAGAAAGCCAAAAAGTGCGGGTAGATAGTATGTAGTAGATAGTAGAGGGCCACAAAAAACGATAACAATGGATAGGTAAATATGTTGCACTAGACTCGCGACCATTTACTATCTACTACATACTATCTACTTCCCATAACGTACTTTTATACCATGAAGATCCTTGGCCTTATAGGTGGTACCAGCTGGGTATCTACCGTAGACTACTACAAGTATATAAATGAGGGCATCAACGAGCGGCTGGGTGGTATATACTACTCGCGCTGCATAATGCACTCCTTCAGCTATGGCGAGGTGAAAGACCTGGTGGACGGCGGAAGGAAGGACGAGCTGCTGCGCCAGTTCATAGCCGCCTGCAACAATATGAAGGATGGTGGCGCAACGGCCATAGTACTGTGCGCCAATACCATGCACATGTTCGCCGAGGCGCTGGAGCAGGCTACGAATATGCCGGTGATACACATAGCCACCGCCACCGCACAGGCCATAAACGACAAAGGGCTAAAGACGGTAGGGCTGCTGGGTACATTGCCTACCATGACCATGGATTTCTACAAGCAGAAGCTGGCGGCACACGGCATAGCCACCCTGGTGCCGGCACAGGATGATATGGCCTATATACACAACACCATCTTTGAAGAGCTGGGCAAGGGCATCTTTACCGCCGATACCAAACAACGCTACCTGCATATAATGGACGAACTAGTGGCACAGGGTGCCGAAGGCATAATACTGGGCTGTACCGAGATACCCATGCTGCTGACGCAGGAAGATGTGAACGTACCCGTGTTCGACACCACACGCATACATGCTGCGGCCGCGGTAGCGTTCAGCCTGGGGTAATAACTGTTACTGGAAAAGTTTGCGGAGTAATTCTTCCTTGCTGATATTGAAATGGTCTGCTACTACCGAGAGTATGGCAGACAAAGTACCGATCTTTAACGGGTCATGGTTGGGGATGGTAATATGATGTTCCCCATTCTGCAGTGTTGTAAGACGAATGTGACTTCCTGTCTGCCGGGTAGGCTCGTAGCCCAATACCCGCAACCTGGCTATAAGTTCTTTGCCATTAAGGTCTCTTGGGATCCTCATGCTGCGAAAACCTCATCTTTTACCAGGTGTAGCCGTATCATTTTGGGCCGTGTAGCCTCATCCTCGTAGTGACAATGAACGGCCTCTTTTACAGCCTCCCTTAGTTCTTCTATTGTTTCCGCCTCGGTAATGATACCTGTACCTAGCGCCTTAGCGATATATCCTCCTTCATCACTTTCCTCTACTACGAATATTATCTCGTTCATCACTAACTGTTTTCAACAAATTTAAGGCATTTATATCAGCAGGCCACCTGCATCGGAAGCCTAACCCTTTTCCTTGTAATATTCAAGCCGCATATCCTTTCCGTCGAATACGCCATAGCTGTCGTAGCGTATCCAGTCGCCGAGGTTGATGTAGAGACTGTTCTGCGGCAGCGGGTGTTCTAATGCGAGGTGGCGGTGGCCGAAAACGAAATAGTCGTAATGCTCTTTCTTCAGCGTTTCGAGGCAGAACTGCACCAGCATCTCCTTATCCTCGCCCAGGAAACCCTTCACAGGCATATCGGCATGCTTGGGGCCCAGCCTGCTGAACCATGAGGCCATACCCACACCCGTATCGGGATGCACGCGGCGGTATAGCCATTGCGATAGCGGGCTGCGCAGCACGGCCTTCAGTATCTTGTACCCGGTATCGCCGGGGCCCAGGCCATCGCCATGGGCTATGAAGAATCTTTTTCCGTTCACCTCTCTGACTATAGGGCCATGATGTACAGGTATGTCCAGTTCGCGGTGGAAATAGTCGAGCATCCACAGGTCGTGATTGCCGGTGAAGGCCTCTATGTGCAGGCCATCGTCGCGCAGCTGGGCCAGCTTGCCCATAAAGCGGGTATGGCCACGCGGCACCACGTTCTTATACTCGAACCATGTATCGAAAAGATCGCCCACCAGGAACAGCTGCTCGGCAGTGGGCCGTATCTCGTCCAGCCAGCGGCAAATGCGCTTTTCGCGCTCTATGCTGGTAGCATGGTCGGGTATTCCCAGGTGGAAGTCGGAAGCAAAATATATTTTTTTACCTGCGGGTAATACCATGTGCTATAGATGGTGGCAAAAATACTTCTGAATTATGAATGCTGAATTATGAATTGTAGCGTTAGTACCGCATTCCCCTGGGCGCCACTTTCTCTACGCGCACACCTATGTGCAGTATCTCGGGCAGGGGGTTGATGCGCATGTTCTGTTCCAGCGCTATGGTGTAGGTGCCGGGGCGGCTGAGGTCTACAGAGTCGCCGAGAGAGAAGGGCATACGCTGCTCGTATATCTCGCCCATACCGCGGCCCAGCCATTTGCCACCGGCATCGGCCAGCACTATGTTTATGCGGGCCTTGGTGGCCACGGTATCACCCGGGGTCTTTATGTACAGCCACATCCACAGGTTGTTGTAGGGGTATGCCTGTGTATGGCGTATGATGAAGTAGGGCTGGTATACCGAATTGGAGTCGGTGATATCGAACGTGAAAGAGGGCTTGAAATTGTAGTCCCACGCATTGTGGGGTATGGCCTCGTGCTTCTGGTAGTGCGGTACCGGCTGGCAGGCGGCAAAGAGTATAGCCATGCACAGCACCAGCGCTACACCGCGCCACGATGCCCTTTTTGAAACCATTTTAAGACCCTGAGACAACAACGACCGTATTTTTTTACGCTTCCACAATAACTTATATACCCACCATCAGTGGCATCAGCAGCATCAGCAGATCCTCATTGTCGGCCTTGTCTATAGAGCGGAATATACCCGCGCGCGAAGGTGTGCTCAGCTCCAGCACTACTTCCTCACCATCCAGGTTGTTCACTATCTCTACCATCAGCTTGGCGTTGAAGGCTATCTTCATATCCTCGCCGCTATACTGGCAGGAGAGCGTTTCGCGGCCCTCGTAAGAGAAGTCTATATCCTGCGCACTTATGCCCAGGCTGTTGCCGTTTATATCCAGCAGTACCTGGTTGGTGGTCTTGTTGGCAAATATGTTCACGCGGCGCAGGGCGCTGGCAAAATCGGCACGGTTCACAGTGAGCCTGTAGGGATTGTCCACAGGTATCACCGCGCGGTAATCGGGGAAGCGGGCGTCTATGAGGCGGCAGCTAAGGCTTATGTGCTCGCCGGTCACAAACAGGTGGCTGTTGTTGTAGGCCAGTTGCAACTGCGACTCATCGGTAGGTAGAGTGGCACGCAACTGCTGCAGCGGCTTGCGCGGCACTACGAAGCCGCCTGCCGACGGGCAGGAGATATCGTTGCGGCGCAGTTGCACCAGGCGATGCGCATCGGTAGATACGAAGCCCAGGCCATCGGGCGCCATCTCGAAGTATACACCCGTCATGGCGGGGCGCAGGGTATCTGTGCTCACCGCAAAGAGGGTCTTGCTGATGCACTCTATGAGCGCTATGGAAGACATAGAGAAGGTAGAAGTATCGGCAGGAGCCGGCTCCTTGGGAAAGTCATCGGCCTTTTCGCCCACTATACGGTACTTGCCGTATGTGCTGGACATGTCTATCGACAGGTCGGTCTCGCTGATGTTGAATGTCACCGGCTGGTCGGGCAGGTTCTTCAGGTACTCCAGCAGTATCTTGGAAGGTATGCATATGCGGCCATTGCCCTCGGCATTGTTCACCTCCATCTGCACGCGCATCATGGTCTCAAGGTCGGTAGCGGTGAGGGTAAGCGTATTGCCCTGCAGGTGGAACAGGAAATCTTCCAGTACGGACAGCACATTGTTGGCACTGATGATACCGCCTATCTGCTGCAGATTCTTGAGCAACGCTGAGGAAGTGACGATGAAACGCATGATAAAAAATGTATTTGGGATGTTAGAATTCCAGAAATAGTGTGTTGGGCAACAAAGGTATCTGAAATAAAAGCAAAATTATGTGCCCGAAAAGGAATGTGGAAAAAATGTGCCGATCAGCGGATGCCTTCCTTGCGGGTAATGCCCAGCATAAGAGCCACCACTGCCAGCAGGGCCATGATGTGTATAAGCGGACCCGGCCGCCACAGAAAAAACCCCACGGCCCACCCTATGAACAGGGTGACGGAGATAATGTACAGTAGGCCGCGTAATATCATATTCGGTGAAAGAGTAAAAATAGTTATTCCACGTCAATTGCCCGATGCCCCGGAATATGTTTTTTACAACTATATACTACCCATTGTAATACTGCAACTGTTGCCGACGGGCACGGTAGTAACTATCAGAAATAATACTTCTGAACTGTCCTGTCGCATATATTTGCAAAACCAACACACACTCACAGAAAAACTTTGAATATGAAGAAGATACTCGTTACCGGGGGTTGCGGATATATAGGCGGTCACACCATAGTAGACCTGATACAGAACGGTTTCGATGTGATATCGGTAGATAACCTGTCGAAGGGTTCGCTGAAAATGCTGGATGGCATAGAGAAGGTGACCGGCCGTAAAGTGAAGAACTACAAAGTAGACCTCTGCGACCTGGACGATACTGAGGCCATCTTCCTGGAGAACCCCGATATAGTGGGTATCATACACTTTGCAGCATACAAGTCGGTGCCCGAGTCTGTAAGCGACCCGCTGCTGTACTTCCGCAACAACATCAACTCTCTGCTGAACATACTGCAGTGTGCTGAGGAGTTCGATGTGGACAACTTCGTGTTCTCATCCTCATGTTCGGTATATGGCAATGCCGAGATGCTGCCGGTATCGGAAGAGGCGCCGCTGGTAGAGCCGGAATCGCCCTATGCACGCACCAAGCAGATGGGCGAGGCCATATGCCGCGACTTCACCCTTATACACAAGCATTTCAACGCTATACTGCTGCGCTACTTCAACCCCGTAGGCGCGCACCCATCGGCCCTTGTAGGCGAGTTCCAGGACCTGTCCGAAAGCGTGGTACCGGTGATAACACAGACCGCCATAGGCAAACGCAAGGAAATGACCGTGTTCGGTAACGACTACGGCACTCGCGATGGCTCCTGCGTGCGCGACTACATACATGTGATGGACATAGCCAATGCACACACCCGCGCCCTGCAGTACATAATAGAGGACCGCAACAAGAACAACTGCGAGGTCTTTAACCTGGGTACAGGCAATGGGGTAACGGTGCTGGAGCTGATAGACGCCTTCGAGCGCGTATCGGGTATGAAGCTGAACTTCAAGGTGGGCCCACGCAGGCCGGGCGATATAGTAGAGATATATGCCAACAACGACCGCGCCAGGAACCTGCTGGGCTGGGAAACGCAGTATGGCCTTGATGCCATGATGGATACCGCATGGCGCTGGGAGCAAGTACTGGCCGAGGCTAAGAAAGCATCAGCTTAAATGCGATAATGTGGAGAATGCGGTAATGCGGCAATACGCTATTTATCTACCGGCCATTCTTTTGGAAATAAACACATGCAGATATCATCTCCTTCCCCTCGGGGGAAGCCTGCCTGCCGCAGGCAGGGCCGGGATGGGGCTATGCCACTTCGGTCTGGTGCCTGTATAGTTTTGCATACCTGCCATCCAGGGCCATCAGTTCATCGTGCGTGCCCTGCTCGGCTATGTTGCCATTGTCCAGTATTATGATCTTATCGAACGCCCAGCTGGTGAATATACGGTGCGTGATGACCAGCACTGTCTTTCCCTGCAGGTAAGTGCCCAGGTTGTTCAGTATGGTCTTTTCGGTCTGTGTATCTACTGCCGACAGGCATTCGTCCAGCAGCAGTATATTGCTCTTCTTCAGCAGTGCACGAGCCAGTACCATGCGTTGTTTCTGCCCACCGCTCAGCATCACGCCGCGCTCGCCCACTACCGTCTCATAGCCTTGCTGAAAGCCCGCTATATCCTTGTCCAGGTCGGCCATGCGGGCGGCCTCTTTTACCTCGGCCTCTGTAGCAGATGCCCTGCCAAAGCGAATATTGTTCAGTATGGTATCGGAGAACAGGTAGGCCTCCTGCGGCGCATACGCTATGCCGCCTCGCAGTATATCCAGGTCATACCTGTTCACATTGTGGCCATCTAGTTCCAGCGCTCCTTCCGTGGTATCGTACATCCGCAGCAGCATATGTGCCAGGGTAGATTTGCCGGAGCCCGTTCTGCCTATTATGGCCACTTTCTCCCCTGCTTTTACATGCAGCGAAAAATGCCTGAGGGCAGTGATGCCCGTATGCGGGTAGGTGAACGATATATCATTGAAATGCACATCGCCAGCGGGTGGTGTGGCTATGCCATTGGCGGGGCTCACAATGGCCGGCTTTGTATGCAGGAACTCGTCTATACGCGCCTGCGATGCCCCTGCGCGCTGTGTCATACTGGCTACCATTCCTATGCTGGATATGGGGAACATGAGCAGGTTGATGTAAATGACGAACTGCGCGATATTGCCTGTAGATATCTGCCCATTGATGGCAAAGTAGCCGCCTATGAGCACCGTGGACAGCATGCTGAAACCTATGAACAGGTTCATGGCCGGGAAGTAGACCGCCTCTGTAAGGGACAGATCTATACTGCTTTTGCGGTACTGCTCGCTGGTGGTCTCAAAGAAACGCATCATGTTGCGCTCCTGCACGAAAGATTTGATGACGCGTATGCCCGAATAAGACTCCTGCGCGGTAGTGGTGAGCGCCGAGAGCTGTGCCTGTATGCGGCTGCTCTTGCGGTGTATGATCTTGTTGACGTAGAATATGGACAGCGCCAGCAAAGGCAGCGGGGCCACTACGCAAACGGTAAGCCACACATCTACCCGCAGCATATCCCATACACAGAAAATGACCAGGAACACCACCGATGTGAAATACATGATAGATGGCCCTGTATACATACGCACCCGCGAAACATCTTCCGATATGCGGTTCATGAGGTCGCCGGTGAAATTGGCCTTGAAGAATGCCGTGTGCAGCCGCTGGTAGTGGGCATATATCTCGTTCTTCTGATCGAACTCTATGTGGCGCGACATCACTATGATGGTCTGCCGCATCATGAACATGAAAAGACCGCGCAGCAGTGCCAGGCCCAGCAGCAGCAGGCCTCCCTGCAGTACTATGCCAAAGATCTCCTCTCCCCTGTTCTGCTGCGCGCTCATGGCCACCACCTTATCCAGCATCTGCTGTATCACATTGCCGGGCATCACTGCGAATTTGCTGGAGATGGCCACGAACAATAGACCCAGCGACAAACGCCATTTATACTTTATGAAATACTTATTGAGCGAGCGGAGATCCTTCATCGAAAAGCAAAGGTCGGGGTTCTGCCATTCTACAGCAAAAAACGCCCGATGTGTGCTTTTAGTTAAAGTGAGTTTACCATTCAGTTAATAGACACTAACAAAATTATTTATGTATTGCAAAAACAAATTTATTGTTATTATAAAAAATACATGTAAATATTTTTTGATAAAATGCCTTCAGAAAAGCGTAAATTAGCTAACATGACCATCTGCTGATACGCCTATAGCTTAATAGATACAGTACCATTATTTGTTTCACGCTTTATAACTCGGTTTTTTATGAAGAGAACAAGTACACACCCATTCACTGATAGTTTATATCTGCTGGCCTGCGCCATTTTCATCACCATTTCGCAGTCTTCCTGCCTTACCAACCTTTACACACCCAGTACTACGCTGTCTATGACAGGCACAACATCTTACTGCCAGGGAGCGGCCGCCAGCGCCAATACCCTTACATATGACCAGTGTACACTGGGCGGTGGTATCCTGAATGCGGGTGTGAACTATACCGAACAGTGGTATTATAATACAACAGGCGGCACATCGATACCCGGATCTACGGCCTACGGAGGCCCGGGAGGCGGCACATCGCCTGCCGGCGGATCGGGCACGCTCAATTATACACCTTCTACTGCCACAGCAGGCACATACTATTACTTCTGCTACGTTACATGGGCCTCTACGGGCGCATGTACGCCAGACTATACATCATCTGCCCAGACCATCACTATATCGCCATCGCCATCGGCGCTTACGGGCACTGCGGCCATATGTGCCGGGCAGACCACCACCCTTGCCAGCACCACACCCGGCGGCGTATGGACCAGCACCGTACCCGGTGTAGCCACAGTAGCGGGCGGCGTAGTTACTGGCCTAACGGCAGGTACTACCACCATATCTTATACCGTAGGCACATGTGCGGCCACAAGGGTAGTAACGGTGAACGCACTGCCTGCCATCACACCTGCCACACCCGTTACCATATGCCAGGGCAATAACACCACCCTCACCGCCAGCGTAGGCGGCGGCGCGTGGACCAGCAGCGCACCAGGCATAGCCACCGTGAGCGGCGGCGGCGTAGTGAGCGGCATATCGGGCGGCACTACCAACATCACTTATACTGTTACCGCTACAGGCTGCTATGCTACGAAGGCGGTGACAGTAGACCCTGTAGCTACCACTATCACAGGCCCCGATATAGTATGCCTGGGTACGCCTGTCACATACAGCAGCGGCGTTAGCGGCGGCACCTGGAGCAGCAGCGCACCGGGCGTGGCCACTGTGAGCTCATCGGGCCTGGTAACGGGCGTATCATCAGGTACTACCACCATTACCTTTACGGGTTGCGGCTTTGTGACCAAGACCATAACCGTGAACCCCGCACCCGGGCCTATAGCGGGCACACTCACCGTGTGCGAGGGCGGCGCTACCACTACACTTTCCAACACCAGTACAGGCGGCACCTGGAGCAGCAGTGCACCCGGCATAGCCACAGCATCGGTATCGGGCCCTGGTACAGGGCTGGTAACAGGCGTGGCCGATGGTACGGCCACCATAACCTACACATCGGCGCTTTCGTGTACGGCTACAGCAGTGGTCACAGTAGATCCCGCCCCTGACCCTATAATGGGCGCTATACCCATATGCGTAGGCCAGTCTATGACGGTGACCAATGCCATAGGCGGCGGTACCTGGAGCAGCGCTGTACCCGCCATAGCAACGGTGACCCCTGCGGGCCTGGTGATAGGCATGAGCGCCGGTATCACCCTTATATCGTATACCAATGCTTGCGGCACTGCTACCGTAGCCGCCACTATAAATGCACTGCCTGCACCTATAGTAGGACGTGACACGGTATGCGTAGGCGGCACCACAGCGCTGGCCAATGCCACCATAGGCGGCACCTGGAGCAGCAGCGCACCACCATTGGCCGATGTATTGCTGTCATCGGGGCTGGTAACCGGCTATGTACCCGGCAATGTGACCATCACTTATACCATGCCGGGAGGCTGCTATACCACCAAAGCGGTACAGATAGAACCTGCGGCACCGGCCATAACAGGCACCATGCAGGCATGCCCCGGTACCACTACCACGCTGGCCAACGCCATAGGCGGCGGGGTATGGACCAGCGGCAGCCCGTCTATAGCCACCATTCACCCCGGCACAGGAGTAGTAACGGGTGTGTCGGCAGGTATGGGCGATATAACGTATACCACACCTGCAGGTTGCCCTGCATATACATCGGTACTCATAAACCCGCTGCCCGAGCCTATAATGGGTGCGGATGAGATAAAATGCGCGGCCGATAAGGATACACTGTTCAGCGCTACACCCGGCGGCACATGGAGCAGCCTTACCCCCGCCATAGCCACCGTGAACCCTGCAACGGGCGTGGTGACGGTGCTTACCGGCGGCACGGCCATAGTACGCTATACACTGCCTACCGGCTGTAGCGTGAACAAGACCATAGCGGTGAACCCCGCACCTGCGCCCGGCATCTCCTATGTTGCGGCCACCAACACCTTCTATACCGATACCGGCTACCTTACCTACCAGTGGTACGACAGCCTGCAGGGCCTCATACCGGGTGCTACTACCTACCGCACAGCGGCCCTCTACTACGGCTACTACTATGTAAAGGTGACCAATAGCGATGACTGTGCGGGCTTCTCTATAAAGCATCCTTACAGGGAGTTCATGGGCACTACAGACCCGGCCATGGGCAAGGACCGCTACAGGATATTCCCAAACCCTGCTACAACCACCATAAACATAGATGCGCCTGTAAGGGTGCGCGCGCTGGTAGCCAGCACAGAGGGCAAGGTGCTGATAGCGCAGGGAGATGCACACGAGGTGGACATAAGCAGGCTGGCACCGGGCCTGTACATGGTGATGCTGTACGACGATGCAGGCACCCAGCGATCGGTACACAAGCTGATAAAACAATAGGACCATACATTTCCTCATGCGCAGGCCGCCCGTATGTAGGCGGCCTGCGCATTTTACCACTGCCCTGTATGCGCAAGGTTTTAACTTTTGTCGTAACACCCCATTCCACTATATTTGCCCGGTGAGTTTCTTGTACCCTTTCTTCCTGGCGGCCGGCGTCACACTGGCCATCCCGGTGCTGATACACCTGTTCAACCTGCGCAAGTACAAGACGGTACTATTTCCCCATACCCGCTTCCTGAAGACCATACAGCTCAATAGCCGGAAACGGTCGGAAATAAGGTATAAGGCCCTGCTGGCAGCAAGGCTGTTGTTCCTCTTCTTCCTCATATTCGCTTTTGCACAGCCTTTCTTCCCCGACAAGGAAAAAACGGCAGGCGGCAGGCAGCTACAGGTCATTTACATAGACAACTCCTACAGCATGGGTGCGGCCATGGGCCCGCGCCGCATGCTGGATATAGCCAAAGATGCCGCCTCACGGCAGGTACGCAATGCACGCCCCGGCACACGCTTCCTGGTACTCACCAACGACAGACCCACAGGCTACCATGCCCAGCAGATGGGCGAGGCATATGCCGCCATACAGGCCATAGATATATCGGCCGCTACCCTCAGTGTAGATAAGATAGTGGCCGAGACCGAAGTAGCGCGGCAGAACGAGAACGCTACCGAGGCCGGCCTGTACTACTACTCCGACTTTCAGCAGAGCGCATTCCCCGCACCGCCATCCAAAGGCCAGATGCAGCACATCACTTTCTACGGCATACCGGTGCAGGCAGCAGAGGCCGGCAATGTGTACATAGACACCGCCTACCTCACCACCCCCGTACTGCAGGCCGACAGGAGCAACTATGTGGTGGTGCATACCCGCAATGCAGGCACTGCGCCCAAAGAAAGCCTGGTACTGAACCTGTCGGTGAACGGGCAGGTAAAAAGCGCCGCCTCGCTTAGTTTTGACGATAGTAATGAACGTATAGATACCCTTACCTTCCAGGTGAGTGGTGCAGGCTGGCAGCAGATATCGCTGGCGCTCAACGATGCAGTGATGCGCTTTGACGATACATTCCGCATAGCAGCGCGCTGCGCCCCCAACCTATCGGTACTGGCGCTGAACGAGGGACAACTGAACCCATACATACAGGCGGCCTTCCGCGCATACAATGGCTTTCGCCTGAACCAGGCCGATGTGAGCACAGCCATACAGACCGACTGGAAACAGTACAACCTGGTGATACTGAACGGCATCACCCGCATAGACGATGCAATGGGCCGTAAAATGAACGAGGCCCTGCAGGCCGGGCAGAGCATGTGTGTGTTCCCCGGCCGCACCACCAATATACAGGCCCTGAACGAGGGGCTGAAACAGGTGGGCGATATACAGCTTACGGCCATAGATACCGCCATACAGGCCGCCAGCCAGCTACAGCAGGGCAGCCCGCTGGTAAAGGACCTCTTTGAGAAAATACCCGAGAATGTGCAGCTACCCGTGGCCAACTGGCACTATGTGGTAACGGCAGGCATCAGCGCCAACCAGCGGTCTGTACTTTCCTTCCGCAATGGCGACCCCATGCTGGCGCAGTTCACACCATCGCGCGGGGCATTGTACCTCTCTGCCACCAGCGCCGACCTCAGTTCGGGCAATTTCCCCGGCAGCTATTTCTTTACCCCCTTCCTATACCTCATGGCCATGCAGGGCGGAGGCGGCAGCGTATATGCCGTAAGAGCGGGCTCGCAGGAGCCTGTGTACATAACACTGGCCAATGTATCGGAGCGCAACACACTGCATGCCTATGCCCCCGGTGTGGACGTAGTACCCCAGCAAAGGCCCAATGGCGCCGGGCTGGATGTATATGTGGGCAATGTGCTGCAGTACCCGGGTTTCTATACACTTACTGCTACCGGTGCCGACAGCACACAGGTAGCGCTGAACCAGGACAAGGCCGAGTCGCAGCCGGGCTACAGGGACATAGCCGCCCTGCAAAACGAATGGAAGGGCGACAATATAAGGTGGAAGGAGATAAACAACAGTGGCAATATAGCGGCCACCGGCACAGGCGCCGACTTCCCGCTTTGGAAAGTTTGCGTAATTTTGGCCATCGTGATGCTGGGTCTGGAGACCTTCCTGCTTGCGCGGAAGCAGCCCCGCCCGGCATAGTATAAGTACGGCAGATGCCGTTGCACATTTTTATCTAGTTCATCCACATGCAGGTACACATACGCAAGGCAAGGGTCATAGACCCGCTATCGGCACACCACGACAAGGTCACTGACCTGCTGGTGGAAGACGGCGTGATAACAAGAATAGCCACAGGCATAAAAACAGATAATGCTACCGTGATAGAGGCCGCCGACCTGTGCGTGAGCACCGGCTGGGTAGACACCTTTGCCGACTATTGCGAACCCGGCTACGAGCATAAGGAGACCATAAAGAGCGGGCTGGCCACTGCAGCCGCAGGCGGTTTTACCGATGTGCTGATCACTCCTAATACTCGCCCCGCCCTTACCGACCGTGCCACTATAGGCTATGTGCAGCAAAAGGCCACTGGCAATGTGGTGAACCTGCACCCTATAGGCGCAGCCACCCGCAATGCCGATGGCAAGGAACTGGCCGAGATGCTGGATATGCGCACACAAGGCGCCATAGCCTTCTCTGACGGCTGGCACCCTATACAGAACCCGGGCCTGATGATGAAGGCGCTGGAATATGTGACCGCCTTCAACGGGGTGGTGATGCAGCTACCCGTAGATGCTGCCCTGTCGCAGGGAGGCCTCATGAACGAGGGCCCGGTATCGGTAGCACTGGGTATGGCAGGCATACCGCAACTTGCAGAGACACTGATGGTGTACCGCGATGTGGAGCTGGCACGCTATACGCGATCGCGCCTGCACATATCGGGTATCACTACTGCAGCATCGGCAGATATGATACGCAAGGCAAAGGCAGCAGGCGTGAACGTGACCTGCTCTGTAACGCCCTACCACCTGGCCCTCACCGACGAGGCCATGCGTGGCTACGACAGCAATTACAAAGTAGCCCCTCCACTGCGTACCGAGGCCGACAGGAAGGCTCTGGTGGCCGCGCTGAAGGATGGCACCATAGATTGTATAGGCAGCCACCACCACCCACACGAGTGGGACGCCAAGCAGAAAGAACTGGAATATGCATCAGAAGGCATGGCCATACAGGAGCTGGCCTACAACATACTGTGGGACAGCATCCGCAAGACCATAGGTATAGAAAGGCTGGTAGAGGCGCTTACCACTACCCCACGAAAGATATTCGGGCTGCGGGAGCAGAGCATTGCAAAAGGTGCGCAGGCATCGCTGACGCTTTTTACTACTACAGGCAATTATACACTGGCAGCAGGCAAGGGTCGGTCGAAGGGTGTGAACAACCCCTTCGCAGGGCAGGCGCTTGCAGGGCAGGTACTGGGTATCATCAACAACAATAAAGTTCATATCAACAAATAGCCATGGCGAACATCACATCATCCGAACCACTGAGCACCGCAGCACGCAACAAAATGGCCATGATGAATGGCCTGGTGCTGGGCGTCATCTACATTATCATAGGCACCGTGCTGAACATGACGGCCAATGCGCTGTTCCTGTACATGCTGCTGAAAGGTATAGGCTACCTGGTGTACCTGGTGATACTGGGCTTTATGCTGGCCAATGTACGCAAGGCCAACGGCGGCTATATAGAGCTGAGAGAAGTGTTCGGCGCGGCATTTGTGATAGTGCTGGTAGCAGGCACACTTTCATTTGCCTACAACTACCTGTATGTATATGTGATAGACCCCGGCTTTACCGATAAGGTGAAGAACGCCACACTGGCCGCCATGGAAAAAGCCAAGCTGCCCGATGAGCAGATAGACAAGGCACTGAACGACATAGAGAAGTCGAGGAAGTTCAACCTGCAGAACACTATAATGAGCTACATGGGCGGGCTGCTGCTCGATAGCTTCCTGGGGCTGATAGTGAGCCTCATCATCAAGAAACCCCGCCCTGTGTTCGATAACCTGCAGTAGCGCATTTTTCATCTTTATTTAAAAGATCCGTTTTGAACCTCATCATATTCGCCTCGGGTACAGGCACCAATGCAGCGGCCATCATAGAGTGGTTCAAGGCCAATGGCAAGGCGCGTGTATCGCTTATAGTATGCAACAAGCCCGGTGCCGGTGTGCTGAACATAGCCGAGCGTGAAGGTATACCTGTGATGATGATAGACAGGCACACATTTGACGACGATGCTACTGTAGCGGCTTTGCGGGCGCACGCTCCTGCCCTCATCATACTGGCAGGCTACCTGTGGAAGATACCGCCGGCGCTCACGCAGGCCTTCCCCGACAGGATCATCAACATACACCCGGCGCTGCTACCATCGTACGGTGGCAAGGGCATGTATGGCGGCAATGTGCATACCGCAGTGATAGCTGCGGGCGAAACACATTCGGGCATTACCATACACTATGTGAACGAGGAGTACGATAAAGGCAATGTGATACTGCAGGCCCACTGCAATGTGCTGCCCGGCGATACACCCGGGGCACTAGCCAAAAGGATACACAAGCTGGAGCATTATTACTTCCCCCGCACCATAGAGTTCCTGCTGGATAATATGGAGGCATAGCGTTCATTTAGGTACTTTTGGGATATGCAAATGATGCTATCGCTGGACATACCGCCACTGCCCGGGCCCATCACCTATACTGATAACATACTGCTCATAGGCTCCTGCTTTACCGAGCATATGGCCGACAGGCTGCAACACTACAAATTCCATGTGCTGCAGAACCCGCATGGCATACTCTTCAACCCGCTGAGCGTGGCACAGAGCCTGGACAGCTATATATCAGGTGAACGATACACAGAAGCCGACCTCTTTTACCTGAATGAGCTATGGAACAGCTGGGACCACCACACACGCTTCTCGCATACCGATAAGACCGCCGCATTGGCCGGTATCAATAGAGCGCAGGAAGAGGCCGCAGCATTCATTCGCAAGGCCGATAAGGTCATCATCACACTGGGGTCGGCATTCCAGTATTACCTGCGGGAAAGCGGCAAACATGTGGCCAATAATCACCGTGCGCCCGCACAGTGGTTCGAGAAAAGGCTGCTGCCAATAGAGGAGATAGTAGCCGCGCTGAATGGCACCATACAACGGCTACAGACAGCTAACCCATATGCAAAGGTGATCTTTACCATAAGCCCTGTGCGCCATATACGCGATGGCGTGGTGGACAACAACCGCAGCAAGGCCCGCCTGCTGGAGGCTGTACACGAGCTATGTGGCATGCATGAACACGCCTACTACTTCCCGGCCTACGAGCTGGTGATAGACATACTGCGCGATCACCGCTACTACGACATAGATATGGTACACCCCAACTTTGCAGCAACGACCTTTGTATGGGAACATTTTATGAAAGCATGCATAGACCCTGCTATACATGATGTAATGAAACAGGTGGGAGAGATAATGACCGCCCGCGCGCACCGTACCCGCTTCCCCGATACCAATGCACATCGCAAATTCATGGAAAGCTACCTGGCCAAATGCAAAGCCCTTGCAGAGCGCTATCCCATGCTGGATATGAAAGAGGAGATAGCTTATTTTGAAATGCGATAATGCGGGGAATGCGATAATTTGGTCAATGCGACAATGCGATAATTGGAGACAAAATGATAGTGTGGTTTTGGACCGTGCCTACCGGAAGGTATTTCTGAACATATCATTGTCGCATTTCTTCCACATTGTCGCATTATTGCATTCAGCACATTAACCAAGCCAGCCGTTATTGTACAATAGCTTGGCTATCTGCACGGCATTGGTGGCGGCGCCCTTGCGCAGGTTGTCGGCCACTATCCAGCAGTTCAGGGTATTGGGCTGTGTCTCATCGCGGCGCATACGGCCCACGAACACCTCATCGCGCCCCTCGGCTTCTATAGGCATGGGATAGCCATTCATAGCAGGGTTATCCACCACTATCACGCCTGCCTGGTTGCTAAGCATCTCGCGAATATCGTTCAGGTCGAAATCGCGGTGCAGCTCTATGTTCACACTCTCGCTATGGCCGCCTACCACGGGTACACGCACAGTAGTGGCTGTCACCTTTACGCTATCATCACCCATTATCTTGCAGGTCTCCTGCGTCATCTTCATTTCTTCCCTGGTATAGCCATTCTCCATGAACACATCTATGTGCGGCAGCACGTTCATGTCTATACGGTGGGGATACACACTATTCGCAGCATTGCCTGCGCGCTGGTCCATCATCTCTTTTACGGCCTTTTGGCCTGTTCCGCTTACGCTCTGGTAAGTGCTTACCACCACGCGCTTTATGCCATAGACTCTATGAATAGGGTTCAGCACCATCACCATTTGTATGGTGCTGCAGTTGGGGTTGGCAATGATCATATCTTCGGGGGTCAGCACATCGCCGTTCACCTCTGGCACTACCAGCTTTATACCCGCCTTCATACGCCATGCCGATGAATTATCTACCACGCGACACCCTACCGCAGCGAACTGCGGAGCCAGTTCCAGCGAGGCACTGCCACCTGCCGAGAACAATGCCAGTGCAGGCTTCATGGCAATAGCAGTAGCAGCCGATACCACGGCATACTCCTTACCGGCATAGGTCACCTTTGTACCTACAGACCGCTCTGAGGCCACAGGTATCAGCTCTGTGACGGGGAAATTGCGCTCTTCCAGTATCTTCATCATGGTGCTGCCTACAAGGCCCGTGGCGCCTACTACTGCTACTTTCATTGTATGTACTTGTTAGGGTGCAAAGATAAACGATCCGCACCGCTCACCGGGTAGCAAAAAAAGCAACGGCCACCTCTTGTGGAGATGGCCGTTCGGATATCTGTCATCAGTGGTCTGTTATTTCATACCTGTGCCCATGTTCACCTTCATACCGCCCTTCTTTATATCGTTGATGATATTTACGGTCTCGGCTATATAGATGTCCTTGCCCAGGGCCTTCAGCCAATCTTTGTTCTTGGCCACAGATGCCGTATCCAGGTTTATCCTGGCCAGGTCTTCCTGTGGGTTGGTCACTTCCAGCAGGGTGGCGTTCTTCTGTAGTTCTTCCAACTTCTTCGATATGGAATTTGTCTCTTCCTGGTCCTTACGGTACTGGGTCTCGTTCAGCGATACTTTGTTCTCATCCCTCTTCTTCTTTATGAGGTGCGAGTTCTCGCTTATCAGCTTGAAGGTGGGATTGGCCGCTATACGCGCATTGCTCATAGCCACCACATCGTCCAGGTTCGATATGCTGTTGGCAGCCTTGTAAGACACCGCAGGCACCTCGTCCCATGGCAGCGCCGACTTGTTGTGGCGTTCGCCCAGCTCTTCATCGTCATAGCCATCGTATGGGTCCGGCATGTCTATATGCGGGCGTACACCTTTCAGTTGAGTAGAGCCTCCGTTCACACGGTAGAATTTCTCCATGGTCAGTTTCAGCGATCCCAGCGAGGCGTTCTCTTCGGCACCTGCACTGTTTGCCAGGGCCAGGCGCGTAGGCGCATCTATCATATCATCCAGCGATACCATCTTCTGCACGGTACCCTTGCCGAACGATGTAGAACCTACTATCACAGCGCGGCCATAGTCTTGCATGGCCGCGGCCAGTATCTCTGATGCCGATGCGCTGCTCTGGTCTATCATTATGGCCAGCGGGCCGCTATAGAGGGCTGTATCGTACCCGCGCGAACGCAGTACCGATGGTGAAGAATGGCCCGATTTCACCTGCACCACTGGACCACGGCCCACGAATATGCCGGACATTTCCACCACATCGTTCAGCGAGCCGCCGCCATTATACCTCAGGTCCAGTATGATGCCGGTAACGCCGGCCTCTTTCAGTTTCTTTACTTCTGCGGCCACGTCCTTGCTGCTGGTACGGCCGCTGGTGCCGTTGAAGTCGGCATAGAACTCAGGCAGATATATGAAGCCTACGGGGCCGTTCTTGCTCTGTATGATGGCCGACTTGGCGAAGGTCTCTTCTATCTCTACCACACCACGGGTGATGGGTATCACCTTCACGGCGCCATCGCTGCCTTTTACGGTCAGGCGCACCTCGGTGCCCTTTTCGCCGCGTATCAGCTTCACTACATCATCTATCTCGTAGCCCGATATGTCCACAGGTTCCTTATCGCCCTGGGCCACCTTCATTATCTCGTCGCCGGCCTTCAGTTGACCCTGTTTCCACGATGGGCTACCTATGATGATAGAGGCCACAGTGGTCTTGTCGTCGTTCTGGTTCAGGCGGGCGCCTATACCTACGAAGCTACCGCTCATGCGCTCGTCAAAAGCCTTCTTTTCTACCGGGGGGAAGTAAGACGTATGCGGGTCCTCGGTCTCGGTGAGCTTGTTCACATAAAATGCAAAACGCTCGTCCGACTTCACCTTGCGCAGGCGCTTCATATAGCGCTGGTTGCTTTTCAGCACGTCCTGGCGGGCCTTTGCTTCCAGCTCGGCATTGGTGAGTGTCTTTACATTGGCAGAGTCTTTGTTCTCTTTCTTCTTGTCCTGCTCGGTCTTCAGGTCCACATACTTTGCCAGTGCGCGGTATTTCAGGTGTTTGCGCCAGCGTTCGGCCACACTGTTCTCATCGGCAGCATAGTCGGCCTTTTCGGCGTTCAGCATCAGCGTCTCGGTCTCCTCGCCATGCGGGCCTTTCTCTGTGTTCAGCTGCACGGTCTCATTGGTATTGAAGTTGAACGGCTTTTTCAGGATGCTCTCATATATCTTCTCCGAAGCATCTACACGGCGCAGGTAGGCCGCCTCGAACGAGTCGAAGAACTCGGTAGAGCCTGCCAGTATCTGGTCGTCTATGCTGAACTCGTATTTTTTCAGCATATCGGCCTCGGCCTTGGTAAAGTAGAGTTTTTCGCCATCGAAGGCAGACATCATGCCCCTGTATACCCTGGCCGAAAAAGTATCGTCTATAGGGCGGGGAGAGAAATGTGCGGCCTGTATCGTCTTCAGCACGGTCTCCATCACCAGCGCGCGGCGCTGCTGTGTATTGCTACCCGCAGCATGTACATATCTGAAAGAGAAAAATGCGCCCAGCGCCACTATTACCATCAACGGTATCAGGATCTTATTCTTCATGAATTGCAACATAATAAATTACTTGGTATCTTCTTAAACAAATGTAGACCAATTCATGTTAATAAAAGTATAATCAAAAACCGCGCTGATGTTAAATTGCGGGGGATATTCGGCGTTACTTTTGCCCCCCAAAGATACCATCTGATGCGCCTCACCATTCTCGACGATAAGCTGTGGTTCCCGCCTGTAGAGAACGCCCTGCCCGATGGCTTGCTGGCCGCCGGTGGCGACCTCTCGGCCGACAAGCTGCTGCTGGCATACCGCAATGGCATATTCCCCTGGTACAACGAGGACGAGCCGCCCCTGTGGTGGTGCCCCGATCCCCGCTTTGTGCTGTACCCCGCCGGGCTGCGGGTGAGCAAAAGCATGCGGCAGGTGCTAAGAAGCGGCACGTTCGAGTTCAGGATGAATACCGGCTTTGCCCAGGTGATACGCCACTGCATGCAGGTGCCACGTCCCGGCCAGGATGGTACCTGGATAAGCCCCGATGTGGCGCATGCCTATACACAACTGCACCGGCTGGGCCATGCCCACTGTGCCGAGGCCTGGCAAGATGGGCAACTGGTGGGCGGCCTCTATGGTGTATGGCTGGGCAAGGTGTTCTTTGGCGAGAGCATGTTCAGCCGGGTGAGCAATGCCAGCAAATTCGCCTTTATCAACTGGGTACAGCACCTGCAACAGCATGGCGTACAACTTATAGACTGCCAGGTACATACCGCACACCTGCAAAGCCTGGGCGCAAGGATGATACCGCGAAAGGAATTTGTGGAGATGGTGCGGCAGTGGGTGTAGCAAGGAAACTGAAGTAATAAATTTATTACTTTTGTAAAAATGAAATCTGCGGAGCTCGTACGATTACTGAAACGCGATGGATGGTTCGTTGTAAGGCAAACAGGAAGCCATATGACAATGAAGCATCCTGTCAAAAAAGGTCAGATAGTTTGCCCTTATCATGGCAGCAGCGAAGTGGGTAAGGGCCTTGAGTTGAAGATCAAAAAAGACGCAGGGTTAATATAGTGACCATGAAGATCGAAATGATAGTAGAACGCACTAGGACGGGATATTCGGCATATGCTGCAAAACATCCTGTATATACCACAGGCAAAGACCTGGAGACATTGAAGAACAATATGATAGCGGCGCTGAACCTGTATTTTGAAGAAAAGGGCAAGACCATAAAAGAAGAAGACCTGAAAATAACACTGGAACTTTCTCAATTCTTCGAGTTCTATAAAGTGATCAATGCAAAAGCACTCTCGGAACGTATAGGCATGGATCAAAGCCTGCTGGCCCAATATATAAAGGGCATCAAAAAGCCATCTGCCACACAAACACAAAGAATATTGAAAGGTGTACAACAGCTGGGCAGTGAATTGGCTGCAGTACGCTTTCTGCTCTGATACACCATAACAGACAAAGAGGCTGGATTGCCCGAATTGAGTACATTTCTCAGCCTGTACAACTACCGTTCGAATACGATCGCAGACACCTGGTCTATGATGCGGTTATCGGAGGTCTCGCAGTGAACGGACATCTGGTAAATACCTGTATCAAAGGCTATCTTCCTTACAATGTCCGCGCTCAGTACCTGCCTGTATGTTACGGCATGGCAGTCGGTCTCCTTTTTGAATTTGTTCCTGCCATTGATAAGCGGATGGTCGATAAAATTGGCGCCTGCATGCAGGGTATCGCCACCCATAGGCAGCGGCCTGTCGAACGATATGGTCAGCGTGCTCCATTTTATGTCGTTCAGCCATTTTATGCATGCGGGCTGCATCGCATAACTCGTGCTGAGAAAGGGGTTGACGATAGGAGCAGAGCAATTGCTCGTGAGCTTCTGATAGGCTTCCAGAACAATGGTCATAGGCTTTGTACGCGGCGATACGCTATCTCTTTCTATATCGAACCGGGTATTCATATTGCAGATATAGCCATCGGCCTTGCCACAGGACATCATGATGGCGGCACCCATAACAGGCAGCACGAACAGGATAAAAAGAGTTTTGCGGAACATAGAAAGCAGCGTTTAGACACCAAAAATAAAGATATAAGATACCACATGGAGCCGGAAGGAACACAAGTGCGTTCCTGTTTCCAGCATTTGTCACCGATATTTTAAAGCGTGCACAGTTTAGTTACTATCAATTAATATGTTAAAATGTGTTCACTTAATATTCATTTAACTCCACATTCATGTTCTATTTATACGATATCCGTCATTTTGTATGACCAAATGCTCGTACCGAGACCATAAATGGCAAAAAGAGAAGTGGACATCGTGGTACTGTCCGACGTTCACCTGGGTACCTACGGATGCCATGCGGCAGAACTGCTTCGTTACCTGAAAAGCATAAAGCCCCGGGCCGTGATACTGAACGGCGACATCATAGACATATGGCAGTTCAGCAAGCGGTACTGGCCTGCCACCCATATGATGGTGGTAAAGCACCTCACCGGCCTGATGGCAAAGGACGTACCCGTATACTACATTCCCGGAAACCACGACGAGATGCTGCGCCGCTTCAAGGGTTTCAACCTGGGTGCGCTGAAGATAGTGAACAAGCTATCGCTGAAGATAGATAACAAGCGCGTATGGGTATTTCATGGCGATGTGTTCGATGTGGTGATGCAGAACAGCAAATGGCTGGCAAGGCTGGGAGCTGTGGGTTATGATACCCTTATCCTCATCAACCGCCTGGTGAATTTCATATCGCAGAAAATGGGCCGTGGCAAGCTCTCTTTCTCCAAAAAGATAAAGAACACTGTGAAGAGCGCGGTGAAATTCATCAACGATTTCGAGAAGACCGTATGCGAGATAGCCGCCGAGAACAATTACGACCATGTGATATGCGGCCACATACATCACCCGGAGATAAAGAAGGTGACCACGAAGAACGGCAGTGTCACCTACATGAACTCCGGCGACTGGATAGAGAACCTTACCGCACTGGAATATGACAATGGCCAGTGGCGCATCTACAGCTATGCCAACGACCCCGTGGCACAGGCCATAGACATTGGCAAGAACAAGAACAAACAGTCATCGAAAGAGATGATGGAAAGCCTGCTGCTGGAGCTGAACATGAAGCAGGGCCGCAACGACGAAAAAACACCCTCACTTGTGGCAGAAGGGTGATAACTTCGTGAACATCTTACCTTTAGCGAGCATACCTGATGAAGATATTATTTGCGATACAGGGCACCGGCAACGGGCACCTGAGCCGTGCACGCGATGTGTACCCCGAGCTGGTGAAACATGGCGATGTGGACGTACTGATAAGCGGCATACAGGGCGATGTGGATGTACCCTTCCCCGTGAAGTATAAGCGCTATGGCATGAGCTTCATCTTTGGCAAGAACGGAGGGGTGGACATTTGGGACACCGCGAAGCGGATGAAGCTCTTTCGGCTGCTGCGCGACATACGCACACTACCCGTAGAGCAGTACGACCTTGTGATCAACGATTTCGAGCCTATATCGGCATGGGCATGCAAACGCAGGAAGGTACCCTGCGTATCGCTGAGCCACCAGTATGCAGTACTGCACCCCGCCGCCCCACGCCCCGATAAGGGCGACCTGGTAGGCGAGCTGGTACTGCGGCGATATGCCCCTGTGATAGCGGGCTACGGCTTTCATTTCAAAGCCTATGGCGAGAACATTTATACACCCGTTATACGCCGCGAGATACGCGCCCTCACCCCTACCAACAAAGGCCATTATACCGTATACCTGCCAGCCTACAGCGATGAGACAATAGTAAAGCACCTCTCGCAGTTCCCCGAGGCGCAGTGGCAGGTATTCTCCAAGCACAACAAGCAGCCGTTCACCGCAGGCAATGTCACCATCAGCAAGATAGACAACAAAGCATTCGTAGAAAGCATGGCCTCAGCAGCAGGCGTGCTATGCGGCGCAGGCTTTGAAGGCCCCGCCGAGGCCATGTACCTGGGCAAAAAAGTACTGGTGATACCCATGCAGGTGCAGTACGAGCAGCAATGCAATGCCGCCGGGGCCGCATCTATGGGCGCTTCCGTAGCCAAAACGCTGGACACGCCTCACTACGACATCATACGCCGCTGGCTGGCCGAAGGCCGCCCCATACAGGCCGACTATCCCGATATGACGGCCGATATAATAGCCCATGTGATACGCACACATGGCCTCAAAACAAATTAGCGCTCCTGGCAAACCATCGGCCTACTATTAGCTGTCTTGATATTCAATAACCCGTTGAATATCAAGACATACCTATTTTATTCCAAAAAGAATATTTAATATTGACACCATATGAAAAATACCATCTCCCTTTTGCTGCTGTGCGCCGCCGCACTCGGCTCCTGCAAGAAGAACGACCTGCCTGCGCAGTCGTTCCAGTATACCAATGGCTACAACCTCACCATGTCCGAGTCGTGGGACGGTAAGCTGCGCCTGCTCATAAAGTCCAATACCGACCTCAATTGCCTGAACTACGGCGTAGGTCATACCCTTACCATAGGCAGCAATACCGTAGACCTGAAGGTAAGCGGCGTATCGGCGCCGGCCACCTGCTCATCGGGCAATGGCCCGGCCACAGATACCCCATCGCTGGGCATACTGGGTGTAAAGACCTACAACCTTACCATAAGCTGCGATGGCTCAGATAAGGCAGGCACCCTTACAGTTAGCAACAGTAAATACACCATCAGCTATCCCGGTGGCAACAATATAACCTTCACCAACAGCGACCTGAACCGCATACCCGACAAAACACTTTGGGGCACCATAGACTATGCCAGCGGCTATGCGGCTGTAGCCGATACCTTCCTCGATTCGCTGGAGTATTATGGCGCTGCCGATTTCACAGGCCCGCTGGTATCATACACCAGCCTTACCGCCTATGCAGGCAATACCTTCACGCATGAGAAGGACCCCTCTATGCCACGGCCATACAAGAATTTCATTTATACTTTCTCCGGCGTCACCAGCGACATCACCACCCTCGTGAACCGCTTCAAAAGGTATGGCGACAATGTGAAGATAGCCCTCACCACCGATCACCAGTTCTTCGGCACAGGTACCGGCTGGTGATGCTGCCTTACTCCTCTGTCATGGCCTTTACCGCCCAGTGCTGCGGATAGCGTTCGCGCAGGCGGTTCAGCATTTTTTGCTGTTGTTTGGTATTCTCTTCCAGCCTGTAGGCATATATCTGCAGTGGTACAGAATCGGGGTAGAGTTCCAGCGCTTTTTCCAGGTGAATGCGTGCGGCATCCATCATATGTGCGCGTATCAGCGCCTCGCACATATACACCTGCACTATGGCGGGTATCCTGCCATACAGGGTGGTGCATTCTTCGGCCAGGGCCTTCATATAGGCTATACCCAAGCGCGGATCGGCAACGCGGTGGTGCTGCTCGTGGTAGCGGCCCAGCGCCTGGTAGTTATCGAACAGCAATATGATGTGGCGGTTGGGCATGGTCATATCCACCTTGTACCGCTCATACTGGTCCGATAGTTGCTCATCCACACGCGTCTCGTTTCCCTGTAGCACATTGTTGTACATACGGTCCAGCACTGCCAGTACGGCCGTGTCGCGCGGCCTCACTACCGTATGCCGCTTTATGGCCCATACGGGCAGCAGGAAGGGTTCTATGGGCATTCCCAGTTTACCATCTCCATCGTTATCGAAGAGAAATACCGTATCGGCCGGGAGGTACGCGCCTACCAGCGATGTATCGTGCAGGGCCAGGAACACCACATCACAGTCCAGCGGAAAAGGCTTGTCGCATACGAAGAGCATGTTCTGCCCCTCGGCCCACGGCGATAGTGGCGGCGCCTGTATATAATACCTGGGCGATAGCTTTTTGTATACCTCTTTTATATTGCCGCCTGTAGCCACCTGTGCCTTTGCTGCCGGTATGGCCAGCGCCATCATCAATATGGCTATACAGTATCTCAGTTTATTGTTCATTGCGCTCTAAGGTACGAATGTCTGAAAAATGCCTGCGAACAGGCCTATGCACAGAACTTCATTTTTTATCCGAATTTTATATGCATTATACCCAAGGCCGGGCGACCGTTATCCGTCCTTATAAGCAGATGATACACCTTATCCGTTACCTTCTTATCGCGATCCTGTTTTGCACCATGGCGGCGCAGGCGCAGCAGCCCCGTCTCATACCCTACAGGCAAAAAGACCTGTGGGGCTACTGCGATAGCAGCAGGCGTATCGTCATCGCCCCGCAATGGCAGGAGGCAAAGCTCTTTTACCACCACATGGCGGTGGTGCGCAAAGACAGCGCCTATTGCCTCATAGACACACTGGGGCGCTACATCATACCACCGTCGCGCCACTGGAACGGCATATTGAGAAGGAACCTGGACAACGCGCTGCTGAACTGCCATAACGATGCAGGCCAATGGGGATATATAGACAGTGCCAACAACGTAGTGATACCCCTGCTGTACGACAGTACCAAAGCACGCTTCCGCCATGCACAGTATACACGGCATAGTTTTCTTATAGCCAGCATAAAGGGCAGGTATGGCGTACTGCGCAATGATGGGCATGCGCTCATACCCTTCGAGATGGAGGAGATAGAACTGCTGGAGATGTTCCACTGGAACAAGTATGCCTACTTCAAAGTGCGCCGCAATGGGCGGTATGGCATTGTAGATACTGCAGGCCGCTATATAGCGGCACCGGTATACAAAGACATTACGGCACTGAGAGTACGGGACTATAACCCCGATCAAGAGTCCACACCCACCAAATACTACTACCAGTATCGCCAGGGTGGCTCAGACCTGCACTACCCGGCACCACAGCCTACAAAATATCCCTTCTTCATTACGGTAAGCGATACCGGTACAGGCGTAATAGACCTTACAGGCAAGGTACTGATACAGCCCCGCTACAGCAGGATAAAGCACCAGAACGATATATATCCTGAAGGCTTCATCATATACCGGCAGGATACCGCCGGCTTTGTAGACATGCTGGGCAACCTGATGGTGCAGCCTGTGGTACCACCACCCTATAGCTATGGCGCTATGCGCCCCGAAAGACTGAACGCCACCACCACGGTACTTATGGTACATGGCGCATGGCTCTTTGGCAGCGATGGCAGGCTACTGCTGGCCACGCACTACGACAAAATAGAAAGGAACGAAAAAGACCAGTTGATAGCGCACGTCTATTACAACAATGCCGCACAGGTAATGCGCAGATACCCCAATGCCGAAGACTGGCATGGCCGCATATACCGCAGAAGCCGTTATGGCCCGCTGGATCCGGAGAACGGCTACAGGCCGCTGGCGCAAAAGCGAGCAAGAGCTTGATCCCTACTGGAATCCGCGCGAAAGCTGGAGCTGTGGCGGATCTAACAGGGGCTCAGTGCATTGGATCACCGACGAGCTGGGCATACCCGATGTGTACGGCAGCCGATACTTCGTAAAGGATGGGCAGAAATTCGAGTCCATACACATAGCAGAGCGCTACCACACACATCCGAATGGGGGTATGGCTCGCTATTTTACCGTACGCGCACGCACCCCCGATAGCGCTATGCTCTATGCCATAGTAGACACAGGGCGCAACTATATCGTTGCTCCGGGGCCGGGGCCTATGCCACTGGCCATAGACAGGGAATATGGCCTTATGATAGCCAGGCAGAATAGCCTGTACGGCATTATAGATACTGCCTGGCGTACACGCCTGGCCTTTCAGCCACGGCAGATAGCATTTCCGCTGCCCTACAACGGCCGCTGCTATGCGCTTATAGATACCGCCATTGGCAATGGGTTCATGATAATAGACAGTGCGGGCCGCGAGATAAAGACTTTCCGCAATAAGGAGTTCGACAACAGTCTACTGCCAAAGGGTGTGGCCGCATATGGCACGCCCTACACCGGCCGCTGCGTGATGGTGACGGACAGCAACGGCAACAAAGCAGTGATGGCCCCCGATGGCAAGCTACAATATCCCGCCATCGCCTATAAGTACAAAGACCTCATTTCGCTGGGCAATAGCCATTTCATGGCCGGGGATATGCTGCTGAACGGGCAAGGTAAAGAACTGTTCAGCGGGCTGCGGTTCCCGGCCGCACCGACTCCGCTTACGCTGCACCATTCCACCGTCATGATAGACGCAGAAGAGCTGTACTACGATGCTTCCGGCGCCAACATGTTGCAGCGTATAGAATATCGCCTGCCCGGCACAAAGGCCACACAATACCTGCTGGTATCACCGCGGGGCCATATATATGCCGATGCATTAGGACAATAATTCATCTAAGAATACGTTAATTTGCAATATCTTGGCATAGCAGAATACTATATGGGTAATACCTTTCACGCCCATTCATCACAAAAACACCATTTTATGAGACAGACCACACTGCTCCTTTTATTCGTTGCCTGTACCCTGGCCGCGTGCCGCCGCACACCGCCCGAACCGCCCACCATCAAGGTACCATACAATGGCCAGTACGAGGTGATCATGCACGAATGGCGCGCCATGAAGAAACTGTCCCTAGAAGTGAGCACTACAGAGGTGCTGAACTGCAATAATTATTACATATCACCCGCCGACAGCAGGCTCGACCAGGGAACCATAAGGCTTTCCCTGCAGGGTCTTTCGATAAGAGGTGGTTGCGAACCCGGAAGGGATAATGCGCGTACCGATGCTCAGTACGAGCTTGCCAATGGGGTATACCCATTGTCTATAGTGAACAATGGTGTCACTATGTATGGCTCTGTCACCGTCACCGATAGCGCCTTCATAGTGTTCTACGATGGGGGCAATAATGTGACATTCATCAACAAGGTGCTGCGCAGGCTGCCAAAGAATACCGTACTGGGTGTCATATATAGCTTCGACAGTACAGCATTCGCGCATACGCAAAGCTTCATCGATTCCCTGGTATACTATGGTGCGCAGCCCTTCGTAGGCGAGGCCGTGCAGTACGACCGCATAACGGTATTGCCGGGCAATACTTTCACCAAGGAGGACGATGCAAAGCGAACAGAATACTACCGCAACTTCATATATACCTATGCGGGAAAGGTGGACGACCTGAAGCAGCTTGCCCGCAGGTACAACGACCGCACCAATGGTCAGTTGTCCATTTACATGGAAGACCCTGATGGAAATATCATTAACTCCTACGCTATAGACTAGGTCTAGCACTGCCGTCGCAAATGCGTGCCGTATACCATAGAGGTCATACCGCACGCATTTATTCATTAATTTAGCCCTGTTTATGATATACAGAAGCAAAGCGCCACTGCGCATAGGCCTGGCAGGCGGCGGTACCGATGTAAGCCCCTACTGCGATATATATGGAGGCGCCATACTCAATGCCACCATATCGCTCTATGCCACGGCCACTATAGAGCCGCTGGCTATACGCGAGGTGATAATAGAGGCCACCGACAGGAATGAGAGCATCACCTACCCGCTGGCCGAGCAACTGCCTATAGATGGTACGCTGGACCTCGCGGCCGGTGTGTACAACTATGTGGTAGCCAAATACGGGCTGGTACCATCGGGCTTCCGTATCACTACGCATGTCGATGCGCCTGCAGGCTCGGGCCTCGGCAGCTCATCTACACTAGTGGTGGCCCTGCTGGGCGCATTTGCCGAATGGATGAATCTGCCCCTGGGCGACTATGATATAGCACAGGCGGCCTACGATATAGAACGTGTGGACCTGGGCATGGCAGGCGGCAAGCAAGACCAGTATGCCGCCACCTTTGGCGGGGTGAACTTCATGGAGTTCTACGACAGCAATAAAGTAATAGTGAACCCCCTGCGCATTAAACCCGAATACCTGTACGAGCTGGGCAATAACCTGCTGCTCTACTTCACGGCCACCAGCAGGCTGTCATCTACCATCATAGAGGCGCAGAGCAAGAATGTGACCGATAAGGACCAGCGGTCCATAGAGGCCATGCACCACCTGAAGGAACAGGCGCAGATGATGAAGGAGGCCGTACTGAAAGGCAACATACACGAGATAGGCAGCATACTCGATTATGGCTTCCGCTTCAAGAAGCAGATGGCCAAGGGCATCTCCAACGACTCGCTGGACGAGATATATGAGGCAGCTCTTAAAGCAGGCGCTACAGGCGGCAAGATATCGGGCGCGGGCGGCGGTGGGTTCATGATGTTCTACTGCCCGGCCAATACCCGCTATGCCGTGCAGCAGACCCTGCAGGCCTTTGGCGGCAGCATCAGCCCCTACCAGTTCACCGAAAGAGGATTGTTCACCTGGCGCATCTGAAATAAATAACGAGTACTATGCCACATGAAGATATTGCATACAACAGACACCAGCACTGTGCCTCCCAACAGGCCATCTCCTCCCCTTTGGGGAGGCCGGGAGGGGCTTAACCAAGACGACCCATGCTCACTGTATCGCTTCATAAGATAGTAGTAAAGGCGCCCATAGGCCTCTACCCCGAGGAATGGACCCGCGACAACACCTTCGAGACCGATGTGGATATATGGCTGCCCGATGCGCAGCCGTGGCCATTTGCCGATTACTCGCTGATGCACAAGGCCGTGCACGATGTATTTGCCATACCCGGCCAGCGGTTGCTGGAAACCCTGGTACAGGGTATTCACGCAGCCACATATGAGCTTTTCCCTATGGCGCAGAAAGTGCGCATAGCCGTGCGCAAGATGCACCCACCTCTGGCCGGCGAGGTGGGCTATTCGCAGGTATGCTATGAAATGTAAATAGGAAAATTGGAAGGCACAGACCAAAAGAGCTTCAAAAGAAAGTGGTCAAATGTGGTTGGTAATTTTAAGCAGGACATATAGTTAAGAGATTAGCTTCCTCCATTTTCAATTACTTTTTCAATATTGTTAAGAAACCAATTACCAACATGGTCTACGATATGCATTATCTCATTCTTGCTCAAGGTCTGATCATAAAGCTTGCTGATACTTTTTTTCAGGCCTGTACATTCTATTTCATATGCATTCATATGAAATAGAAATTTGATCTCACCACCATTATAATTGGTGTTATTCTGAACTGAGCGTAGCCGAATAAAGCTGACCATGAGTTTTATCTCAGTTATAAGCGTTCCCTTCTTTAACGATGCCGCCAACTGTTCTTTATAAAACTGATCAAACGTCTCGCTCATTGAAATTCCCTGTTTACCTGTGCCTGTAGCAGCTATATGCACACTTCTAGAAAAGAAAAAAGTATCAAACTCCTTGAGCTTATTTTCCCATTCTATTGCAATGGGAGCTATTACATCTCTTGCTACAGAACGTATTACTTCAATACTACGCTTCAGCTCAACCCTATTATCCGACACCTGCGCGATCTTTCGCTTAAGTTGAGCCAATTTCTTATCCAAATCTCCTACTTCATCAATATTTTCTCCATTCGCTGCCTTAATAGCTAATTCTAATGACCATATCACTTGTTGTGCAACATAATCGATGAAAACTTCATGATCCCCTATATCAGCTCTATTTAGTGCATGTAAATAATTCACCTTTTCACTAGATCTAATTATGACCGGAGGCAGATCGTTACGGAACATTACATAATTCATTAAAAGTCGGGATATTCTTCCATTACCATCATCAAAAGGATGTATCCTCACGAACTTATAATGCAACATAGCGGCCAAAACAACAGGGTGTAAAGATCCTTCCTCACTTCTATACCAATCTATCAGTTCCTGCATTAATATTGGCACATCAGAGGGTCTTGCATATTCGAATACTTCACCATTCTGCAATCGCACAGAGTTGGGATATTCTTTATAATCTCCCACTTTTATCATTCTTCGGGTTAAATTCCCTTCTGGAGTAATTGCATCTTTCCAGAACGGACGGACCAATATTATTTCGTTTAGGTTTTTTATATCACGCTCTGTCAATGGTCGTTCTTTATCTTTAGCCCATTCTTCCACCATCTGGAAAGCGAGATCATGTGCGTTCATCTCCTCATATTCACGCATTGTATGACTGCCCTTTGTATCACCTAGTATCAACAATAATTCTGTCTCTCCGTATGTTAAAGTATTCCCCTCAATATGGTTAGAATTGTAATTGAACTCAAGACGAAATTTTTTAGTCAGCCTTTGCCTATCTGCTGGGTCCATAGGCAACAATTCTCGTAATTGTTTAGTCAGTATATCTACTTTATTTAATGAAGTTATCATGAGTTTAATTCCTTTCTTCTAAAAATTATTCTACAACAGATCTGCTGGGCTCAAATCTATTGTAGAATAACTAAGTTACAAAAGTCATTATCGAATGTCAAAAGAGCATGCAAACTTTGAACTCTTTTACATATCTCGGCCTATACTAACAATATACCTTTTATTCATTTCTCGTACCTTTGCCCATTAAGGAAGATCGGAAATTATGGCAGAAACACTGCAACAACGTCACACCGAGTTATACAGGAAGGACGTAGAGGAGACAAGGCAGGGAGAGGCATATGCGCCTTTCGCGGGAGACCCGAACTCATTTGATAAAAAATTCTACATCGAAAGCTATGGCTGCCAGATGAATTTCAGCGATAGTGAGATAGTGGCATCTATACTGCACGAAGAGGGCTTTGGCGCTACGCGCAACTTCGAAGAGGCCGACCTGGTGCTGCTCAACACCTGCTCCATTCGTGAGAAGGCCGAGCAAACGGTGCGCAACCGCCTGTTGTCGTTCCGCAAGGTGAAAGAGCAGAACCCCGGCATGCTGATAGGGGTGCTGGGCTGCATGGCCGAGCGACTGAAGGCAAAATTCCTGGAGGAAGAGAAGCTGGTAGATATAGTAGTAGGCCCCGATGCCTACCGCAGCCTGCCGGGCCTCATCACCGAGGCCGAAGGTGGCCAGAAGAGCGTGAACGTACTGCTGAGCCGCGAGGAGACCTATGCCGACATATCGCCGGTGAGGCTGGATAGCAATGGCGTGACCGCCTTTGTAAGCATCATGCGCGGCTGCAACAATATGTGCAGCTTCTGCGTAGTGCCCTTCACCCGTGGCCGCGAGCGCAGCCGCGATGCCGTGAGCATAGTAGCCGAGTGCCGCGACCTCTTTGAAAAAGGCTATCGCGAGGTGACACTGCTGGGCCAGAACGTGGATAGCTACTACTATAGCCCCTCCCCGGCCCTCCCCCGAGGGGAGGGAGATGTTTCGCAAACATCTGAAAATGAGGGGAAAGCCTCCCCCTCGGGGGGAGGTTTGGAGGGGGCTGTAGACTTCGCCCTGCTGCTGGAGCGTGTGGCCCTCATATCGCCCCTGCTGCGCATCAGGTTCAGCACATCGCACCCCAAAGACATTACCGACGATGTGCTGCACACCATGGCGCGGTACAACAACATTTGCAAATACATACACCTGCCGATACAGAGCGGCAATACCCGCATACTGCAGCTCATGAACCGCACCTATACGCGCGAGTGGTACCTGGCCAAGGTAAAACGCATACGCGAGATAATGCCCGACTGCGGCCTGAGCACCGATGTGATATCGGGTTTCTGCACCGAGACCGAGGAAGAGCACCAGGATACGCTCTCCATCATGGAGCTGTCCCGGTTCGATATGGCATATATGTTCTCTTACAGCGAGCGACCCGGCACCCTTGCCGCCCGCCGCTACCAGGACGACATACCCGAAGATGTGAAGAAACGCAGGCTGATAGAGATAATAAACCTGCAGAACAGCCATTCGCGCGATAGCTATAAGGCCGATATAGGTAAGACCTTCGAGGTACTGATAGAGGGCGATAGCAAGCGCAGCGACCTGCACTGGTATGGCCGCAACTCGCAGAACAAGGTAGTGGTGTTCCCCAAGAACGAAAGGCCACTGCAGAAAGGCGACTATGCCACCGTTACCATCAGCAGCGCCACATCGGCCACGCTGATGGGAGAAATGATGTAGACCATGATAGCGCTTATAGAAAATAACATACAAGCCATCAGGGATGTTTGCAAAAAGCATCACGTCAGGTCTTTGTATCTTATAGGCAGCACTACGCGACCTGACCACTTCAATGACAGTAGCGACATAGACCTGTTATACCGCTTCAGGAAGGAAGACATACCCGAAATGGACTATGCCGACAATTATTTCGACCTGCTTTTCACCTTGCAGGATATGCTGGGAAGAAAGGTAGATCTCGTGGCCGAGGAAAAAATGCGGAACCCATTTTTTATCAAAAGTATCGATAGGGATAAGCAATTGATATATGCCAATAACAATGTTCAGGCAGCAGCTTTCTACTTTCGACCATATACTTTCTACTAACTACTATCTACTAGGGAATGGATATTCAAAGCATAAAGAACAGGTTCGGTATCATAGGCAATTCGCCTGCGCTGAACCATGCACTCAATACAGCGGTACAGGTGGCCAATACCGACCTCTCTGTACTCATAGCGGGCGAAAGCGGTGTGGGTAAGGAGGTCTTCTCCATGATCATTCATGCGCTCTCTCCGCGCAAACACAATCCATTCATAGCTGTGAACTGTGGCGCCATACCCGAGGGCACTATAGACAGTGAGCTCTTCGGGCACGAAAAGGGTTCGTTCACCGGTGCGGTAGATAGCCGCAAGGGTTACTTCGAAACCGTGAATGGCGGTACCATATTCCTGGATGAGATAGGTGAGATGCCGCTGGGCACACAGGCACGCCTGCTGCGTGTACTGGAGACCGGCGAATTCATACGCGTGGGTTCATCGAAGGTGCAGAAGACCGATGTGCGTGTGATAGCCGCTACCAACCGCGACCTGCTGGACTCTACCTCGCAGGGACGCTTCCGCGAGGACCTCTACTATCGCCTCAGCACAGTGCCCATCCGTGTACCTGCTCTGCGCGACAGGAAAGAGGATATCCCCCTACTGTTCCGCAAGTTCGCCGGCGATTTCGCAGAACGCTATAAAACACAGTCGGTGCAGCTGGATGCAATAGCGCAGCAGGTGCTGGTCAATTACCCCTGGCCCGGGAACGTGCGCGAGCTGAAGAACATTGCCGAGCAGATATCTGTGCTATCTACCGACAAGTACATCACTGCCGATGCGCTGCAGCGTTTCCTGCCCCAGCATGCCGACCGCTCGCGCAGCCTGGCAGTGGTATCGGCATCCGGCACACCCGCTATGGGTGGCAATTCCGACTTCCGTACCGAACGCGATATACTGTACAAGATCATCTTCGACCTGAAGAAGGATATGAACGATCTGAAGCAGATGATATTCGATGTGGCACAGCACCAGGGCTATACACCCGTAGAGCCATCAGGCACGGGCAACCTGGTACCTGTATACAACGAGCCGGAGCATACCAATGCACCCATCAATTACAACGCCACCACCACACCCATCCTCATAGAGCCCAACACCCGGCACGAGGAAGTAGAAGAGACCCTGCTGCTGGCCGACAGGGAGAAGGAATATATTACCAAGGCGCTGCGCAAACACAAGAGCCGCCGCCGCGATGCGGCCGCAGAGCTGGGCATATCCGAGCGAACACTCTACCGCAAGATAAAAGAGTACAACATAGACGAATAAATAAAAGAGGCTTTGAAGCCTCTTTTTCATTTGAGAGATACCACCATCTTTTGTATGTTGCACACCTTATGAAAAAAATACTCATGGGCCTGTTGCTCATATCCGGTCTTTGTTCCTTCAAAAAAGACAAGAACGAAAAGCCTGAACCTGCCTTCTCTAAAGGTTCTATCACTGCCATCGGGGCCTATGGTCTGCCGGGCGCGCTTTGGAAAGAACCAACGGCAACCCGTGGTGTTACGCGCGGTTGCCTCATTGCCGGTGGCGAATACCAGGTGGCCCGTTGGTTCAGCGCAGGCTTACTATATTCCTACTACAATTCGGGTACCGGCATGCAGCAATGGCAAGACCCCCGTAACGGCACTATCTACTTGCAAGACACTTGGTCGCGCGATCATGCATTTACAGCAACTGCCGACTTCTACTACCTGAATAGGAGTAAGATATGTATAGGATCGGGCGTTGGGATCGCAATACACCACACCCGATCTTCAATGCATTTTATTGATAGCATGGGCGTCTCTATCTACAAGACATTCCGCCCATATAACCTTTTAGATCTGGGGATACGCCTGGTACATGCCAAAGTAAGAATAACAGATAATTTCGGAGTGTTCGGTGGCATGCATGTATGCCCGGGCGCACAGTATGCCATAGGAGCCCACTATACCTTTGCTGCACACAAATAATGCAGTAATGTAAAATGGCTGTCTCAAGGTTCCTGAGACAGCCATTTGTTATTGATCCTATGTTGCTCCTGTATGGAGGTATCAGCTTATCATTTCGGCCGGTTCCAGCGTGTTTGACCATGCCTGTAGCGAGCCGTACTGCTCGTCCACAAGGTCGTTTGGCAGTTCTACAGGGTCGTGCTTGGTGGTGAGGAATACGGTATGCATGTTCAGCCTTTTGCCGAATTCCATATCGCTCATGCTATTGCCCACCATCACACTCTTCCTGAATTCTATCTCTGGAATATCTTCCTGCGCCTGCATACCCATACCTACGTTAGGTTTGCGGTTGTGGTCGTCATCGTTCACGGCCGTGCAGTTGTATACTTTATCTATACGGCCACCATGTTCTGCCACTGCATCGCGCAGGTTGGCGCTTATCTCCCATAGTGCATCCATGGTCATTATGCCACGGCCTACACCCCGCTGGTTGGAGACCACCACTATTCTGCCGAACATCTTTGACAGCGCTTTTATGGCATCCTTCGCACCATCATGGAACTGGAATTCCTTCCACGATGTTATATATGATCCTACCGATTCAATGTTTATTACGCCGTCCCTGTCTAGAAATAATGTCCAGCTCCTGTCTATATCGGGCTTTTGCTCTAAGAGGTTCATTTTGGTCATTTTTTAAATAATTCCGATTCCACAAGCTCGCAGATGATGTGCCCCACCATTATATGGGATTCCTGTATCCTGGGCGTGTCGTTGCTTGGAACATTTATTAGGTGATCGCACATCGACCTGAGCTTTCCCCCGCCCTCACCGGTAAATACTACAATGATCATACCAATTTTTCGCGCCTCTTCCACTGCTTTGATAATATTAACAGAATTTCCCGAAGTGCTAAGGCCTACCAGCACATCTCCAGGGCGGCCTGTACCCTTTATTATCCTGCTGTATACCACGTCATAACCATAGTCGTTGGCCACGGCCGTCATATAAGAAGAGTTGCAGTGCAGCGCCTCTGACGGCAGCGGATCCCTATCTGTATAGAACCTTCCGCTGAACTCGGCCGCCAGGTGCTGTGCATCGGCAGCGCTGCCGCCATTGCCACAGAAAAGCACTTTATTACCATTAGAGAAAGCGGTCACCATTGCCTGTGTCACCTGCTCTATGGTATCCATCAGCACCGCATCGTCCATCAGCTTCTGCTTCGTATCGATGGATGCTTTTATTATTTCTTTTATCCTGTTTTTCATCTCTATATGCTCAAAAATACCCTGTTCTTGCGAAGATCAGAAAAAATGTGTTGCAAAGATGTGAAATACTTTTCCACAGCATATGTCGGTGTCATTGTTCATATTTAACACATGCGTTATGGTGGTAAAAAGGCCAGTTCTGCCGCAGGTGTTCATTTTTTTCCATACTTGCCCTGCATTGCCTCACCCCCTTAAAGCAAGACAGGCTGCCTAATGGCAGCCTGTCGCTTTTATTGCTATCAGTGATATTATTGCTTCACTACGAAGTGGAACGCTTTGCGCTCTGCACCTATGCTCATGTTCAGCATGTACATGCCGTTGGCAAGGGTGTTGGTCAGCTCTATGCGTGCTTCCAGTGTACCGCCTTTGGCAACTGTGCTGCCACGGTATACCACCTGGCCCAGCATGTCCGTCACCTCGAACGTAACCGCCTCATCGGCCCTT